>JBIOVA010000036.1:0-28335 GCA_044867485.1 Lacipirellulaceae bacterium | reverse complement strand
CGAAGGCGCCGGCAAAGCGACGAGCCGAAAGACGCGCGGGCTGACGCGCTCGGTAATCGCCTTGATCGTTCCGCCTTTTCCCGCGGCGTCGCGCCCTTCGAACACGACGATCACCCGCAGACCCTTGTGCTTGACCCATTCCTGGAGCTTGCACAACTCCGCCTGCAACTTGATAAGCTCCTTCTCAAAATCCTTGCGACTCAGCTTCTCCTCGCCGGCCGATGACGAACGCTTGGCCATGACGGTTCTCGAGCGTTGGATGAGGCGTTGGCGCAAACCCTCGCATAAGTCGCGGGGGCGCCGACGCACCCATCATAGCCAACCCAATTCGTCAATCCACGCGGCCGAGACGCCCCAGCCGCGGTCTGGCTCATTGGGCGCAGTCCGCGGGCTAATTGTGCCTGCCCCCCCCTTCTGCAGGCGGTTTCCGTGTGCCATGTCCTCGTCCGCGTGGACATGTTCTCTCTCCGCCTGGGTGAGGGGCCTTGTTCCCTCTCCCGCCGGGAGAGGGTGAGAGTGAAGGGGCATCCAACCCACGACGCAATGCCCGCGGCGCAGCCTTCGCTGCATATTGAATCCCCGTTTTCGCGGGACTATGCTCCGTGCACACCGCACGGAGACCGATCGCGATGCACTGTCACGTGTCCTTCCACGCCGCTACGCTTATCCTCCTCCTGACCGCCGCCCCGCTTGCCGCCGCCGAAGCCGACGGTCCCACCTCCGCGACAGAATCCGCCGCGACGGCGCCCGCCGGCAAAGAAGTCCTCCTCCCGGATCGCATCACGACCGTCCCCCGCGGCAACGACTTCCACGATCCCGCCAGCGAGTACTGCCACCAGCGCAGCAAATCCACCGACAACTTCGTCCTTTTCTGGGCCAAGGAATACGGCGACGACCCCGCGGCCAACGCCGTCGAAAACCGCCGCTTCAACGTCGACGAGTGCCTCAGCGAGTGCGAACGCTTCTACGGCTACTACGTCAACACGCTCCAGTGGGTGGACCAGGAGAAGTCGCTCGCCGCGAAGTACAAGTTTCTCATCTTCGTCATCGGCGGCCGCGGCGGCACGGCCTTCGGCGGCGCCATCGACGACAAGATCGGCGCCCTCTGGACGCCCGCCACGCGCATCCACCGCGGCCCCTACGGCGCCCTGGCCCACGAGCTCGGCCACTCCTTCCAGGCCATCATGCGCGCCGACGGCGCCCCCACCTTCCGCGGCGGGTCCATCTACGAAATGACTTCCCAATACATGCTCTGGCAGGTCTACCCCGAGTGGATGACGTTCGAGAACTATCACCTCGTCGACTTCATGAAGCAGACCCATCTGGCCTTCCTCCATGAAGACAACATGTACCACTCGGCGTACCCGCTCGAGTACTGGTCGAACAAGCACGGCGCCGCGTTTCTGGGAAAACTCTGGCGCGAGGCCCAGCGCGGCGAAGACCCCGTCCTGGCCTACCAGCGGCTCACCGGCGCCACGCAGCAGCAGTTCAACGACGAGATCTTCGACGCCGCGCGCCGCTTCGTCACCTGGGACATGCCGCGCATCGAACAAGTCGCCGCCCGTTACGCCAACCAGCACGCCACGTTGCTCGCCGCCCTCGACGACGGCTGGTACAGAATCGCCCCCGACAAGTGCCCGCAGAACTACGGTTACAACGCGATCAAGCTCCAAGTCCCCGCGGCCGGCGCTAAGGTCGCTCTGGAGTTCGCTGGCCTCGTCGGCGCCGAGGGCTACCGCAGCATCCAACCCGAAAAAGCCGGCTGGCGCTACGGCTTCCTCGCCTCGCTGGCCGACGGCTCGCGCGTCTACGGCGCAACGCACGCCGACGCCACGGGCACGGCCGAGTTCACCGTTCCCGCCAACACAAACTACCTCTGGCTCGTCATCACCGGCGCCCCGACGGAGCACTGGATTCACGAACTGGACCGCAAGCCGGAAACCGACGAACAGTGGCCCTACCGCATCCGCCTCACCGGCACGGCCCCCGACGAGTCGATAATCGAGTGACCGTCGAGCGTGCCATTGTCATCTTGCCAGTGAGCTTCCGCGTGCCACCGGCATCCTGCCAGTGCCTTGCCGTGTGAACCTATGAGAGGAGGTCGCGCCGCGTAGGCAGTCCTTCGAATGCGTGGTAAACGAGGGTTGTTTCGTCCCCTTGTTTCCACAGAAGGAGTTTCTGCCATGAATTACGTCGGCGTCGACCTCCACAAGAAGACTATCAGCGTGTGCGTCGTCAGCCAAGCGCGGGACGCGCTGGCCTCGCGGCGGCTGTTTTGCGACGACGAGGAGGGGATCGAGCGATTCTTCGCCAGCCTAGGGCCGTTTTCCGTCGTGGTCGAGGCGACCGCCCGCTACGAGTGGTTCGTGCGGCTGGTCGAACCCCTGGCGCAGCAGGTCGTCTTGGCCCATCCCGGCAAGCTGCGGGTGATCGCCGAGAGCACCCGCAAGAGCGACAAGCTTGACGCCCGCGTGCTGGCCGAGTTTCTCGCCCTGGACATGATCCCGACGGCCCATCGGCCGACGCCGCGGCTGCGGGCCCACCGCTCGCTGGTGCGGCATCGGCAGCATCTGCAGCAGCGGATCACGGCGACCAAGACCCAACTGCGGCGGATTCTCTCCGACTACAACGCTGACCGACCCGACCTGTTCACGCAGCTCGGCCGCCAGGCGCTCGCCGGCATGGACCTGACGCCGACGGACCGCTTTCGCTGCGACGAGTTGAGCGACCTGCTCGACTTCCTCCAGCTTCGTCTCCAGCGCGCCAATCAGCGATTGCGGCTGTTCGCCGACGAGGGAACGGACCAGGAGCAAGAAGCGCGGCGCGTGTTGCGCACGATTCCGGGCGTCGGCGAGGTGACCAGCGAGGTCGTGCTGGCCGAACTGGGCGACGTGCGGCGGTTCCGCTCGGCGAAGCAGGCGGTCGCCTACGCCGGACTGGCCCCGGGATGGCGCGAGAGCGCCGGCAAGCGGAAAGACCTGGCCATCGAGAAGAAAGGCTCGCGGCTCTTGCGGTGGGTGCTAGTGGAATCGGCCTGGCAAGTCGTCCGCTACGACGCACGCTGGCGCGCCGTATTCGAGGCGCTGGCCAAACGCACCGGCAAGAAGAAGGCGATCACGGCCGTCGCCCGGCGTTTATTGAGCGTCATGGTCGCGCTCCTCAAAAGCGGGCGACCGTACGCCGCGCCGGTTCGCCCGGCGTGACCCCGAATCCACCTTGAACAACGCGACCGACGCAGGCGACGATCCAGGACGACCCCGAGACATGGCAGGGCGGCGCGACCGCGACCGCCGACCGGGTGAATGGCGGCGTCCTTCGAACTCTGGTTCCTGAAGACGTTCCCCAGGAGGAGCGATCTTCGCATAGATGCTTGAGCGCACCTCGTCCGGCCGCAACAATTCCCTCGAAAGCCACGACCGAAGGGCTTGACCGCTGACTCTCCATAGATGCTATGTCCTCGTCCGCGTGGACATGTTCCGGCGCCCTTGTGCAACGAGACGGCCGCGCATCCCCTCTCCCCCTGGGAAAGGGCCAGGGGGAGGGAGCGCCTCAAACACGCGTCCCACGTGCAACTCGCGATTGCCTTCGAGCATCCAGCATCCTCGCTGCCCATTGCCCCTGCGCCAGGCAAACCTCGCCATTGACTCCCCAATCACGTCCGATAGACTACCCGCGCTGGCGTCGGTCGACCGCCTGGATCGAGTCGCCCGGGCGGTTTCCATCCCACCAGGAAGCGGGTCGATGAACTCACAGGGTGCGTTATGCAAGCCGCGGCGATTGTCTTGGGACTGGCGGCTCTGGGAGGTTTGACGCTCGTCATTATTCGCCTCAAGGGGACGCCCCTGCCGCCCACGGCGCTCGCCGTGGGGCACGGCCTGGTCGCCGCTACCGGCGTGGCGCTGCTCATCTACGCCGCGGTCTCGACCGGAGTCCCGCAGCTCGCGCAGTTCGCCCTGGGCGTCTTCGTTGTCGCCGCACTCGGCGGGCTGTTCGTGTTCGCGACCTACCACCTCAAGGGCCGGCCGCTGCCGATCCCCTTGATCCTGGGACACGGACTCCTCGCCGTGACCGGTTACGTGCTGTTGCTGGTCGCCTATTTCCGCGGCGCGTGACAAGCGCGTCGCCACCGGCCACATTCGCGGTGCACGCGCTCAGCGCACAAGCCGCCTGCGCACCCCCGTGCTGCGAACTCCGACTCAAGCCGACAGCCGATATCCGTCCCTCCTTAAACCTCAAGCCTCGAGTCTCAAGCCTCAGGCCTTGCCCAGCGCCCTCCGCGAAGAGTCCTACTCCTCCTCGCCCCTCCCTGCTCGCAACTCGCGCCTTCCCTTGCTTTTGGCCGCGCCCTCCACTAGCCTACATATATATACATAAGTACATATTTCGCCCTAGCGGGTCTCCAAGCCAAGCCAGTTTCACACAGAGCATGCCGTGCGGACGAGAACAAGCGTAAGGACCGTGAAATGCCCCATCCCCATCTGTCTTCCCCGCCACGGCGCACGCCGCGCCCCCCGTGTGAAGTCCCCTCCCCAAAGCGACGAATATTGCGCGCTTTGCCCAACAACCACTCGCTCAAAAGAGCGCGCCGCACCCCGAGAATCGCCGAGCGGCTAAAACCAGAACTCGACTCCGAAAAATCAAAAGCCTCCGCGATTTGCCACGCCCTAGCAGCCGACGACTCGACAAATGCCGACCTTTCCATGACAAGCACCGTACAAAACTCAAGAGTTTTGCCGCACCGACGCGTGTTTCCGCGTTTGACGTGCAAAACCCCCGCGCCGCGCAGGGTCGGAACCGTGCGTTATTCCGCGTTGCTCGCTGCGGGCTCCGTGCCAGCAGCATCGAGAAATCCACAAACCCCCCGCACAGAATCCCCGTCGCCGCCACGCGTCCCCCGGGCCCCCAGACTTGCCCCACGCGACAGTCGCCTTGACGCCATGGGGCCAAACGGCGACCATCCCCGCCCTGTGCGGCTTCCGGCGCTCCCGTGCCTCCGCAGATCCTTGCATCGGGCCCTTCGGCGGTTCCCGAGACGAAAGCCGCATGCCCATCCACGCCTCCGCGGTTGTCGACCCCCGCGCCGTCATTCACCCCTCCGCCACGCTGGGCCCGCATGTCGTCGTCGACGGTCCCGTGACCATTGGAGCCGACTGCGTCCTCGGCGCCTCGGCCGTCGTGCTGGGCCACGCCGAAATCGGCGCCGGCTGCCGCATCCACGCCCACGCGGTCATCGGCGGCGAACCGCAGGATCGTCGCTTCGACGGCGACGAGAGTTACACGCGCATTGGCCCGCAGTGCACCATCCGCGAGGGAGCGACTGTGCACCGCGGCACGGCGCCTGGGTCGGTCACGGCCATTGGCGCCCGTTGTCTGCTGATGACCAACTCGCACGTCGGCCACAACTGCACGCTGGCGGACGACGTGATCCTCGTCAGCGGCGCGCTGCTGGGCGGCCACGTGCAAGTGGGCCGCCGGGCGATGATCTCCGGCAATGCCGCAATCCACCAGTTCGTCCGCGTGGGCGAACTGGCGCTGGTCGGCATCCTCGCCCGCGTGGTGCAAGACGTGCCGCCGTTCTTCCTGACCGACCAGCATGGCGCCGTCATCGGCGAGAACCGCGTGGGCATGACGCGCGCTGGCCTCGCGGCGGACGAGCGGCGCGAGATCAAGACGGCGTTTCGCGTGATCTACCGTGCGGGACTGGGCCGCAGCGCGGCGATCGAATATCTCGCGGGCGCCGTCTCGACGGACGCGGGCCGCCGTTTGCTCGACTTCATGGCGGGCGATTCGCTGCGCGGCGTGGCCACGCGCTCGCCGCAGTCGAGCCGGGCGGCGTGAGCTCCCCGGGGTCCCGATGAGGTCGATGGGGCGTGCCTCGGCGTCGCGTCGACCGTCGCAAAGGTCCCTGATTCTCGCGAAATGCCCAAAGTTCGTGGTTTTCTGGTCGCTCGCTTGCGAACCTGCTACAATAAAAGGCACATAAGAGCAGCGAAGGCGATGCGAGACGCTTTGCCGGCGACGTGAGGGCCGCGTTCAATGACGGGCTCCGAACCAAACGTCGGACTATCTTCTTACCTCGGCCCTTCGACTTAGCGACGCGCCTCACCCGGCGCCAGCTTCGCGGCAGTTGAACCGCCAGTTGCGGTTCATTTTGCTCTCTTACGTTCGTTCGCTCCGCACGTGCGGGGCGACCTCAGGGGGCTCGTCGCATACGGCACGGTGCGCCGCCCCGCACGACGATTCATGCTGCGTGCCAGGAGTTTACTGAAGTGTCTCAAGGGACGATCAAGAAGTTGACGGACAAGGGTTTCGGATTCATCAAGGGCGATTCGGGAGAGATCTTCTTCCATTCGTCGTCGCTCGTGGGCGCCAGCTACGAAAGCCTGCGCGAGGGCCAGGCAGTCGAGTACACCGAAGGCAAGGGGCCCAAGGGGCCGCGTGCCGAGAACGTGCGCGTCGTCGCGTAGCAAGGCCGACAAGATTCGTGAATTGACGACCGCCCGGCGAGCCTGGCTCGCCGGGCGGGTCTTTCCCATAACGCGGGGGCCTCGCAGCGACGAGGTCCTGGTCGCAAGTCGCCGCCGCTCGGCTCAACTGGAGGGTTCGCCGCCATGAATACCAACAAGCCCGAGCCTTTGTTCGTCGCACCTCTTGGCAAGATGTGCCCCATGTGCGGGAAACGAACATACTCCGTGGGCGGCATCCATCCGCAATGTGCAGTCCGCCAGGCCGACGCGCCGCGACAGAAACGGCTGGCCGACCAGAAGAAGCGCGAACGAGCGAGAGCCGAAAAATCGGCTGCGGCGGCGGCGGGCAAATAGAATCGCTCGTCCCTAATCGCCGCTGGTGTCGTCATCAATCGACAACGGGCACGATCAGCCGCGAATGCAAGGCGCGCAATTCGGCGATCGCCGCTGGGACGTCGCCCTGCTCAGCTTGCTTTGCCAACTGCTCGAGCCGGGCCGCCGGTTGGTTAAACACTCCGAAGCCGGCCGTGCCGCCGGAGCCTTTGAGCCAGTGGGCAAGCTTGGCGAGCTCCTCCAACCGCCCGCCGTCCCACGCCTCCTTCATTTCGTCGATCTTAGCGTCGAGCGTGTCGATGTACTCGGCGACGATCGCCGCCAATTCGCGGTCGTCAGTCGGCAGGTCTGAGGCGATGTCCCGCTCAGCTTGCGAGTCGAGATGGGACTCCTCGTCGCGCGCCATCATAAGGGCCGCGATCCTCTCGTCGGTCGACATCAGCTCGCCGTCGTCAGCAGCACAGAGTACGCGCTGAATCGTCTCGAACAACTGGTCGGGATTGATCGGCTTGGTGAGATAGTCCGTGCAGCCGGCCGCCAGGCACTTCTCTCGATCAGCCGTCATCGCATTGGCCGTCAGCGCAACGATCGGCATGCCGTAGCCCGCCGAGCGCAGCCGCCGAGTCGCCGAGTACCCGTCGAGCACCGGCATTTGCATGTCCATGAGGATCACGGCGAAGGAGCGCTGGAGGGCCGCCTGGCAGCCGACCTCGCCGTTCTCAGCCATCGTCACTCGAGCGCCGGCGCGCTGGAGCATGAGCTTGATCAACTTACGGTTGGTCTCACCATCCTCGACGAGCAGAATGTCGACGGGCGGCAACAGATGCTTGCCGCCGCCCGCAGCATGCGGCGTGCGCACCTTCTCGACCGCGGCGGGGACGATCATCGGCACGCCAGTGACGTCGCCGACGTCAACGCACAGAGTGAACTTGCTGCCCTTGCCGAGCTCGCTCGTGGCGGTGAGGTCGCCGCCGAGCCCGCGGGCGATGCGTCGACTGATGGCCAGCCCCAGACCCGTCCCGCCGAACCGCCGCGTCACCGAATTGTCTGCCTGGACGAATGGGTTAAAGATTCGCTCGAGCGCGTCGGGTGCGATGCCAATTCCTGTGTCGCGCACTTCGAGCACCAACTGCGACGCGTCCGGCGACGGCACGTAGCGGCCAAGGACCTCGACCGATCCGTGCGGCGTGAACTTGATCGAGTTGCCCACGACGTTCATCAGCGCCTGGCGCACCCGCGCCGCGTCGGTATAGATGATCTGCGGCACAGGCGTCTTCCAGTGCACGGACAGGTCGAGCGATTTCTCCTCGGCCTTGACCTGCAGCACGCGGACCACGTCGGACACGATGCGGTCGGGATGGCAGGCCTCGCTCTCGAACTCTAGCCGGCCGGACTCGATCTTCGACAGATCGAGAATGTCGTTGATCAACCCCAACAAGTGCTGACCGCTGGCCTGGATGGTGGTCAAGTACTCGTGGCGCTTGGCGAGGTCGCCGTCGTCGCCGCCGGACAGCAGCACGTCGGCGAAGCCCAAGATGCCCGTCAGCGGCGTGCGAATCTCATGGCTCATGTTGGCGAGGAACTCGCTTTTCGCGCGGTTACTCGCTTCGGCGGCGTCCTTGGCGCCGAGCAGGTCGGCCTGAGCTCGCTTCCGCACGGACACCTCTTGGGCGAGCTGTTGCGCCTGGTTGGTCACCTGGTCGTGCGTTGACTTCAGCGCATCGAGCATCTGGTTGAACGATCGGTAGAGGGTTCCCAATTCGTCCTGCGATTGGCGAGTGACGCGAATCGAATAGTCTTCCTCGCGCGTGATGACTTGCGCCGCTTCGGTCAGCCGCAGAATCGGGCCGGAGATGGCGTTCTGCAAGAAGGCAGTGATGATGACGGCCGCCAACAGCGACCCGAGCGACACAAGCGTGATGTACTTGAGCTGCGCGGCCGTGTGGTCCACAATGTTTTGGGTATTCGCGCGAATGTAAAGCGTGCCGAGCAACTCCGCCGAGTCGCCGTCCTCGAGCACCGGCGTCACGATTTCGATGTGACCGTCCTCGTGGATGCGGGAACCCTCAACCAGGTCGACTGGCAGTTCCAAGGGGGTCTGTTCATCCTTGGAATAGGCCGCAAAAACTTTGCCCGTTGCGTCGAGCAGGCACGCCACCTCCACGGCCGGCTGCAGCGACATCGACCGCAGCAGATCCTCCGCCGCGAGCGCGTCGGCGAAGGCCAGCACGCCGTCGCTGTTGAATTCCATCATGCGAGCCTGGACTTCGAGCTGCTCGACGGTGGCGGCGCGGATCATCTCGACGTCTTTCAGGATGATCCCCGTCGACGACAAGAGCAGCGCAACGAACACCGCCGTTCCCGCGAGCAGGATCAACTTCGTTCGTATTGAGGCGTTTCGCAGCGGCTGCATGGCGATTTATCACTGGCGCTGGCGAGCGACGAACAGCACGATCGCTATTTCTGCGTCGAGGCCTTGGCGCCCAAGCTGAGCAGCTTGGCGTTCAAGCTGAGCTGGCACTCGGCGCTTTTCTCCGGGTTCAACTCAAACCGCACGTTGGCGCCGGTTTGATAAAAATTGATGATGCCGCCCCGCTCGGCAAAGCCGGGCGATTCGCCTACCAACAGCACCGGCTTGCCGCTGGCCTGCTGGAACAGCTTGGCCTCGAGGTCCTGCGTCACGGTGCGGGTGACGAAGACGATGTGGCATCGCGATCCCTCGTCGGGGGAGGCCAGTTGCCGAATCTCGATGGGCCGGCCGTTGAGCGTCTTTTTCGCCGCGATTCTCTCCAGGGCGTCCCCGAATGGATTGCCGCCCAGCACGCCGATGACGAAGGGGCTCTTGGCGTCGTCGAAGACGGATTCGGGCCACGTGACATATCGTCCGAATGCGTAAAGGGACACAGCCTTGACGTTGTACTCGCGTTGCTCGGCAACCGCCTCTTGCGCTTTAACCGCGTCGGGCGGCGCCGTCGCGACAACTCCGCACGCCAGCATTCCCGCAACGAGCGCGCACACGCCTGGATGAGCGATGAGCGCCCGGAGTCGGCGTCGCTGACTTGAAATGTTTCGTCGTCGCATGGCGATGGTCAAAAAACGAAACGGGTCGATGTCGCTGCGATCAAGTGGCAAAGGCGCAACGTCAATAGGTCGCGATCACGGTCAATCCGGCCGCTGCCGCCTCCGGTCGGTAGTCGGCAACGCGATTGATGTAATTGCGTTTGTTCAAGTCAATGTCAAACCAGCCCAGCATGTTGTACAGGTCAAACCGCCAGGAGAGGTTTTCCGTCCAGCGGTACTGATACCCAGCGTCGAGATACACGTTGGCCTCGAACGCCTTGTCGTACCCCGGGTCGGCCTGGGCGATCGAACCGCTGTAGCTGGGCGCCAACGTCTCGTTGTACATCGCCAGGTCGCGAGCGCCGGGGAACCCCCAGTACACGCGCAACGAGCTGCTGATGTTGACGTTCTCGGACATGTCGCGGGCCACGGCCAGTTTCGTGAGATTGTTCGACCAATTTGCAAAATCGTCGCCAAAGCCGTAGGGCTGAGCGCTGATGCCCTGGATCAACACGGGGTCGACCAACGAACTGTTGAGCAGCTTCACGTAGCCGTGCGACGCGGTGAAGTAGTTGCTGCCGCGGTTGTAAACGGCCTCGAACTCGCAGCCCCAGGACTCGAAGGTTCCCAGCAGCACCGAACGGCTGATGCTGCCGGAGAAACCGACCACTTCATGATTCTGATGAAACACACTCGATCCCAAGAGCCATTGCTCATTGGGCCGACGTTCCCAGCGTAGTTCCGTGCCGCGGAGGACTTCTTCGTTGGCGTTGGTGCCGTTGGCCAGGAACTGGGCCCGCATCTCTTCGTCGCCCGGCTTGCGAACCGACTGTCCGATGTTGAACTTCAACCAGTCGACGTCGGTCATTTGCACGAGCGTCGAGACCCGCGGCGAAAACAGCTCGTCGGCATAGGTGTGGTCGTCCATGCGGCCGCTCAGAATGACCGTCACCGGCTCGTAGGCGTTGATGCGGTACTCGCCGAACACCGACCCGGTGTTCGTCGTCCAAGGGTCGGTGATGAACCCCAGTCGCTGCCCGCGCGTCGGCAGGTCGGACAAGGGCGTGTCCAGGCCGAACATCTCCCGCGAGTGTTCGTAGCCCAGCGCAAAGGCGTGGATCTCGCTCGGCGAATATTGGGCCAGCACGCGGCCGTAGAGCTCCTCCTCACGGTTGGGAAAGAATGATGCGGTATTGGACGTGAGGCGAGTTTCGACGTAGTCGTAGAAATCGTAGCTGCCAATGGCGATGATCTGAAACTCGTCGGAGAGCTCAAAAACCTTGCTGCCAAAGTAGGTGAGCTGCTGGTAGTCGCCGCCTTGGCCGGGCCGATTCTCCAAAATGGCGTTCGCCGGAGCAACGCCGAAGGGCGGCCGGTACAAATTGCGAAGCTGGTTGGCGTTCAGGTAACTGCCGCGGGTGTAGCGGGTCCAAAAATCGAACGTGCCGTGCGTGAACTGAAAATGGAGCTTGTGCTTGGCCTGGCCGAACAGCGCCGTTTCGTCGTTCGGAACGCCGAACGGCGTCGGCTCGCCCGCCACTGCGGGAGGGTATCCGTTCGGCAACGCGCCGGAACGGCCGAAGATCACCGGCGAATCGCCCTGATTGGCCCCGGGCTGGTCGGCGCACCCGTAATACAGAAACGCGCCCACGTCGTCGCTCCACTGCCTGCCCCAACGCATTTCGGCGGCGGTGAAGCGCTGCTCGAACCCTTGCCGCACCGTCGCGTCGAGCCCTTGAAACGTCAGGCCGTTAAACGTGGTGATGTTGATCACGCCGGCGATGGCGCCAGGGCCGTAGGTCGTCGACCCGGCGCCGCGAATCACGTCGATGAAGTCGATGTCCTTGAGCATCGGCAAGTCGCGCTCGTTATCGGCCCCCACGAGCATCCGCTGGTTCATGATGCGGCCGTTCACGCGAAGTAAGTATTTGTCCTCGCGGTCGCTAATGATGCCGCGGATGCCCACGTGCGAATAGTGCGCGTGATGCCGGATCACCTGCAAGTTTGGCACAAAAATGTCGAGCACCTCGTTGAGATTGCGGGCGCCCGACTTCTCGATCATCTCGTGGGTGATATGCGTGACCGTCGACGGCGAGATCGGCGCCGCGGCGGTCGACGTGAGCGTGCCCGTGTTCAGCGTCACCGCGTCGGGAAACTCGCCGACCGCGGCGGAGGCCACCGGCACATTCACAAGTTGGTCGATGTCCATCGCCATGAGCTTATCGAGATCATCGGCGGGCGCCGTGTCGCTGGCGTCGCCGTTCAGTGCGTCGCCAAGACTAACTGCCGCATCGTCTGCTGACGGTGAAGCGTCCGCCTGGTAGCTTGACCGCTCGATTGCGTCGCCTTCGGGCAGGAACATGGGGTCCTGCGCCCAGACCGTTGGCGCTAGGACGGCGCTCAACGCCGCCGCTGCACCGCAGGCCCCTGCCATCTTGGAAAAATGCCGCCAATCCATTGCGTCCGCCTGACAACAGGGAAAGGTGGAGGGTTGTGAGGGAGGGGAATAGGAAACAGTCTCTGCTCGTTATCGCGTCAAGGAATTCCGTCGCAAGCGTTGCCGTCAGCGACATTTGCCGAGGTACAAAACACGCGAGCTCAATAGTTCCACGTCAGCGTCGTGAACATCTCCGACTGAACCTCCGTCGCTGTCAGGCCCGACAGTCGATCGATGAACTCGGCATGCCGATCATCAAATAAGTTCCGGCCGACCACCGCCCACTCAAAGTTTTCGACGGGCCGCCAACCCATGCGCACGTCCATCACGAAATAGCTCGACACGCCGAGTGCCGGCAGGTTGTCGACGTACCTGCCAATCACATCGAGGTCCAATTCCGGCCGCAAGTTCCACGATGACCGCAGGTAGGCCTGATTGTGCGGGCTGGAACCCTGCTGGAGGTCGGTCGCTGTCGGCGGCGCATGGACGTCGAGATACAAGAGCGTGTAGGCGCCGGTGAGCTGCCAATCGCGGCGCGCCTGATATGTGCTCGCCAGCTCGGCGCCGTACGAGTCCGCCGTTAGCGGGTTGGCAAGCGTCACCGGTACGACCAACCCCGGAATCGTCGGGTCGAAGAACGGCGTTCCCGGCGGCAGCGGCGCACTCAAATCCGTGTAGTCGTTGTAGAACAGCGCCAGATCCCACGAAAAATCGTCGGCGGGCTGCGCCCGAAAGCCCAACTCATACGCCACCAGGTCTTCCGACTCGATGTCGGGATTGCCGCTGATCTGCGAGAACACGGGCAGCATCAGCCCCGGGTTGAACGCCTGGAACTGCCGGAACGTCAATCCCTCGTCAAATCGGTTCGGGGTCCGCACCGCCCGCGACACGGCCGCCCACACGGTCTCGCGCTCCGACGGCGTACATAAGAGTCGTACCGACGGCTGGTACTCGAAGCCCGTGAAGTCATTGTGAATGAACTTCGACCCAGCGATGAAATACCACAGATCCTCGGACAATGTGATCTCGTCCTGGATGAAGTAGCTGAACAGATTTGTGTTGTGACTCGCTGGCGCAAGCCCCAGCGAGAAATCGCCGACGAAGAAGTCGTCGATCTGCCGGTAGCCAGCGCCGCAGATCACGTTGTGTCGCCAGCCGACGGGGAACCGGTATTGCGCGTCGACGTCGGCCGTCTGTTGCTCCAAATCCACCACCGGCGTCGTCCGCCGCCAGCGGTCGTAGTAGGTTTGCACGCTCCAATCCGACGCCTCGTCGATGGCGTGACTCCACCGCACGACGCAGTTCTGTCCCTGGTCGTGATTGTCGTAGGTCGCCGTCGTCGCGAACGGAAATGCGGGTAGAGCGAACGTCTTTTGCTCGCCGGCGTCCCCGTCGAACATGTCCCCCTGCACGGTGACCAGGTCGTCCGGCGTGGGTGTCCAGTCGCTGCGGAACCCGCCCCGCGCCTGCCGCCAGTCGTCGAAGTCGTCGCCGAACAAATATCCGCCGTCTTCCTCAAACTGTTTGCCGTACACGCGCCAGCACAGGTCGTCGCCCACCTGGCCGCCGTACCGCAGCGTGCTGAAGCCGCGATCCTCGGTGCCCGTTCCGCCGGAGGCCAGCAGGCCCTGCGTGTCGGCCGCCTTTTTGGTGATGATGTTGATGACGCCGTTCACCGCGTTGGCGCCCCACACCGTGGCGCCGGGGCCGCGGATCACTTCGATGCGTTCAACATCCTGTAGCACTACGTCTTGTTGGGCCCAGATCACGCCGCTGAAGAACTGGTTGTAGATCACTCGACCGTCGATCTGCACCAAGAGCTTCTTGGCGTAGACGTCGTTGAAACCCCGGGCGGTGATCGCCCATTTATTCGCGTCGAGCCGCCGGACTTCGATGCCCGGAACCATCCGTAGCACGTCCGGGATGTTGTTGGCCGCGCTGTGACGGATCATCTCCTGCGTGATGACGAACACCGCCGCCGGCGACTTGCCGACGGTGCTTGGCTGCCGCGAGACGGTCGTCACTTCTTCGCCCAACATCGGCGCGACGGACTGACTCACGTCGACGCGCCCCAGTTGCTCGAGGTCGTTGTCCGCGGCGTCGAGGAGGCTGTCGAGGTCGTCAGCGCTCACGTCGTCGACGGCCTCAGGAAGCACTTCCGGAGTCGCATGCGCCGCGGGCGCCTCATCGGGATTCGACTGGGCGCGGACTGTCCCCGGCGCTATCAGGCTGCACGCCGCCCCGCAGAGAACGAGAGCGCGCAATCGTACACCGGAAGACGTTCGGCCCACGGTTGCTCCATCCCTGGATGTCCGGCCTCGGAAACCCGCTCGTTGCACGACGCCCCATCATCAAAGTTCCCGCAATGGCATCGACCCGGATTCTTCATTTATCGGTGGCGGTGGCGCCGGCCGTGCGCATTTCGCCGGAGTTTCCGGCCGTAACGACTGGGCAATCCAAACGGCCTGGCACGGGCGAGATCTGCGCCCCAAGCCGCTCGAACTAGGGCGAGATTTCCACCCGGCAGGGGGGCGCCGGCGATGTCCTTCGCTGCGATCCCCTTGCGACGAGATCCGTGAGGAGCTGCTCAACCCACTGGGCCTCTTCCGCCGTGGGGTGTCGCGGGCTGTCTTGAATCGCGCTCGGCGGCGACTTCCGCCAGAGCGGCGCCGTTCTGCGCATTGCATCGGGAATCGCTTGTCCGTGCAGAGCGGCAAGCCAGACAATTCACGCCCGGCGTGGTCGGCGGCGGAGGGCCGTTTTTCTGGGGATTCTTGGGGCAGGCGGCTGGGGCGGAGCGGTCGGGAATTGTCCGCGATCTGTCCGTGAAGCGACCGGTTCTGTCCGCGATGCCACCGGTTGCGACCGCTGGGGGGCTCGAGAGGCTCGCGACAAGGGCGTCCTGGGGACCAAGGCCGACAAGGCGGCCAAGCTGTTTCGATGGCGGCCTTGGACAAACGTGCCCCAACAGTCTCATTTTGGAAACGCGCGCGGCACGATCGGCGCGTACGGCGAGCGCATGGCGTTTCCGGCGCGGCATGCGCGCGGCCGCCTGGGCTGAGGTGGTGAGATGTCAAAGAGCGGCGCTCGCCGCGCATCTATACACATGTATCGTATGCGAGGTCGTGGCCCAAAATCAAGCGGGGAGGAAAAATTAGCCCGCGAATCGGCGCGAGTGACCGCGAATGGCGCCCGACATTTCGCAGGTTGCGACAAACTGATGGAGTCTCAGAAAGCAAACTGAACCGTGAGGGCGCCACGGCGGGCTCTGATTCCAGAAGTGTCCGCAGATCTCGCAGATCTCCGCAGATAGGACCATGACGAGGAGGAGCCTGTGCTGCGTTTCTCCTTCCCTTTCTTTCTGTTCCCGTCTGCGCTCATCGGCGACGTCTGTGGACTTTTCTCGGGAAGAGTTAACGGCGTCGAGAGAGACGCCCGCGCAGTCATCCCGCCGGGACGAAGAGGGGGACGGCGGCGATCCCGGTCGCTGTCGGAGCGGCAGCCGGCGGCGGCCGCGCCTACGTAGTCGAATTTCTCCGAAATGCGAGGCGAGTTTCGGAGAAACTCGCGTACATAGAAACGGACTGAGGGGTGGCCTGCGGACGGGCCACCCGCTTTACGAATGCTTGCGGCCGGATACCTGGTTCGCACTGGCGGGACGCCAGTGGCACACGGTCATGAGCGCCGCTGCCGTTGCTAGAACGAGCGCTGGCGGTTCCGGGACGCTTGCCGTTTGCGGTGTCGCTTTCGCGGCGACGACGTGTTGCTGCCAGAGCAGGAAGTCGGCGCCGTCGATGGCGCCGTCAGCGTTGCCGTCGGCGGGGAGGGTCGCGCCGGATTGGCCGAAGGCGGTTTGCCAAGCCGCGAGGTCGGCGGCGTCGACGGCGCCGTCGCCGTTGTAGTCGCCGGGTTGCGGCGGCGGATTGAGGTCGGCGAAGGCGTCGATGGCGGGGAGGAGGTTGCCGGTTTGGTCGAAGAGGCCGTAGCGGCCGCCTTCCCAGACGCTGAGGCCGGTCGTGGGGCGGGCTTCGGCGTACCACCAGAAGGCGCCTTGGCCCATGTCGTTCGGGACGTTCTCGACCGCATTGACGACGGCGTCGAGAAATTCGCGCTGACCGTCGGCAGAGACGGGGAATTCGTAGGTGGGCTCCGACGCGGCGCCGCGGGAGGCGAAGCCGGTTTCGACGACGACGACCGGTTTGTTGTACGCGGCGGCGGTGTTGTTGAGCGTGGTTTGCAAATCGGCGACGTCGCCATTGCCGCTGTCTGGGTCGTAGTGCCACTTGGGGTAGTAGCTGTAACCGATCATGTCGACGGGCGTGCCGTTGGCGTCGAGGCGCGGGAGCAGCCGGTTGAAGTAGTACGAACTCGTGGACCAGTTCGCGCCCTTGTCGTGGTGGACCATAACGAGCGGCTCCTGGCCCGGGCCGGCGCCGGCGTTGGCGCCGTTGATGCCGGCGCTGATGAGGGCGGCGAGGTTGTTGAACTCGGTGGTCTCGGAGACGCCGGAGCGCCACAGTCGGCCGTCGTCCCAGATCATGCCATTGGCGATTTCGTTGCCGATCTGCACCATCTCGGGGAGGGCGCCGGCGGTTTTGAAGGCGGCGACGGCGTCGCGGGTGTAGTCGTGGACGCGGGAGGTGAGCGTCGTGAAGTTGAGGCCCGTCCAGGCGGCGGGCTTGTATTGCTTGCCGGGGTCGGCCCAGGTGTCCGAGTAGTGGAAGTCGAGGAGCACCTTGGCGCCGGCGGCCTTGGCGCGCTGGGCGAGCGCAATCGTGTACGGCAGGTCGTTCACCACGAACGGGTCGTTGTTGTGCGTCGGCGTCGAAGGATCGTCGTCCTGCGAAGGGTCGACGAACAGGCGGAGGCGAATCCAGTTGACGCCGTGGCTGCGGAAGATGTCGATCGCGTCGCCGGCGAGGCCGTCGTCGCGATAGACGGCGCCGTAGGATTCGTGGACGGCGAGGGCGGAGAGGTCGGCGCCGGCCATGAACTCGGCGCGCGCCATGGGCGCGAGCGCTAGCGCAAACGCAAACGCGATCAGGACCAGCCGCCTCTGCACTGCCATTGCCTGTCCTCGGATTAACCACAAAGGCACGAAGACACGAAGACGGACAAGAGGGAACACCAATCCGCGCTAATTACCACTGATCCGGATTAGAGAAGATTAGCGTCAATGAGTGTTCCACCTGTTCTCTTCTTCCCCTTCGTGTCTTCGTGCCTTTGTGGTTAGTCCGAATCGTCTAACTCGATGGCGTACTTTTCGGCGAGGTAGGCGGTCGTCGCCGCGAGCTCGTCCTTGGCGAGCGCTTTGTTGTAGATGAGCAACTCGGCCAGGTCGCCGTGGAAGAAGTTTTGCATCCAGGCGTGGCGGCCGATGATTTTTCGCGAGGTGATGCCCTGCGGGGCGAAAGCGCGCGCCTGGCCGTGGGATTTGCCGTTGATCCATAGCTCGGCCTGGCGGCGGCCGTAGTCGTAGCGGTAAACGACAATCGCCGGCGCGTCGGCCTCGAGGGGCACGGCGTCGACGCGGCCGGCCTCGACGGTGGCGCTGCCGATGAAGCCCGCGAACACCTGGCCGGAGACGAGCGTGGGCTGGAACTGTTCTTCCAGAAGCGGCTCGCCGATTTGCAGGACGCCGGGCTCCAACAGGTTGCTCAGATAGCGGCTGGGCGGGCCGTCGTAGTTGAGGATTTGTCCGCCCCAGCGGCGACCGGGCTGGAACGCGCTTTGCGAGAACTGGCAGACAAGCACGACGGTCTGGTCGTCGGTGGTTTCGAGAGGGGTGGTGAGCAGGAAGTCGGACTGGCCGTCGAAGCGGATCGCCGGGCGGCCGTGGATGGCGTTGGCGGCGAGCGCGGGCCGCGAGTTGGCTTCGCCTTGGATCGCGTCCTCGGCGGATTGATTGTCGCCGTAGACGATGTCCTGCCAGGAGACCACGCGCTGCTGGGGGTCGGTCGCCACGGCGGCGTCGGCGGCGAGCCAGAGGGCCAGCGAGTCGGGCACGACTTGCCGAGCGTCGATGCCGGCAGGGCGGCGGAGGGCGCGCAGCTCGGAGAACGGCTCGGCGTTCATCGTGATGTCGCTCGCTGCGGCGCCGTGGGAGGCGAACTCGACGGCACGGTTGGCGCGCACGTGAATCGCCTCGGCCGAGGCGCCGACATCGGCCGGCGCCGGGCTGCACAGCACTTCGCCGTCGAACACGTGGAGCTCGGTGCGGCCGCTGCCGCCGACGTTGACGCCGAAGGAGGTGCCGAGGTCGACGAAGTCGACGCCGGGCGAGAGGATGGCGAAGCCGAAGGCGCGGCGGGGCACGTCGGCGGTGATCTTGCCGGAGTTGAGGTAACCGAGCATCTGGCTTTGGATTTCGAAGTCGCAGGGGCCTTCGAGAACGACCTCGGCGCCGCACTCGAAGGTGACTTTCGCCATGCCGGAGGCGAGCGCGACGCGGTCGCCGACGGAGAGATGGTCGCCGTGTTGCAGGGGGGCGGCGTCTTCGGCCCAGACGGGATCGACCAATCGCACGAGCGTGGCGATGATCGCGTCGCCGACAGGCGTGCCCCGGTTCTGATTGGCGTCAAATTGCAGCGAGTCGGGAGCGACGCCGGGTCTGCGGATGTTCTGCGCGCCTGCGGGCTTGTTGCCGCTTTTGACCACGTCGATGTGCGACGGATCAGACATGACGCCCGTCGGATCACGGCGCTGCACGAGCACCGCGCCGGCGAGTACCGCGAGGAGTGCTGCAGCGGCGGCGAGCAACCAATGACTCCGACGTCTGCGTGCGGCAAAGTCCGCGTCGGCCTTCGATCGCGATGCGGACTGCGCCTTGGAAAACACTTGCCTCGGCGGTCCGGGCGAGCCCTGCACGAAGCGGTCCATCATTTCGTGGAGCGCGTCTTCGGTCATCAGTTCGGTGATCTGCCGGTGCATGAGGCACCAGCGCGAGACGTGGTCGGCGAACTCGTCGTCGGCTTGCAGGCGGGTTTCGAACAGGGCGATCTCGTCGGGGCGGGCCTGGCCTTCGACGTAGCGGTTCAGCAGTTCGTTGATCGTTTCATCGTCAAACGGCGCCTCGTCAAACGATGCGTCGTCAAATTGGGCGCGCTCGGCCATGTTATGCCCCTTTACCGCCCAGGTGATGTTGAACGCACGAAAACAACGCCGTGCGCACGCGATGCAGCATCACGGAGACCGCTGAGGCGGACATGCCGAATCGCTCGGCCACTTCGGTCACTTTCGCATTTTGCCGGTATCGCATGTCGAGCACCTCGCGGCGCCGGCCGTGGATACGTCCCAGGCACGCTTTGAGCGCTTCGCGGCGCTCCTCGGTTTCGGGTTGCACGCGTTCCAGCGCCGCTTCGAGCCGGGCGAGTGCGGGCTCGCTCAGCACGAGGCGGTCGCGATGGCGCGTGCGGTAGTACTTCAGTAGTCGGTGTCGCGCGATGCCCAAGGCCCAGGAGGTGAACGATCGGCTGCGGTCGAAGGTCTCGAACTTTTCGGCGCACACCTGGGCGACCTCTTGAATCAGGTCTTCGACGTGGTGGGCGTCGACGACGTTGGCGGTGATGTACGCGGAGACGACGGACTGGGACTGGACCCACAGCCCGGCCAACTCGCGCATCGCGACCACGTGCGACGGGCCGGCCGGTTTGGCGTCGTCATCGTCCGTCATGCTGGCACCCGCCTCCGATCAGCCGCGACGTTCGCGCACCGCGGCCATCCCTATATTCCCCGGTCGTCGCAAGTCGTTACAGGGATTGTGGAAAGATTCCTGCCGGGGCTGTGGTAGGGGGAGCCACGATCGGGTTGGGGGTCGTCGGTCCCGAGGAATTGGCGATTTCAGGTTAAGACTTCCGCGCTAGGGGGGAATCTCAACACGGCAGGCGATGGATAGGACGGGTGTGCGCCGATTTGCGGGCCGGGGTTTACGGCGGCATCGGCGCCCCGAGCTTTCGGCGACACCTTTTCGCAAGCGCGCTCGCGAGCCCCGTTGAGCGGCTTGTTCTTTTCTTGTCCCCTGACTTTTCGGGTCAATCACCTTTGATGGGAGGGTTCTCATGACGCAAACCTGTGCGAAGTGGGCGCTGGCGTTGTTGGCGCTGGCCGCGTGGGCGGCGGGCCACTCGGCCTCGGCGGTGACGTTGTATCGCGAGGATTTTACTGATGCCGAGGCCAACGACGGCACGCTGGCCGACGTCGGTTGGGTGGGGACCGACATCGGGGCCGGCGGCAACTCGGCCGGCATCTACGACACATTCCACTGGTGGTACAACAACACGACGATCGCGTCGATGACGACGAACACCGGCTTGAGTTACACGACGGAGAACGCGCCGATCTCCTCGGCGACTCCCATGTTGGCGATTTTGTGGGCGCAGCGCCTTGAGAACCAGTTCGATGATGCGTTCGGCGAAGGCACGGGAACGGGCACGGGGGTGGACGTGCGTCCGGCCGTGCAGATCGGCGGCCAGTGGTACGCCGCGGCGACGGCCGTTTCGACGGGCAACCTCGACAACACCACGACGGGCGGGACTTACACGCCGCAGTCGTTGGCGTTCGATCCGGCGGCTGCCAACTGGCTGCTGGTGAGCGACGTCGACGGCGCCGACGGCGTGACGCTGGGCGCCGCGCCTGGCAGCGACCTGAGCGGCAACATCACCGGCGTGGGCCTGGTTTCGTCGTTCCACCAGTATCAAACGGTGAACTTCGATTACCTGGAGGTGAGCGCCGTGCCGGAGCCCGCGTCGGCAGGGTTGCTGGCGGTTGGAGCGTGGAGCGCTGCGTTGCTGCGTCGGCGACGCTTGGCATGAGTGGCTCCCACCGCCACAGATTGATTGCGACTCAGACACCAAAAGTGAACGCAGTGGCACCCGTTCCGCACCCACCAGGAGGTAAGCGGCGATGATTGGCGTTCGACGGCTGGCCATCGCGGCGTCGGCCCTGGCGCTTGTGCTGGGGGCGACGGCCGCGGCCCAGGCTCAGCTCTATTCGGAGACGTTTCCACGGATCGGGGGCGGCGACATTCCGCTGAGCGACCCGACCATTGGTTGGGTGGATACGTCGTCCGGCACGGGGACGGGCGGCGTCGCGGCGGGTGTATTTGACCACACCGGCAGCGGCATTGCCAACGAGGCCGCGACGCCCGACGGCGTCGACGCCGGCGTGGCGTTCCATTATTTGCCGACCAACGGGACGCGGGCGATCTACACGACGGAGTTCGCGCCGATCAACACGGGCGGCGCGGGCGTCGACATCATTTGGTTTCAGACGGAGGATGCGCTGATTGCCGGGTCGACGATTGACGTGCATCCGGCGGTTTTGGTTGGCGGGCAGTGGTACGCCAGCGATCGGGCGTTCACGACGACCGACAACTTTAGCCCCTGGCAGCGGAACGTGCTGGCCTACAATCCGGCTGCGGCGAACTGGCGGCAACTGACGATGGACGCCGGAGCGGCGACGATCGGCGCCGTGGCCGCCGGTAATTTGGCGGGCAATCTCGAAGGCTTGGGACTCGTGACGGTGATGTCGACCGCGCCGCTGGGCAATGAGGCGGTGTGGTACGACTACGTCGAGATCGCCGCCCACGTCATTCCCGGCGACGTGAACGGCATGGGGGGCGTGACAATCGCCGACTACGAGATCATTCGGGCGAATTACCGCACAAACGTGGGGATGCGCGCGCAGGGCGATTTGAACGACGACGGATTCGTCGACGTGCTGGATTTCCGCGAGTGGAAGGCCAATGCGCCGCCGGCGATAGGGGCTGGGATTTCGATTCCTGAGCCGAGCGGCTGCGCGTTGGCGCTCGGGGGCTTGGCTCTGGCATGGGCGCGGCGGCGACGTGGACAAAGAGTGCCACTGCTGGACAAGCCAGCAGTGGCACCCGCGCGGAATTGATGGCTTGGTCATTGGAGCAGGCACGGTCCCATGAATATTCGTAGAGTTTGGATTTCGGCGCTGGGCGCGATGCTGATGGCGCCGGCTGCGTCCGGTCAGATGATTTACTCCGAGACGTTTCCCTACCCGACAGGCATGACGGGCAATCAGCCCATCAGCACGACGGGCTGGGCCAACGATCTGATCGCGCAGTTTACCCGGCTGTATGCCAACGGCGCTGACGGCGTGGTGTACGCGTATTCGGGCGCTGCGACCACGGAGGCGTTCTATACGTCGACGACGCTCGACACGGGCGCGACAGGGCAGGCGTTTCCGACGATCGATCCGACGGCGTACCAGTTCGGCGTGACGCTGTCGGTCGATCTTCAGAACGGCTTCAGCCCCGACGAGGTGCGGTCGCGGTTCGCCGTGCAGATCAATGGCGGGAACTGGTACGTCTCGCGCAATGCGCTGCCCGTGCCGACGACGGCTAACGGCCCGTTCGCCAACTACAGCATTCCCTTCCTCCCCGCGGCGGCGAATTGGAACAACCTGACGGTGACGGGAACGGGCGTGACGGCGGCGCCAGGGGCGGCGGCCGTCATCGGCGGGGCAGCCGCCAGTCCGCTGACGGGCAACATCACGGGCGCGGGCGTGGTGGTGACCTATGGCGAGGGCGGCTTGCCGATTACCGGCGGCGGCACGCACAACATCGACAACTTTCAGGTTCGCGAGTCGTCCCGGCCGGGCGACGTGAACCTCGACACGGTGATCGACCTGGCGGACCTGGTGATCATCCGGCAGAACTTCCGCCAGACGGTGGGGAGCATCACCGCGGGGGATCTCACGAGCGACGGCTTTGTGAACTTCGACGATTTCCGGCTGTGGCGCGACAACTATGTGCCGCCGCCGGGAACGGAACTAAGTCTCTTCATTCCGGAGCCTGGATGCGGCGTTCTGGGCGGGTTCGCCTTGGCGGCCCTTTGGCGCATTGCGGTTGGCGCCAAGCGCGGGCGTCGTAAGGTTTCGATGCAGTAGAAGGCGTTGCGTCGGTTCGAGAGAAGTTGGAGGCGTCGGAGCGAACGACAACTGGGCAGTCTGCACGGGAAAGTCACTTGCTATGAGACAGATTTTCATTGCCTGGGTCGCGGCGGTCGGGTCGATCGCGTGCCTGAGCGCGGCAGCGCTCGCCCAGACGGCTACGAGCTACAACTGGGTTCCCGCGGGGGCGGCCAATTGGAACGTCAACGCCAACTGGAACGACCCAATCAACGCCCAGAACTTCGTGCCGGACGCGACGCAGTTCGATGAACGGGCGGTGATTGCCAACGGCGGCACGGCGTTCGTCCAAGCGCCCAACCCGGCGCCGCCGGGGGCGCTGCTCATTCAGAACGGCACGGCAGAAATTCGCAGCGGCGGGACACTGAACGTCATCGAGTCGATCAATGCCTTGTGGCTCGGAACGGTCGCCGTCAATGCCGGCGCGGGCCAAAGCGCCAATCTCATCGTCCAACCAGGCGGCACGCTCACGACTGAGAGCCTGCTGTTCTCCGCCGCGAACGTGGCCAACACGATCACGATGGGCGGCGTGGCCGCGGGAACCGCCACGGTGAACATCCCGTCCGCCGCGTTTCAAGGGACGACGCGCATTTATCCGAATGCGGCGTTCGCGTCGACTGGCTCGGTGACGTTCGGCCCGGCGGGCGTTTACCAGCCGCAGATCAACGGCGCCTCGAGCGCGACGCTCAACATCGGCCAGAACGCGGTGCTGAACGGCACGCTCAACGCCACGTTCAGCGGCGCGGCTCCGGCGGTGGGCGGCGCGTGGCCGCTGATGCAGGCCGACTCGATCGTTGGCCAGTTCGGCACGGTCACATCGAGTCTCACCTTGCCGTCGAACCAGCAGTTCATCACGCACGTCGTGCCCGTCGCCGGCAACCGACAACGGCTCGACCTGGAGCTGCATGAAATCCTGGTGCTCAACGTGAATCGCGACAGCGGCGTGGTCACCATCAACCACCCCGGCGGCTCGGCGATCAGTCTCGACAACTATTCGATCGCGTCATCCCAAGGACGGATCGTGACCGGCGCGTGGAGCAGCTTGACGGATCAGAGCGCGTTCGGCGGCGGGTGGAATGAAGCTGCGGTGAGCGCGGCGAGCGTCTCGGAGCTGCGGCCCAGCGGTAACGGAACGGCGGCAGGCGGCGCCAATGTCTCGCTGGGCGCCATCTACAATCCGCTCGCCGGTACGTTCGCCGCTGAAGTCAATGACCTGTCGTTCCAATACTCCGACTCGGCCGGTCGTTCGTTCACCGGGATCGTCAACTACACCGGCGCCCGGCTCAATAACCTGCTCCTGCAGGTGAATCCTACGAACGGCCAGGCGAGACTTCGCAACACGTCCAACACAACCGTCGACGTCGAGGGGTACGTGATCAGCTCGACGGCGTCGCTCACGCCGGGGACGTGGAACAGTCTCGACGATCAGAACGCGAGTGGCGGCGTGTGGCTCGAGCTGCTCAACCCGTCCGCGGCGCAGATCGGCGAGGTGAACCTCGACCCGGTGACGCTCGCGCCGGGCGCGTCGTTCGATTTGGGGACGGTGTTCAACCCGGCGGCGGCGCGCGACGTCGCGTTTGAGTTCTTGCTCGGCGGCGAGACCGAGGCGACGTTTGGCGCCGTTGTGTACGAGGCGACGGGGAACGCCAACTTCGACGGCGACGGCGACGTGGACGGCGCCGATTTTCTGCTCTGGCAGCGCGGCGTGGGCATCACGAACGGCGCCACGCTGGCCCAAGGCGACGCCAACGGCGACGGAGCCGTCAACGGGGCCGATTTGGTGATTTGGAGATCGCAATACGGCCAGGGCGGGGCGACCGTGGCCGCGGCGTCTGCGGTCCCGGAGCCGGCCAGCGGTTCGCTGGCGGCGGCCTGGGTCTTAGGGGCGTTGACGTGGCGTCGCGGCGGAGCGCGGCGATCGGGTCGGATTTAGGAAGGGACATTGCCATGAGGCGTCGATCGAACCAGACGGGCCAAGGTGGCTTTACGCTCGTGGAGCTGTTGGTCGTGATCGCGATCATCGGCGTGCTGGTGGCGCTCTTGTTGCCGGCGATCCAAGCGGCGCGCGAGTCGGCCCGCCGCGCCGACTGTCTCAATCGCATCCGCCAGCTTGGCGATGCGTCGCACAACTTTCACGCCGCACGGGGGCGATTTCCGTCACACGGCGACCGTGAGACGGGCCTCAGCAGCCAGGCGCGACTGCTGCCGTACATGGAACAACAGAGCGTGCTAAACCTTGTCAACCAGGACGTTCATTGGCGTGAGCAGAGCAATCAGACGAAGGACACGCCGCTTCCGTTTCTGAAATGCCCCAGCCAGGAAGTGTTGGAGTACACGGACATCGCGGTGTCGGGGCGGTTTGGCGATACGCCGTTGCGGTGCCATTACATGGCGAACATGGGGGCCAAGCCCACGACGTGCGGCCGCGGCGGCGATACGTCGACGCTGCCGTATCCGGAAAACACCTACACGATCAACAAGTGCACGCAAGCGCCGGACACGGACGGCGGCATGTGCACCAACGGGCCGTTGTATTTTGAAAGCGAGGTGTCGTTCAAAGACGTCACCGACGGGTCGACCCATACGATTCTGTATGGGGAGCTGGCGTGGGATGCCGGTTTACACATGACCTGGCTGTGCGGCAACGATCTGGCCCACCAGGAGAATCCGCTCACCGAGTGGGCGATCTGGATTTATAACGCCAAGAATATTGCGTACCCGCTGAATACGGCGAAATTCGCCGCGACGTGGGACGATCGTCCGGCGGCGTACTCACTGCATGATGTGAGCTTTGGCAGCAAGCATCCCGGCGGATGCCACGTGTTGATGGCCGACGGCTCCGGCCACTTCCTGCAGGAGACCGTCGACCTGGCAGGCGTCCTCAAGCCGATGGCCAGTCGCCAGTCCGAGGAAGTCTACAACCCTCCGTTCTAGCGAATGACTCTGAAAAACCGCGACGGACGCGTTTGGCTCACGTTGGCGTGTGTGCAGTTGGCTGCCGCGCTCACGTCGGCGATGGGCTGCGGCGGCGACTCCAAGTTGGGGCGCGTCGACGGCATTGTGCGGGTTGGCGGCAAGCCGCTGACGAGCGGGAAGGTGGTTTTTCAACCGGCGGCGGGCCGCGGCGCGATGGGCCAGATTGGCGCGGACGGCACGTTCACGCTAGGAACATTTGGCGAATCGGACGGGGCGCTTCTCGGCGCGCATAAGGTGGCGATCATCGCCTATGAGGGCGCGACGCAGGGACGACCTGATCCAACGGCTCAGCGGACTAGCGCGAAGCCCGCGGTGCCGGCCAAGTATCTTGCCCTCGGCACATCGGATCTGACGTATGAAGTCAAACCGGGGACCAATCATCCCGAATTCGATCTGGAACGCCCGTGAACATGCCCTGTGATCTGACGAAGTCCCGCGACATGCGATCGCACACCCTTCAGCACGCTGTGATGTTGTTCGTGGTGATGGCGGCTGTCGGAGCTTGGCCCAGGTCGCTCCTCTGGGCTGCGGAGCTGGACTATGCCATCGGCGCCGACGTGTCGTTCCTGCCGCAGGCGGAGGCCAAGGGGATCGAGTTCAAGGACGGCGGGCAGACGAAGCCGGGCATGCAGATTTTTCGCGACCACGGCTACAACTGGGTCCGACTGCGGCTGTTCCACACGCCGACGCGGCTGCCGAACGATCTGGCGTACACGATTGCCGCGGCGAAGGAGGCGAAGGCCCTGGGGTTCAAGTTCCTGCTGAACTACCACTACTCGGACACATGGGCCGATCCAGCGAAGCAGTACTTGCCGAAGGCGTGGGAGAAGCTGTCGCACGAGGAGCTGGTCGAGGCGGTGTTCGCGTATACGCGGGATACAATCGCCGCGTTCCGCGAGGCGGGCGTGATGCCCGATATGGTGCAGCCGGGCAATGAGGTGATCAACGGCATGATGTGGCCCGATGGGCGGCTGCCGCGGAATTGGGAGAGCTTCGCGGAACTGACCAACGCGGGGATTCGCGGCGTCGAGGCGGGCCGTGGCGACGCGCCGGCGCCGTTGATCATGGTCCACATCGACCGCGGCGGCGACCGCGAGCGGACCAAGTACTTTTACGACCACTGCCGCGAGCACGGCATCGAGTTCGACGTCATCGGCCAGTCGTATTACCCGTGGTGGCACGGCAGCTTGGACGACCTGCGCGAGAACCTGGCGTTCATGGCCGAGGAGTATCAGAAGGACATCATCGTCGTCGAGGCGGCGTACAACTGGCGGCGGGCCGAGTACCGCGACAAGCCCGGGCCATTTCCGGAAACTCCCGCGGGGCAGCGGGAGTTTTTGGAGCAGGTCGACGCCGCGGTGCGGGCCACTCCGCATGGCCGAGGCAAGGGCGTGTTCTGGTGGGAGCCGGCGGTGTCGCCGAGCCCGATCGCCGGTCGGGGAATGTTTGACGAAGAGGGCCATGCGCTGCCGGTGATCGGCGTGTTCGATCCGCCGGCGGTGGCGAAGGCCGAGCCGGCTGCTGCGGGGGAGTGACCCCGGACGCCGCAAGGTTGAAATGCGCTCTTGGAGAAGTCGGTTACAATGGCCGGCGTGAGCAACGGCATCCTCACGACGCGCTGGCTTCGATTTTCGTTGCGGGCCTGCTTCTTCGCGGCGACCTGGATCGCCGTCGGGCTCGCGTGGTTGTTCCACGGAGTCAGTCAGCGGCGCACGGAGCGCGCCCGAATTGAGCGGCTGGGTGGCTTTGTCTCGACGTTCCAGCGACCGGAGTCAATCGACCTCGGCATTGGGCTCCAGTATTCAAGTTACCAGCGGGTGCATGGCCCGGAGAATGAGCCGGAGATCCCGCGCTGGCGGCGGTGGCTCGGCGACGAAGCGTACAATCAGATCGCGTTACCCGCAGGCACGTCTGAAGCTGAGGCGGATCGGATGCGCGCCTTGTTTCCGGAGAGCCAGGTCGAGGTGAATTCCGCTCCATCGTCGGGCAGCGGGTTTTTCTATTGAAAACTGCGCGGTGATTGAACCAGGGCGTCCGCTATCACCGTAGTAGGTTGCATGAGAACCAAAGGCAGTGCGACGGAGCTGGAAGCTCGCCGTCGTCGTGCTGCAGAGTATTTCCATGCAC
>JBIOVA010000035.1:0-16342 GCA_044867485.1 Lacipirellulaceae bacterium | reverse complement strand
ACGTAAGTTGTTTGGTGATCGTCGAAACTGCTAGCAGATGCATAATCCTCCTTGCGGGGAGGGCTGGGGAGGGGGGCGTGTGCTCATGCGACATCACCCCTCCCTAACCCTCCCCGTCGAGGGGAGGGGACCGGAAGATCCTGATTCGGGCGCCCCCGAACTCCACGTCACCAATGGGCCAGGCATCCTCGAGACGGACGCCAGCTACGGCGACTTCGTCATGCAGCTCGACTGCTACGTCGACGGCGACAACCTCAACTCCGGCGTCTTCTTCCGCTCGATTCCCCGCGAGTACGCCAACGGATACGAAAGTCAGATCCACAACGGCATCAAGAATAACGACCCGACGGAGCCGACCGACTTCGGCACCGGCGCCATCTACCGCCGCATTGCCGCGCGCCGCGTCGTCGCCAAGGACCGCGAGTGGTTCACCAAGACGATCATCGCCACGGGCCCGCACATTGCCGTGTGGGTCAACGGCGACCAGGTGACCGACTGGACCGACGACCGCCCCCCGAACGACAACCCAAGAACCGGCCTCCGCACGGCCCCCGGCACGATCAGCCTCCAAGGCCACGACCCCACCACCAACCTCCGCTTTCGTAACCTGACGATTGCTGAGTTACCGAAGGTAGAGGATTCGGAATAGGCCGTGGATGAACGCGGATTGAGCGGATTGGCGCGGATCAGAAAAGAAGGATGAGGAAAACGACAGGACAACTTTGAGAGTGCAGCCATGATTCATGCGGAGGTGTCGGAGCAGGTCATCAAGAGTTTCTACCACGTTTACAACACGCTCGGTTACGGCTTCCTGGAACGCGTCTACGAGAATGCTCTCCGCAACTCGATTCGTAAGAGCGGCTTGGATGTCTGCCAACAGCATTCAATCTCAGTGCGATTTGAAGGCGAGATCGTCGGCGAATACTACGCCGACCTGATAGTCGCAGAAAAGACCATCATCGAGGTCAAAGCCGCCGAAGCGATCGCCAAAGAACACGAAGCCCAGTTACTCAACTACCTGAAAGCGACCGGCTACCAAGTAGGAATGATCCTCAACTTCGGCCCCAAAGCCGAATTCATTCGCCGCGCCTTCACTCCCAAGCAATCCGCGTAAATCGGCACGATCCGCGTTCATCCGCGTCCCATTCCCTCTGAACCCCTGAACCGACAGGATAACAGGATGGTCAGGATAGACAGGATCAGAGCGAGCAAATCGATCTCGCCTGCGCATCCCTCATCCTGTCCATCCTGCCAATCCTGTGATCCTGTCAATTCACGTCTCCTGAACCCTGAACCCCGAACCCCCCACCATGCCTAGCTGCGTTCTTGCCTACTCCGGCGGTCTCGACACTTCGGTCATCCTCGGTTGGCTCCAGGACGAGGGCTACGACGTGCACGCCGTGTACGTCGACCTCGGCCAGCCGTGCGAGGACCGCGAGGCGATCATGAAGAAAGCCCGCGACAACGGCGCGAAAAGTGCCAAGCTTGTCGACGCCCGCGAGGAGCTGTGCCGCGACTTCGCGTTCCCCGTCCTGCAGTGGCAAGCCAAGTACGAGGGCATCTACCTGCTGGGCACGTCGATCGCCCGGCCGCTCATCTCGAAGGTGTGCCTGCAAGCGGCCCGCGAGGTGGGCGCCGAGGCCTACGCCCACGGCGCCACGGGCAAAGGCAACGACCAGTGCCGCTTCCAGCTCGCCGCCGAGGCGCTGGAGCCGAGCGTGAAGATCATCGCCCCCTGGCGGATCAAGAAGTTCCGCGACGCGTTCCCCGGCCGCAAGGAGATGATCGACTACTGCGCGGCGAAGAAGATTCCCGTGAAGGCGTCGATCTCCAAGCCGTACAGCAGCGACGAGAATTGCCTCCACATCAGCTACGAGGCGGGCGACCTGGAGGACCCCGCGGTCGACGGCGTCTCGATCATTGACTTCGGCATGACCGTCTCGCCGCAAGAAGCTCCTGACAAGGTCGAGCAGGTAACGATCGGCTTTGAATCTGGCTTGCCTCTTCGCGTGAACGGCAAGGAGCTCGGCCCCCTGGCGATCGTCGAGGCGATGAACAAGATCGCCGGCCGCAACGGCGTGGGCCGGATCGACGTCGTCGAGAACCGCTTCGTCGGCATGAAAAGCCGCGGCGTGTACGAAGCGCCCGGCATGACGGCGCTGTACGCGGCCCACATGGCCCTCGAGCAACTCACGATCGACCGCGACACGCTCCACCTCCGCGATCGGCTCGCGCCCGAAGTCGCCGAGATGGTGTACTACGGCTTCTGGTTCGTCCCCAAAATGGACGCCCTCATGGCCTTCAGCCGCGAGGTGCAAAAGCCGGTCACCGGCGAGGTGACGCTCGGCCTCTACAAGGGCAACGTGATGGTCCAAAGCCGCACGAGCCCGAGCAGCCTGTACGACGCGGCCATCGCCAGCATGGAAGCCGGAGGAAGTTACGACCAAACCGACGCGGAAGGGTTCCTGCGAATCCAGGGCCTGCCCAGCCGGGTGTTAGGGAAGGTAAGGCCGCGAAAGTACTGAGTGAGGAATTTAGAAAGTTGAACAAGGCATCGCCCCGGAGGGGCGAAGGCATGTAGCCAGGGGCGCTAGCCCCTGGATGACGCGACGAACATAGTCCGAAGCCCCAGCGGGGCGACATCGTTCCGAGTCCATCCCAAGTCACGTCGCCCCTACGGGGCTCAATTTCAACACACAACCAACACCAGGGGCTGACGCCCCTGGCTACATGCCTTGGCCCCTACGGGGCCGGTGGGACACATGTATTTTTTCGAAAACCCAGTCCTGCAACGCGAACTCGTCGTCAATCTTCGGATGACGCGCGGGTTTCTCTTGCTGTTCGCATATATCGCCGGGCTGGGCCTACTCGTCTACGCCGCCTGGCCGGCGAACGAGACGCTCGACCTTGCGCGGCCCGTCGAAGCGCAACGGCTGGTCAATCTCTTCTTCCTCGGCCAGTACCTCCTCGTGTCGCTCATGGCGCCCAGCTTTGCCGCGGGCGCCATCACCGGCGAGAAGGAGCGCGAGAGCTACGAGATGCTGCTCGCCAGCCCGTTGCGGCCGGGCGCTATCGTCTTGGGCAAGCTGGCCGCGTCGCTCACGCCGTTGGCGGAGTTGATGATCTGCTCGCTGCCGATCGTGATGCTGTGCCTGCCGCTGGGCGGCGTGTCGCTGTACGAAGTGTTCGCCGCCTATGTGGCGATGATCTGCTCGGTGGCTCTCTCCGGCATGATCAGCCTGTGGACGAGCAGCTACTTCACGCGCACCAGTGCCTCGCTCGTGGTCTCATATCTCGCCATCCTCCCGCTGGCGCTGGCCGGCGTGATCGTGTGGCAAGTCCTCGAACCGCAGGGCAATCTGCGGCTGTGGGTCGTGTTCACTGTCGTGCCGATCGCGTGCCTTTCGATCGGCGCGATCTTGTGGGTCGACGTTACGCGCCGCTTGCTCCGTCCGCCCGACCTCGGCAGCGGCGGCAAGCAGGCGATCGACCTGGAGACCGAAGCCAAGGAAGCCGTCGGGCTGTACATCGAACGCGACCAGTTTCCCGATCGCTTGTTCGCCCCGCCTAAGCGCACTACGTTTCTCCCCGAGAATGCCAACCCCATCTACGACAAGGAAATCCGCAGCGAGATCTTCAGCCAAGGCACGCTCATGCTGCGGGCCGTGATCCAGATCAGCATGGGCCTGGCGCTGTTCGTGATGGCCTTCTGCTTGTTCATGAAGCCGTGGCTCGCGCCATGGTACATCGCCTACGTGCTGCTGTTCAATTTGCTCGTGGGGCCGGTCTTCCTGGCGTCCAGCGTCACCAGTGAACGCGAGCGGAGTACGCTCGACATGTTGCTGACGACGCTCATCACCCCCTGGCAAATGCTGTGGGGCAAGCTGCTCTCCGGCTTCCGCGTCTCCAGCGTGCTGACGTCGTTCCTCATGTGGCCCGTGTTTCTGGCGTGCATCATGCCGCTGGACTACTGGAGCAACCTGCCGACGATGGGCGGCTACTTCCTCATCGTGGGGCTCACGTGCGTCACCACGTCGATGACGGCTCTGTTTTGCTCGACGCTGTTCCGCCGCTCGGCCACGGCGCTGATGGCCAGCTACGGGATTATCGCGACGCTGTTCCTGGCCCCCAGCGCAGCGCAGGCGTTCGTGCAGACCTTTGCTCGCGGAACGGCCGCGGACGGCGCGATCGAGTGGCTCCAAGCGATGAGCCCCTTCGCGGCCGCGTTCAATTTGCCGCTGGAGGCGTCCGAGCACTCGAATCTGCCGAACATCAACGTCGGCATCTTCTGGGGCTTCCTCGCCTTCGCCGTGATCTACAACCTCGCACTGCTCGGCGCCGTGATGCAGCTTTTCAAACTCCGTTGGCGCGTGTCGGAATAAGGGAGGACGCGACGGGCGCATCTTGCCCAACTTGACGCCCCGATTCCCGACGTGCGATAACCAACGGCGATGGCCCGCCCAACGCTTGCCGGTTTAGCCCCATGCCAACCGACCCCACCGATCAGCGCGATCTTACCCAGGACGAACGCGACCTTCAGCATTACCAGTCGCGCATCGAGCGGCCCACGACCGTCAAGATCCCCGAGTTCGCCCGCGACGAGCGGCTTCGACACGTTATCTTTAGCGCGCAGTTCTCGGTCGATCTCCTGGAAGACCTCGCGGGCACGGCCGACAAGATTCGCGGCCTCGCGAAAAGTCGCGCCGGGCAAGACTTCTTGCTCAGCCTGCTCCACCACAAGCGGGCGATGCTGTACTTCACGCAGCCGTCCACCCGCACGTTCCTGTCGTTCATGGCCGCGTGCCAGATTTTGGGCATTACGTGCAACGAGGTCCGCGACCCGTCGACCTCCAGCGAAACCAAGGGCGAAACGCGGTTCGATTCGATCCGCATGTTTTCCAGCTACTTCGACTTGATCGTCATGCGCAGCCCCGTGGCCCGGTTGGCCGAGGCGTGCGCGTATCTGATGAACGATCTGGCCTCGCACGGCAGCCGCAGCGTGCCGATCATCAACGCGGGGAGCGGCGCCGACCAGCATCCCACGCAAGCGCTGCTCGACGTCTACACGCTGCAGCGCACGTTCCAGTTCGCCAGTCCCAAGGACTCGCCCGTCGCCAACCGATTCGACGAGATTCGCCGCCAGCATCCGTCGCTTGGCCGCGGGCTGGCGAACAAGGTGTACGGCTTCTGCGGCGACATCGGTCGTGGGCGCACGGTGCGGTCGCTCGCCGAACTGCTCGCCGGCTATCCCGGCGTCACGCTTGTCTTCATCTCCCCGCAGAACGCGACGCTGCGGCTCCGAGAAGACCTGCGCGCGCGACTCACGGCGCGCGGCGTGCGGTTCTTCGAGGTCGACTCGCTCGAGGAGCCGATCGACGGCCAACCCGTGATCGAGCTGGTCGACGCCCTCTACATGACCCGCATCCAGAAAGAGCACAACAACCCGGCTGATGAAGCGGCGTTCGCGGCAATTGACTTCGACCGCTACAAGCTCACCCGCCCGCTGGTCGAACGGATGAAGAGCTATGCCCCCATTCTCCATCCCTTCCCCCGCGACCAGCATTTTGGCGAGATTCCGCAGGAGATCGACGACGACCCGCGGGCGATGTACTTTCGTCAGGCCCGCAACGGCATGTGGATTCGCGCCGCGTTGTTGGCCCACGTGTTCAACGCCGACCATCAAATCGCAAGATTCTTCCACGAGGCCTTCGCCCAGTGGGGCGAGACGCCGGAGCGCCGGAGCGTCGATCGTCCCTATCCAGTTAGCCCCCGGTCGTTGACCGGGGGTTAAGTGCCGCATGGCTCTGCTCATCGACGGCTATAACCTGCTCCACGTGACCGGCCTCGTGGGCCGGGCCGGTTCCGGTTTGCAGGGTTCGCGCGAGGCCCTGCTGCGGTTCCTGGCCGCCGCGATCGAACCGAAAGAACGCCGCGACACAACCATCATCTTCGACGCCGCCGAGGCCCCGCCCGGTTTGCCGCGCACCGTGACGCTCGACGGCATGACGGTGCGCTACGCCTCAGACTACGACGACGCCGACGCGCTGCTTGAAGAGCTGATCGCGGCGAACCACGTGCCGCGCTCGCTGCTGGTGGTCTCCAGCGACCACCGCGTCCAGCGCGCCGCCCGCCGCCGCCGCGCCCCGTTCGTCGACAGCGACGTGTGGTTCGTCGACGCAGTCCGCCGCCGCGACCGCTTGCGGCTTAGCGCGCCCCCCGAGTGTCGCCGCGCCGCCAGCCTCTCGGCCGACGAGATCAGCTACTGGATCGCCGAGTTCTCGGACGCCAGCGCAGACGACGCGTCAACGAAGAAGCCGCCGCTCCAACGCAACGACGACCTCAGCAACCCCTTTCCGCCTGGCTATGGCGAGGACCTGCTCGACGAGTCGAACTAGACTTCGTCGTTCGCCGCTTCGTCCTCGACGGCGCCGCCCAGCGGCCGCAGCGTGAATTCGCCCGTGGTCCGCAGCTCGAGCTCGTAGGTGACCCCGTTGCGAACCTGAATCGACGGGGCGTCGGCGTGAGCCGCGCGAATTCCCAGCGCTTTCGCCTTCTCCGGGTTGGCGGCGATGTTCCAAAAATCGTCCCAGATCCGCGATTCGTACTCCGACGTTTCGCCATAACGGGCATACGACGCCGGGACGGAGCCAATCTGGTCGATTGGGTAGCCGTCCTTCGGCTCCTGGTGCTCGCCGAAGATGCGCTGGAAGAGGCAGATGGCCGTGTTGCGATCGAGCGAGTTTTCTTCGACGTACTTGTCGTCAAACTTCGCCACGAGGCACTCGACGTAGACGCGGTCGCCGACGATTTCAAACTTCTGCCGTCCCGGGCCGGCCGGCTCGCCCTCTTCGTTCACTTCGTAGAACTCAATGGTTGAGACGAGCTGCCCGGTTTCGGCGTTTTCGATTTGATCAAGGACCCGCAGATGGGCGATGCGATGCCGCAACTTGAGCAAGCCCATCGCAGTTTCCAGTTTGGCGATGATTGCCTTCTTGAGCTCGACCTCGGTTGTGAGCAGGTGCACTTGCTCGTTACTGGCTGCGAGGTCGGTTTGCGCCGCGGCGAGTTGACCGACCAGCGCGTCGAGCTCGCGCTGCTTGTCCGCGAGCTTCAGTTGCGGCTCGTTATAGATCGAGTAGCCCTTCCACCCCGCCACGCTCGCGGCCAGCATGAGGAGGGCGAGCAGCCCGGTGCGTGCCGCGCTGTTGACGGTGCGGACGGTTTCGTTGATTTTGCCCATACCCTAAGCATAGCGTGTCGGGCGGAGGGAGAAACCTGAGCCAATTAGCCCGCGCCCGCGGGGGCGTCGAGTGGCAGTTCGATCGTGAATTCGGCGCCTTTCTCGATGCCTTCGGCCGCTGTGACCCGCCCGCCGTGTTCCGTCACAATCCGCCAGCACTTCGACAGTCCAAAGCCCAGTCCACGACCGGCCTCGCGGCCCGAAAAAAACGGCTCAAATAGGTGCGGCCGCGCGGCGACGGGAATGCCGGGGCCGTCGTCGCGAATCACGATGGTCAACGAGTTGCCGTCGTCGGGGATCGCAGCCGCCACATCGATCCGCCCGCCGCGGCCGATGGCTTCAATGGCGTTTGTCGTCAGCGCCTTGATCGCCACAGCAAGCAGAACGGGGTCTGCGTTGGGAGTGGGTAGATCGGCGTTGGCAACGATATGCAACACGATCTCCCGGCGTTCGCACTCACTTGTCAACTCCGCTTGCAAGCTCCTCAGCAATTGCGGCATGTCGACTGGCCGGCGCTCCAAACGCGGCGGACGAGCGAACAACATGAGGTCTGAGATCATCTCGTGGGCCCGCAGCGCCTGCTGGTGAATCGCCTCCAGGGCGCGCCGCCGCTCGGGGTCGGTCTCGTCCCGCAGCAGGGTTTGCGCCCGGGCGGAGATGTTCGCCAGCGGGTTGTTAATCTCGTGGCTGGCGCCGTAGGCCAGTTCTTTGAGGGCGTCGAGTTTCGCCTGCTCCAATCGCTCGTCGAAGGAACGGCGACGGGAACTCATGGGGCGACGCCGCTATTTGGCCGCGACGACTTCCAGGTCGAGCAACTGACAAGCACGATTTACCAACTGGTCGACGTCGAACGGCTTCTTCATGAAGTCGTCGGCCCCCGCGTCGCGGAGCTCCTGAATCTTGTCCTGCTCGACCATGCCCGAGATGCAGATGATCCGCACATCGTCCATGGACTTGTCATTGCGAACGAGGTGGCAGACTTCCTTGCCGTTGATGTCCGGCAGCATGATGTCGAGGACCACCAGGTCGGGGCGGAACTCCTTGATCAGCATGCCGGCGCCGAAGCCGTTGTTCACGGTGCGGACGTCGAATCGGCCGTCGCGGTCCAGGGCGTCGCCGATCAGCTCGACGAGGTCCTCGTCGTCGTCGACCACCAGAATTTTCCGCTTGCCGCTGTCGAGGGCGTCGGTGGGGATGCCGTTATCCCGCATGAAGGCGTAGAGCTGATCCCGCGGGATGCGACGGAACCGGCTGCCTGGGACGCGAAATCCCTTGAGCTGTCCCGAGTCGAAACAGCGGATAATCGTCTGTTGGCTAACCTTGCAAATCTTGGCGGCTTCGCCGGTGGTAAACACGGTCTTCATGGCTACTAACCACCTCTCTCCTTAGTCGTGGTCGAATCGCGGCGACCGCCTTGGGAGGCGAGCGGCTGCGCGACGCTGTCCGCAGCAGTGCAGGCGAATCACAAACGCGGCCTGGGGCGCCACGTGGCCGAGCATCCTTGCCAGCCTCGATCAATCGTTCCCAGGCGGCCTGGGGTGCGTAAACTCCTAAACTCGCGGTTGCCGACTCAGAATTGCGAGGCTGCTTAGACGGCAGCGTCGTCCGTGTCTGCCGAGGTTTCCTGGTTTGCCAATTGCGGGAATTATAACGGCGGGGCAAGTTGAGTCAACATCGCTTCATTCGGCGTAAGATGAATGACTAATTGAGGTTGCGCGTTTCTGGGAGCGATCGCGTGATTTTGTCGCGGGCCTCCGTCGTCCGTTGTCAGTGGTCCGTTGTAACTGACTACGGACCACGAACCACGGACTCTTCTCGCTAGCGAACGGCTCCTTTGCCTTCGAGGTGGACCATCAACAACGCGATGTCCGCCGGCGTGATCCCGCTCACGCGGCTCGCTTGGGAGAGGTCGATCGGTCGGATACGGGTGAGCTTCTCGCGGGCTTCGGCGCGGAGATGCACGATCCGGGCGTAGTCGAAGTTGGCAGGGATCCGCTTGGCAGCCAACCGGTGTTGCCGCTCCACGTCGACCAACTGCCGAGCGACGTAGCCGGCGTACTTCATGTCGCAGACCACCTGGCTGACGGCGTCGTCGCTCGCGCCGGCCAGTTCGGGCAGCTCCGCGACCAGATCGGTCCACTCCGTCTCGGGGCGGCGGAGAAGCTGGGCGAGCGTGACGCCGTCGCGGCGCGTCGACTCCAGCGTCGACGCCAGGCGGGCGACCTCGGCCGACTTAGCTTCGAGCCGCCGCATGCGCTCGCCGTCGGCCAGCCCCAGGTTGTACGCCAGTGGCGTGAGTCGGCGGTCGGCGTTGTCGTGCCGCAGCAATAGCCGGAACTCTGCCCGGCTGGTGAACATGCGGTAGGGCTCGTCGACTCCGCGGGTGACCAAGTCGTCAATCAACACGCCGATGTATGCCTGGTCGCGGGAGAGCACCAGCGGCTCGCGCCCAGCGAGCGAGAGCGCCGCGTTGGCGCCAGCCAGCAGCCCTTGCGCACCCGCCTCCTCATACCCTGTGGTGCCGTTGATCTGCCCTGCGAAGTACAAACCCGTGACGCGCTTCGATTCCAGGCTCGGCAAGAGTTGGTCGGGCGGGGCGTAGTCGTACTCCACTGCGTAGCCGTACCGCATGATCTCGGCGTGCTCCAGGCCGGGGATCAGCCGGAACATCGCATCCTGCACGTCGCGCGGCAGGCTGGTCGAGACGCCGTTGACGTACACCTCGCGCGTGTTGCGGCCCTCGGGCTCCAGGAACAACTGGTGCTGCGGCTTCTCGGCGAACCGCACGACCTTGTCCTCGATCGACGGGCAGTAGCGCGGGCCGCTCGAGTTGATCTGGCCGGAGTACATCGGCGCCCGGTCGAGGTTCGCGCGGATCAGGTCGTGCACCGCTTGATTGGTGTAGGTGATGTAGCAAGGGAGCTGTTGGACGTGGAGCCGATCGGTGAGGAACGAGAATGGTTGCGGTCGCTCGTCGCCAGGCTGCAGTTCGGTGCAGTCATAGTCGATCGTGCGGCCATTGAGCCGCGGCGGCGTGCCGGTCTTGAACCGGGCGAGTTGGATGCCGAATCGGCCGAGCGCCGCGCTGATCCCGCCGGTGGTCCCCTCGCCGGCGCGGCCGCCGGGCGTCTTGGTTTCGCCGGTGTGCATGAGCGCCTGGAGGAACGTGCCGGTGGTGAGGACGACGGCGCGGGCGCGGTAGATCGCGTCGCCGCGGACGCGAACGCCCGCGATGCGGGGACGCGCGGCGGCGCAGGCTTCGTCATGGGGAAGCGCTCCGCTTCGCAGGCTGCGCGTCGCGGCTAACGGTGGATCGCGTTCATTGTTCTGTTCGACGAGCAGGTCCTCGACGACTTCCTGGCGGAGGGAGAGATTGGCTTGCTCCTCGACGATCCGCTTCACCTCGGCCTGGTAGAGCTTCTTGTCGGCTTGGGCCCGCGGGCTGTGCATCGCAGGGCCCTTGCTGCGATTGAGCATGCGGAACTGGATGCCCGTGGCGTCGATGGCCCGGCCCATGGCGCCACCGAGGGCGTCGATCTCGCGGACGATCTGGCCCTTGCCGACGCCGCCGATGGCGGGGTTGCAGCTCATCTGGCCGACAGTGTCACAGTTCGTGGTGAGCAGCGCCGTCTTGGCGCCCATGCGCGCAGCGGCGAGCGCTGCCTCGGTTCCGGCGTGGCCGGCGCCAATCACAAGCACGTCGAACTGGTAGCTGGAAGACGACATGCTGTCAGCTTAATGCGCGAGTGCTACCGGGGGATAGCCATTCTAGCGCGTCGCCAGCGTAACAAACGCCTGCTTTTCCCGCTCGAGAACGGTAGGACTCGATGCGCCCGAACCGGCAAAAGGCGCCCGGCGTACCGACGTTGGGCGCTGGGTTCGGGAGAAGGTAGAATTGCGCTCCCGCACGGCGGCGCCGCGCCACATCCCTTGGGAAGAGGAATCTCGATGTCGACGATCAACCGTCTTGTTTTGCTGTTAGCGCTGGTCGTGTTGGCAAGCGGCTGCGCGCTAAACCAGGCGCACGCCCAGGGCCGGCTGTTCCGCCCGGGCGCTCCGACGCTGGGCGGCGTGTGGGTGTGGTCCGACGAGGTCATCTTCGACGAGTGGCGGATTCAGAAGCATGCCCTCACGGGACACTATCGGTTGATTGATCCAAACGATCGCCGGCAGGCGTTCGGCACGCTCGAGACGTGCCTGAAGAAGCTGGACGACGTGAAGGTTTCCCAAAAGCTGCCGACGCAGCCCAAGGACGTGGTGATCGTGCTGCATGGCTTGGGCGCCGGGCGGCGGTTCATGAACGGCATCAGCGATTACCTGCGCGAACAGGGCGGCTACTATGTCATCAACGTCGGCTATCCGTCGACGATGCTCACGGTGAATGACTACGCGCAGTCGCTCGACAGCGTGATCCGCCATCTGGAGGGCGTCGAGAACATCAGCTTCGTCGCCCACAGTATGGGGAACATCGTGGTCCGCAAGTACCTGCGCGACCTCGAATCGCTCACGCCCGCGATGCGACCTCCGGTCAAGTTCCAACGGATGGTGATGATTGCGCCGCCGAACCACGGGGCCGAGATTGCCGACACGCTCAACGATCGCGACGTGACGCGGGAGCTGGCCGAGCTGTTCGCCGGCGAGCCCGCCAAGGAACTGGCGCCGAAACAAGGTTGGCCGGCGCTGGAGCCGCAACTCGCCACGCCGAGCTTCGAGTTCGGCATCATTGCCGGCGGCCGCGGCGACGACACCGGCTATCTCGCGGCGATCCCCGGCGACGACGACAGCTTATTGAGCATCGAGACGATGAAGCTATTCGGCGCTGCCGACTTCATCCAAACCAAGGGCATCCACCAACTCATGCCGAACTACGAGGAAGTTCGCGCCGCGACGCTGAACTTCCTGAAGCACGGGTATTTCACGTCGGCGGACGCCCGGCGGCCGATTGTGGCGGCGGCGGTCGAGACTGCGGCCGCGCCCGCGGCGAAGTAAGCGACCGCTCCGTTCCCCTCCCCTTGATGGGGAGGGGTTCGGGGAGGGGTGAAGCAGCGGGTCCACGCGCTCTTTTTGGAACGTGCACACAATGCTCTCCCTCCCCAGCCCTCCCCACAAGGGGGAGGGAGCCGGAGGGGACATCAATTCTCGTCGCGCCACATTCGCGCTTGACATGGCTACACACTGTAGCCATAATGCCGACGCATCATAACCATGGAGCAGGCATGAAACTCCCCGACGAACCGCTGTCCCCCGCCCAGCGCGAGATCATGGAGATCGTCTGGGACAAAGGGGAAGTCGCGGCGATTGAAGTTCGCGAACTCCTTTCCGACCGCGACCTGGCCCGCGAGACGGTTCGCACCATGCTTCAGCGCATGGAGGAAAAAGGCTGGCTCACCCATCGGGTGGTGGGGCGCACGTTTTTCTATTCTGCCGCGATTCCCCGCAACGGCGCCGTCGGGCAGAAGGTCATGGAGCTGATCGACACCGTTTGCGGCGGCTCGCCCGAGCGGCTGATGACGGCCTTGCTCGATTACCGTGGCTTGAACGCCGCGGAAGCCGCGCGCATCGAAGCGCTCATCCAAAAGGCAAAGACCAAGAAATCGCCGCGCCGGAGATAGACCATGGTCACGTTTGACAATTCCCTCGCGATGTTGGCCGTCGACGTCCTGGTGCGTACGACGCTCGTGATGGGCGCGGCCTATGGAATCACATGTCTGCTTCGGCCTCGCGCCACCGTTCGCCATGCAATTCTGCTCGCGGGTTTGGCATCGGTCTGCGTTCTGCCCCTCGCCGCGGCGGTTCTTGGCGTATTTGAACTGCCTCGTTGGTCCCTCGCGATCCTCACGCAATCAGGGCCGGTCAAGGTTTTGACGAGCGAAGCCGCCGTTGAAATCGGCTTCGTCTCGGCAACTCCGCGGCCCGCCGCCGTGGCGTCGCGCCCGCTCCACCTGTCGGACTCCCTTGCCGACCGCAGCGGGCCGACGCCGATTCTTTCCCATGCCTCGCGCCAGAACGACTGGGCTTTGGCGACGCGCGGATGGAGCATTCTGCCGACCCTGCTCGGCGTAGTTTGGGTTCTTGGCGCCGTTGCCAAACTGACGGGGCTCTCCGCCGCATTGGTCCGATTGCGACGGATCGTCGCGCGAGCACGGCCCGCGGAACCGCAACCATCGCCTTCCGTAATGGTCCGAGTGCAACGCCGCGTCGGACTGCAGAGCGTTCCGCTCGTGCTGGAGAGCGCCGAAATCTTTACTCCGACGGCCGCGGGCGTCGCTGGCAACTATGTGCTCCTGCCAGTCGGTTGCGCCGCAAGCTTGTCGCCGACGGAGCTCTTTCCTGTCCTCTGCCACGAAGGGGGCCACCTTGCGCGGCGCGACCATCGAGTCGTTGTTCTGCAAGAAGTGGTCGCGAGCATCCTGTGGTTTCATCCGCTGGTGCATCTGATCAATGGCGCCTTGAATCAGGCCCGGGAAGAAATCTGTGACAACTTCGCCCTTGGCGCCGTCGACCGTCCCGACTATTGCGCGCTCCTCTACCGCCTTGCCGACGAACTTAGCGGCCGTTCGCTTCTGGGAGCGACGTCGATGTCGAGTCGCCGGTGGCCGCTCGAGGAGCGGATTCGCGGCATCCTGGACGAAAGGAGACCAACCATGACGACGATTTCCAATAGCGCTCGGTGGACCATCGCGACGATCGCATTGACGTGCTGCGGCTTCGCCGCGATTCCGCAACTGACGAACTCGGCCCAGGAGACGCCCGCCGCGCCGCCGAAGGCCGACGACGCGGCGGAATCCACCGAAGAAGACAGCGGGGAGAAACTCGATCTCGGCACGCTGACGGACGTTCGCGACGTGCCGGACGCGGTGCAAAAGCTCCGCGTCAACATGGTGAACGCCGACGTCACCGTGAGCGCATCGGAGGAGCCTGAGCTCCAGATCGAGGCGAACGTAACGTTCGACGACATCGATCGATACGCGGAGGCCCCGGGGCGCGAATTCAAGGATCATGTGAAGGTCGAAATCGACGATGAGACCTTATTAATCGAGGAGGTTCCGCTCCCCGACGGAGTAAAGGCTGTGCGGCATCTTGTGGTGTCGATCGCCCTGCCGCGGGCGATGCCGCTCACGGTGCGAACGGTTGACGGAGATATTTCGATCACCTACGCCGAAGTGGACCTCGACATCGTAGCGACGGACGGCGACATCGTCGTGGAGGCCGAAGCGACAGGTAAGCTGACGGCCAAGACCGTCGACGGGGACATCTCGGTAACAGCCAATGTGATCGGCGGCGCCTTCACGGCCGATTCCATCGACGGGGACATTGTGGTCGACGTCGGCGAGATACAAGGAATCGCGACGGTTGCGGCGAGCGACGGAGACATCACGTTCGAGTTTCGCCCCGGCGACGCTGCTGCTGCTGCGGAGTCAGTGACCGTCCGCACGAGTGACGGCGACGTCCAACTGCAATTCGGCGGCGCCGGAGTGAAGAAGGAGCTGAGCGCCCTAACAGCCGACGGGGACATCCTGATGAAGGCGTCGCGCCGGGTGCAGGCCGACCTCGCCCTGATGACGGCCGACGGTGAGATCGAGGTCGACGACGAAGCGGTCCGTCCGAAGTCGCTTTCGTCCGGCGGCGCAAAGATGACCGCGGGCCGCTTGGGGGACGGCGGCGCGCCCTTCGCGCTCAAGTCAGCCGGCGGTGACATCCGCGTCGAAGTCGAGCGCTGAATCGCGGCTCAACAGCGATGGAGCACGGCATGCCCGCCAAGATTCAGGATGTTGCCAGGAAGGCGCGCGTGTCGATCAGCACGGTCTCGCGCGTGATGCACCGCCCGGAGATGGTCCACGAGGCGACGCGAAAGCGCGTCGAGAAAGCGATCGCGCAACTTGCCTACCTTCCAAGCCTTCATGCCCAGGCGCTCCTGAGGAGTCGAAGCGATCTCCCCAACCTTGGGACTCGACTGCGTTGAGGGCATGGATGACGGGCGCGCACTGGCTTGCACTTCACCCTTTGCGACACGCGCCGCTGAACTTCCTGAAGCACGGGCACTTCGTGTCCACCGGCGCCGGCCAATCGCCGCGGCGGCGGCCCGGTGAGAACGACAGCGCCGGCCGCGATTCAGTAGTCGCGACCGGCGCTGAAAGGCGCCCGAGCGCGTCGCAAGCGACGCAGCTAAATTCTGCGTTGGTTATGCTGCGTCGGCGTCGAGGAATGTTCGCGGCGGAGTCGCTTCGACCACAGGCAACTTTTCCGCGGCGCTCTCGGCCTTCGCCGGCGTCTTGCCATTGGCGCAGTCCGCACAAGCGGGGAACGCAAAGCAGCACAAGGCGTTCACCAGTCGAGCGCTCGACATGTGCGGCGTCATGTAGTGCGACCGGCCGACGTCGGCGGTCATCGTGATCTGGCAGAGTTTGTCGCGGTACTGGCCGAGGATGTTGGCGTTGATCCCCGTGACGCCGATGGCTTTGCGGCCGCGGCAGGAAATATTGGGCCAGTTGTCGAGCGTCTTGTCAGTGCAGTTGCGGGTGTTGAGCACCTTCTCGGCGGCGACGAACGACTGGCCGAAGCGGCAGCCGGGGTTCATGGCGTCGTTGTCGAAAGCGCCGGAGATGTTGGCGACGCGGAAGTTGGGACGCAGCTCGGCCTTGGCCCCGGCGAGCGTCAGCCCGCGGAGCTCGCCGCCGCCGAGGTAGTGCGCGGCCGCGGAGGCATGGATCGCCCCGTAGCTGTGGCCGCCGACGGTAACGCGCTGGGCCATGCTCATCCGCTGGACGAATTTGGCCATGTAGTAGCCCTGGTACTCGGAGTACACGTACTTGATCTTGAGGTTCTTCTCGATGAGCAGCCGCGGACGCAACAGCGGCCGCTTGATGGCGATCTGCGCGGGCCACGACCAGAACACCAGCCGCTTCTGGCCCGGGCAGCAGCGCATCTTCTGGTAGATCAGCCAGCACTGCTTCATGGCGCCCTTATGCTTCAGCGTGTTGCCGTGGGCGAAGATCAGCGACGGCATCGTCGCCTCTTGAGCAAGAAACGACTCGAGCGTCTCACGGTTCCAGCGGCGGCACGTGGGGTCCCAGTGCCTGATTCGGATGTGCTCGAAGCCTT
>JBIOVA010000034.1:0-19833 GCA_044867485.1 Lacipirellulaceae bacterium | reverse complement strand
CCACGTCTCGCGTTTCACACTCGAAACCGGAAGTTCCGTCGCGCGAGTTCCGCGGCCGCGACGATCGCCGCGACCATGCCGCTGGACTCTGCCGTGCCTTGCCAGGCGCGGTCGAACGCCGTGCCATGGGCCACGCTGGTTCGCACGATCGGCAGCCCCAGCGTCACGTTGACCGCCCGGTGCATGCCGAGCAATTTCAGAGCGATGTGTCCCTGATCGTGGTACATCGCGACGACCGCATCGAACTCGCCGTCGCGGGCCCGCAGCATGAGCGTGTCGGCCGGCAACGGCCCGGCGGCGGCCACGCCATCGGCGCGGGCCATGCCCACCGCGGGCGCGATGATCCGCGTTTCTTCGTCGCCGAACAGATTCTCTTCGCCGGCGTGCGGGTTGAGGGCGCACACGCCGATCTGCGGCGTTTCGACGCCGAATCCGTTCTTCATCACGGCGTGGGCCAGCCGACACTTCGCGGCGATCAGTGCCGATGAAAGCTGCCCTGGGACGGTGCGCAGCGCGCAGTGCAGCGTCGTGTGCACGACGCCCAGTCCGGCGCGCGAGTCCGGCAGCTCAGCCTTGGGGAGGTAGAGCATCATCGCGAAGTCGTCGACGCCGCACAGCTCGGCCAGCAGCTCGGTGTGCCCTGGGTAGAGCTGGCCCGCCGCGTGGAGCGCCGACTTGCTAAGCGGCGCGGTGACCAGCCCCGCGATCTGCCCGGCGAGCGCCCGTCGCGTGGCGAGGACGACGGCTTCGTAGGCCGCGAGTCCGGTGCGCGGGTCGACTTTCCCCGGCGGGGCGTCGAGGACGTCGTCGGCCCCTACCGGGAGGCAGGGCATGCGATCGGGCGCCGAGGGGTCGAGCCCCAACTGCGAGATCGTCGACACGGAGTCGATGACGTCGACCGTGGCCTGCGAGCCGACCAGCGCAACCGCCCGCCGCAGGATTTCGGGGTGGCCCAGCACGACCGGCCGGCAGCACTCGTGCACGCGCTCGTCGCTCCACGCCCGGACGATCACCTCGGGCCCGACGCCGGCGGCGTCGCCCATCGTCACGGCCAGCAGCGGCTTTTGCGAGACGTCGGACATAGAGACCCGGTGTGGCGATCCCCCGACAACGGCTATCGAGCGTGCGAAACGCGCGTTCGCTTCGATTGTAGAGGACTCTCGTGGCACGGCAACGCCCTGCCGCTGCCGGCAAAGGTCAGATAACATGGAGTCGCCGAGGCGTTGCGATCCGCAAGCTTCGGTGAGAGGGGGCGCCTTGTGGAAATCGCCGATCGTGCGCTCATTTACAAAGCGCGAAATTCCGTCGAAGCACGTGCGCTGGCAGCCCACCTGGGGAACGCAGACATCGATGCGCATGTCACGGGCGACGTCGTCGACAACGTCTTCGGAGTCCCCAACCTTGGCGCTGTTGGGGCCGAGGTATGGGTCCGAAGCGAAAATCGCGACGTGGCCGAGGCGCTGATTGCCGCGTGGCGACAAGAGCACGGCGGGCCAGCCATCGCGGTCGACGAGAAGCCGCAGTTTGCCCTCAAGACGCTGTTCAAGGCGACGGCCGTCGTCGCCGTGATTGCGGCCACGTCGCGACTGTTCGGCGCCGACCTCAGAGGTTTCGTGACCGCGGCATCGCTCTGGTTTTATTGTTGGTTGATCTATCTGTCAGCGCGGGCGATGCTTCGCCGGCGGTCGCAGCGCGACCTCGGCGACTCGCCTTAGAAGTTGATTCAAGGACGCTCGAGTAAGTCTGCCATGACGCGCATGCTCCCCACGCTGGCTTCGCTCTCGCTCATGCTCTACGCGGCGTCCATCGCGCTGGGCCTCACGATCGGCGACCTCTACGCCGACCCGCCCACCGCAGCGACGATCGCGTGGCGCAGCCGGCACATGCTCACCGGCGTCGCCGCGGCATTGGCCGTGGTGTTCGTTGAGAGCATCGTCGTGACCTACTTCATCGGCACGAGCCGCTGGTGCAAGGAAGTGACCGAGACCTATGACCTCCCGCCGGACGACCTGGCCGAGAGCACGCGGCTCAAGCGGCGCACCTTTCCGCTGGCGCTGATGGGGATGCTCACGGTGGTGGGCGTGAGTTCCTTGGGCGCCGCGGCCGACCCCGGCACGGGCCGCGACGGCACGGCGGACATGGCGAGCGTTCACCTCGTGGCGGCGTTGGCCGGAGCGGCAATCATCGCCTGGACGTACTATGCGGCTTGGCTCAACGTGGCTGCCAACCAAGGGGTGATCGAGCGGATCGTCGCCCAGGTGCAGCAGATTCGGCAGGCGCGGGGCCTGGACGCGGCGCCGGTCGACGGCGCCCCGCAGCCAACCGTCGCCGCTCCGCGTTAGCAGGGCCGGCATGATCGGAGCAGACTCCGCGTCGAGAGTCGCAAAAACCGGGAAATCCCGCTAAAATCGGCCCGAATCGCCCGGGCGAAGCCCCCTGACACGCTAGCAGCGGGAACTATACTAAGAGGTTCGGGAATGTCTAAGGAAGCCGCCTTGAATCCGTCATCTCTGAGCGTAGCGGGGTATCGATCGCCCATGTCCAAGGCCTTGACGATCTTCGGCATGGTCGTCGCCGGCCTTGTCGCGCTGGTATTCATCGCGGATCTCGCGGTCGGCATCCCGTTTTCCAGCGCGAGTTGGACCATGGACATCGGCGCGATCATCGCCGCCAGCGTGCTCGGGTATCTCGCCTGGGATGCACTCCGGGACGCCCGGTGAACGCGGCCTGAGACTTATCGGCGTAGCGCGCAACAGTTGGCCGGCGCCCTGGAACTGGGGCAAGGCCGTGGCGGCGTGGTACAATCGGGGCATCGCCGCCTTTTCTGTTCGGACGTCGCTGTTCCGGATGTGCGATGTCGTCCCCTGCGAGTTCTTCTGCGGCTGCTACTGATCCGCCGGTTCGTCGCAACGGACGGCGCGCGGATCGCGGTTCGCCCATGGCTGCCGCACGCGGCGGGGGACGGCGGCGGTCGCTCATGCGGTCGGACGCACCGAGTTGGTCGATCAGCCTGGCCGTTCACGCGGCGCTCGTTGTGCTGTTGGGGCTGGCCTACTTTCCGTTGCCGATCGTGCCGCCGGCGTCGCTGGTGTTTCGGTCGGACGACGAGATCGAGGAGCTGGTTGAAGAGCCGATCCGCGAACTGGAGGTGACGCCGGTCGAACTGCAGGCGGACTCGGCGCTTGACGAGGCGCTGCCCCAAGAGTTTAACGACGCGGCGGAGACGACCGAGCTGGCGGCGCTCGACGAATTGGCGTTCGCGGCGCCGACGCCGGCGCTGCTGGCCGAGATGCTGCCGTTCTCGCCCGATGCACCGCTCTTGGAAACTCTCGGGGGCCTCCCGGACTTCACGGCGGGCGGACTTGAGGGGCGCAGCGCCGCGGGCCGGGCTCGGTTGGTTCGCCGCGCGGGCGGCAGCCCCCAGAGCGAGAAGTCGGTCGAGGAGTCGCTCGATTGGCTCGCACGGCATCAGCATCCCGAAGGGTTTTGGAGTTTTGACCATCGGCTGGAGGATTGCGACGGAGCGTGCGATCACCCCGGGAATTTGCGGAATGGCGTGAAGGGGGCGACGGGGCTCGCGCTGCTGCCGTTCTTAGGGGCGGGCAACACGCCGCGCGACGGGCGGCACGAGGAGGTCGTCGCCCGCGGGATCGATGCGCTCGTGACGATGATCGAACTGACGCCCCACGGCGGGTCGCTCTACGACGGCGGCGAGATGTATTCGCACGGCATTGCCGCGATGGCGTTGTGCGAGGCGTACGCCATGACCGGCGACGAGTCGCTGCGGGCGCCGGCGCAAGCGGCGATCAACTTTACTTGCTATGCCCAGGATCCGGAGGGCGGCGGGTGGCGGTACAAGCCGCGGCAGCGCGGCGACACGTCGGTGATGGGCTGGCAGATCGGGGCGCTCAAGAGCGGGTATCTCGCCGAGCTGGCCGTGCCGCCGATCGTGCCTGCCAAGGCGGGGCTATTTCTCGACAGCGTGTCGCTCGACGGCGGCGAGGCGTATTTCTACGAGCGCGAGAAGACCGAGTTCCGTCCGGCGACGACGGCGATCGGTCTGTTGTGCCGGATGTACTTGGGCGCCGAGCATGACAATCCGGTGCTCGCCCGCGGCGTCGCTCGGCTTGCCGAACTGGGGCCGTCGAAGACGGACGCCTACTTCAACTACTACGCCACGCAGGTGGTGTTCCAGTTCACCGGCGGAGAGGGGCCGCTGTGGGACACATGGAACAAGCAGATGCGAGACTTCCTCATTGCCGGGCAGGCGATGAAAGGGCACGTCGCGGGGAGTTGGGCGCCGCAGGACGGCGACCACGGCAAAGACAAAGGCGGTCGGCTGTACGCGACGGCGCTCAATTGCATGACGCTCGAGGTGTACTACCGGCTCCTGCCGATTTACGGGACTGAGGCGTTCGCGGAAGGGTTTGAGGAGTAACGTTCGCCGCGTCCGGCGGCGCGGTCAGCTTGGAGGGCGCTCGTAGACGCCCATCAACTCGGCCTGCTCCAGGATGTGAAATTGCATCGCGATTTCGGCGTCCTGGTGCGTCGCTCTGAGCGGCAATTTGAGCGAAGGGACGTCGAGCGCGTACAAGCGAAAGTAGTAGCGATGCTGGCCGTGCCCGGGCGGCGGGCAGGGGCCGCGGTAGCCGATCGTCCGAAAATCATTGCGGCCGGACACACCGACGCCCGCCGCGCCTTCGTGCAAGCCGCGGAGGGCGCCAGGGATGTCAAACAACACCCAATGCGTAAAGGTTCCAGACGGCGCATCGGGATCTTCGACGATTAACACGAACGACTGGGCATTGTTCGAGACTCCCGACCATCGGAGCTCGGGTGAGACGTTGGCGCCATCGCACGTGTGACGCGCTGCAATTGCGTCTCCGTGCGCGAAGCTCGGACAGACGAGCGTCAGGTTCGTCGTTTTAGCCGTCATGGCGGCGGCTCCGTCAATTTGCCGAACCGAGGTCACGCCGTGACGGCGAAACGGATCAGCCGCGGATGCACCAGGCGTTCGAAGTCGTCGTACGCCATGCGGATGAGCTCGGTATGCGAACCGGCGTTGAACGCGATCTGGTCGTCTGCGGTCAGTTCTTCGGCCACATACACGTCCATATTGTACAGATTGCCGAACGGCGGCATGGCCCCCAGCTCGCAGTCGCCGAAGCGGTCGCGGAATTCGGACTCGCCGGCCAGTTCGACCGAGCTGACGCCCAAAGCGTCGGCCAGCAGCACGAAATCGACGTGGCTCGAGGCCGGCAGCACGGCCATGGCCATTTGGCCGTCGACCTTGACAACGACCGCCTTGGCCAGTTCTTCGCCGGGAATGTGCGCCGTCGCAGCGATCTCCTGGGCCGTGTAAGCCGGCGAATGACTGACCACGACGTACTTGACGTTGTTCCTGTCGAGAAACTCGCGCAACGTTTTTACGGGCATGGCACGCCTCCTCGCTTGAAAAGCGAATCGACTGCGTGCGACCAGAGGGGGACGAAGATCAACGTCGAGCCGCGTCCGTTTGGTTGCAGCAGACGGTTGGGAAAGTCGTCGCGTCAGCTTTTAGCATAGGGCCGCGAGCGAGCGAGCGTCCAACAATGGCCGTGGACGCCGGGAAAGACCGCGAATGAACAGCGGTTCGGCGGTTGGTCGGCGGGGCGCCGTGAATGGGGCCGCTCACTCGGTAAGGCTCCCCCTCAAGACCGTAACGGCCTGACCGGCGAGCGTGACGCGCATCCCGCGGGGTTCGACGCGGACCACGCCGCCGCGCTGGGAGGCCTGGTAGCCAACGACGCGGGGCTTACCGAGTCGCTGGCTCCAGAAGGGGCCGAGGGCGCAGTGGGCGCTGCCGGTGACGGGATCTTCGTCGACGCCCGCCGCGGGGGCGAAGAAACGGGAGATGAAGTCGTAGCGCGGATCGTCGGACGCGGCGGTGACGATGACGCCGCGCGTGGGGATTTTGGCAAGTCGGCGGAAGTCCGGACGCAGGGTGCGGACGGCGGCTGCGTCCGCGAGCAGGAGGAGGGCATCGAACTTCGTGCGGCCGACGTACTGCGGTTCGCTCGGCAATGCTGTCAGAAGCCCATCAGGAGGTGCGCAGGGCTCGGGCGGCGTGGCCGGGAAGTCGAGTTCGATATGATCGCCGACTTGCGCGGCGCTGAGTATGCCGCTCTTCGTGTGAAAGTGGATGTGATCGCCAGCGGCCACGGCGTCGGTCGACCACAACGCATGGGCGGACGCGAGCGTGGCGTGGCCACACAGGTCGACTTCGAACTTGGGCGTGAACCAGCGCAGCTCAAACCCGTCGGCCAAACGACGCACGAACGCCGTTTCCGAGAGGTTCATCTCCGCGGCCACGGCTTGCATCCAGGCGGCGTCGCGCTGGCGGTCGAGCAGGCAGACCGCGGCGGGATTGCCGGTAAAGGGGCGGTCAGTAAACGCATCAATCTGAAAGAGTTGCGTCATGTCGGACATTCAAGATCGGCGTGAAATCACGGCCCCCCGGCAAGACACGGCCGCCCTGACATGAGTTCGCCGGCAGCCCAAGAAATTCGGCCGCCGGGAGAACCTCGCACAAGCACCTCGTCGGAAAGCCTACATCGGAACGCAACTTGCACGTCTGACCAACGGCAGGCTCAGGCTCAAACATTTCTCGCGAGTCGCAGGCGACGTGCGATGGCCTCCGCGGACCAACATGGCGTTCCCCCAGGGTGGAGCTACAACCCCAGCACGTGGGCGCAACGGCTGCCGATCGTGGGCTTGGCCGCGATGGGATTTCTCATCGCAGGCTACTTGAGTTTGTTCCAACTGCGAGTTCTCCGCGATGTGTGGGAGCCGTTCTTCGGCGACGATAGCAAGCGGATTCTCACGTCGTGGGTCTCGCAACTCACGCATCCTGTGCCCGACGCGGCGATCGGAGCCCTGAGCTACCTGGTCGACGCCGCGGCCGGCGTGATCGGCGGACGGCGCCGGTGGCGAACGATGCCGTGGATGGTCATTCTGTTCGGCCTCGCCGTTGGGCCATTGGGCGTGATCAGCGTGCTGTTGATTGTGTTACAGCCGGTGCTGTTCGACTCCTGGTGCACGTTGTGTCTAGCGTCGGGAGTTGTGTCAGTGTTGATGATCGGTCCGGCGATGGACGAAGTGTTGGCCAGTTTGCAGTATGTCCAACGCGAGTCGCAGCGCGGGCAGTCGTGGTGGCGTTCGTTTTGGGGACTGGGCGTGCCGGCCGCCGCTGCCTAGCGACGGCGAAAAGAAGCGGCTGTCCGACATACAGGAGAACTCATGGCGCCGCAGCTTGTTAATGTCGTGCTGGGAATTTGGTTGACGGCCGCGTCCGGGGTGCTGGGATATGGTCCGCCCGGGGCGCATAGCGACCACATCGTCGGGCCGCTGGTGGCGAGCTTCGCCTGCATTGCTCTCTGGGAGGCGACGCGAGCGGTGCGGTGGACCAATGTGCCGCTAGGGTTCTGGCTTATGACGGCGCCATGGCTGATTGAGTATCCGCCGACGGGCGCGATCAACAGCGTGGCGACGGGCATCGCGATTGCAGGGCTGTCCTGCTTTGGCGGACGAATTCGGCAGCAGTTCGGCGGCGGCTGGGCCGCGCTGTGGCGGCGAAGCAAGGATTCGCGGCCACGTGAAACGAAGGCGACGGCCGCGTGAGAAGGCTTACGGGGGCAGTCGGTGGGAGTCTGGCCATGAATACCGCATTGCCGACGGTCGTGATCACGGGGAGCTCGGGCCTGATTGGATCGCGGCTGGGCGCGGCGCTCGAAGGGCGTTACCGGGTCGTGGGTTTGGATGTGAAGCCGCCGGCTGACGGTGCCCAAAACGCGGCGTTTATCGACTGCGACCTGACGGACGATCAAGGCGTCCGGGAGGCCGTCCGTCGCGTGGCGCTCGAGCATTCGCACATCGCCAGCGTCGTGCATCTGGCGGCGTATTACGACTTTGCCGGCGAACCAAGTCCATTGTATGACGAGCTCACCGTCGAGGGGACGCGACGGCTCTTGGACGCGCTGCGGCCGTTGGCTGTCGAGCAGTTCGCGTTCTCCAGCAGTCTGCTGGTCATGGAACCCGCCGAGGAAGGCGAGACCATTTCGGAAACGTCGCCTGTCGAAGGGACGTGGGACTATCCGGAGTCGAAGCTGAAGGCCGAGGAGGTGATCCGCAAGCATCGCGGCGACATTCCTGTGGTGATCTTGCGCCTGGCCGGCGTCTACGACGAGGATGGCCACTCCGTGCCCATCGCGCAGCAGATTCGCCGCATCTACGAGAAGCAGCTCGAGAGCTACTTCTTCCCCGGCGACGCTGATCACGGTCAGGCCTTCGTGCATCTGGAGGACGCCATCGACGCACTCGTCAAGACCGTGGATCGCCGCGGCGAGCTCGGTCCCTACGAGGTGCTGCTCATCGCCGAACCCGACGTGATGAGCTACGCCGAATTGCAGGACCGGATCGGCGAGCAGTTGCACGGCCAGGAATGGCCGACGATCCGCATCCCCAAGGTTCTCGCCAAGGCGGGGGCCTGGGTGCAGGAGAAGCTGGCGGACAAGGACGAACCGACGTTCATCAAGCCGTGGATGATTGATCTGGCGGACCAGCATTATCCGGTCGCGATTGACCGCGCTCGACAGAGGTTGGGCTGGGAACCGCGGCATCGCCTGCGCGACGCGTTGGATGAGATGCTGCGGCGCTTGAAGCGCGATCCGGCGGCTTGGTATCGCACCAACGGATTTGAGCCGCCGGGAAGCTGACGTGAGCGTCGACGGCACGCACGTGTCAGGCCAGCGCCCTGAGGTGCCGCACGAAGTGCTGGCGCAAGATTTCAGTGAACTCGTCTGTGCGATCGCGGAGCATATCCATGATCGCGGGGCCGAGCTTGGCGTCGGTGATCACCGAGCCGAACGTGCAGTGGGGAATCTGGCGGCCCGGCGCCGTGAAGCCGCGGCCCGCCGGGACTTCGCTCCACCGCTCTAAGTAAACCTGTTCGAGCTTGACGGGATCCGAAATCTCGCTGGGCGGCGGGACGCTGTCGAGCGTCGCCGACACGTGGTAGGTCGCCTTGTCGCGGTCGTAGCAGGAGCGCGAGAACTCGATGATTTCGCGGAACAGCGCGGGGTCGTGATGGGCGGCCACGCGGAGCGCCTCGAGCCACGTGGTGCCCGCGGTCTTCACGTGGAAGCGGCCCTTGGTCACGCGGGCCAACAGCGGGTACATCGACAGCTTGTCGGAGCCCGAATGAAGCGAAATCTTGTACGGGCCGAGCCGTTCGGCGATCTCGGCGTGGATCCGCATGGACGCTTCGAGCGCGGCGAGGTCGCCCTTGTAGTCGACGCCCTTCTCGAAGTCGCCGATGAACCGCGGCGCCACGCTCGCCAGGCGGACGCCCGCCTGGCGAAGCTGCTCGGCGATGATGTAGTGCTCGGCCGGGGTTGTGGGCTGCGCCGTTTCGTCGACGCTCAACTCGATCTCGAACGGATGGCCGTGGCGGGTTGACTCTTCTTCGGCGCGCTTAGCGAGCGTGACGGCCCGTTTGATAGCCTTGCCGTACTTGACGGCGGCGCGCTGCAAGGTGCGATCGTTGAAGTTGATCGAACCCGTCGAGAGCCGGACGGTCTTGCCGCGGTAGTCTTCGAACCAGGGCGCGGCGTCGCGCGCCACGGCAAACTTGTCCGCGAGGAGGACTCCGTCGTACCCGTCGGCCTGCTGGTCGACGTCGTCGGACGGGTCGAGCGTGAAGAACACGAAGCCCGCGGCCGCGGTCTTCTGCACGTCCTCAAGAGTCTTCAGGTGATCGGCGTCGGCGGACCAAGGATCGCGATAGTCGAGGGCGGCGAGTGCGTCGGCCGCCGCCTGCATAACGACTTCCGGGGAGCGCTGCGTGCGCGTCATCTCGCGAATCGACTGCTGGGCGAAGATGCCGCGAATATCGCCCCCGGCTTCGCGCAGCGCCGCCACATGACCTGGGGTCGCCAGCCCGGTGCGATCGCCAAAGCCGAAGCTCGCGGCCAGGCCTAAGGCGCAGGGCGCCAAGCGCGTCTTCATGCCGAGGGAGTTCCGAGGAATTGTTCGAAGTTGTCGTGGAACAGCCGGCGCACGTCGCGGCGGATTTCGTCCTCGCTCGGCTGCCAGCCGGTCGCGGCCAGATCGATGTATTTGTCGACCAGCACGCGGGCGATGATCTCTCGGCTATGATCCCACTTGTAGATGAGTTGGTCCAGCACCCGCGCGTCGGAATGCTGCGGGATGAAGCTGACGCCCAACAGCTCGACCCGCATGCGGGTGATTTCCTCGATGAGCGAAGGGTTGTTCACGAACCACCAGCACCCGAACACCATGAGGTTGCCGAATTTTCGGGCCGCGACGGCCAGCTCGTGCTGATTCTCGCGCGCCAGCATGGTCACGAGGAAACGGTTGCCGGGGAAGTCATTGCACATGCGGACGACGCTCTGCACGTCGGCCACGCCGACCATGTCGCCGCCTTCGTTGAGAGCCGGATTCACGCGGAGCTTTGAGCCGATCATCATCGCGAACGGCAGATCGCGCTCGGCGAGCACGGGGAGGATGACGCGGTGCAGCACTTTGCTGCTGGTGCGGCCGTCGTCGGCGCCCTCGTAGCGAAACTCTGGCGGCAGGCTCACGGCGCAATAGATCGCGTTGACGCGGTCGATCCAGTCGCGGACGAAACGCTTGGCGTTTTCGACGCTCTTGTCGTCCGGCTCGCGCTCGGCGGGGTAACCCCAACGTGTGAGCTGCGCGGCGGCGCCGACCCAGTCGCGAAGGAGCGGGTCGAAACGCAACACGCCGGCGAACCGCGGATCGTCGCCGACGCGCGGATTCTCGAGCCAGCGGAGCCGTTCGTTGTCGTCGAACACGGCGTTCGTCATGGTGATCCGCGACACGCCGGACAATTCCATCACCCGGTCGATGTGGCGGTCGGGATCCTGCTCGGCGAACCAGCGGCGATAGCCGTCGAGGTTGCGGGCCGTCACGTCAAGCTCCAGTCGCTGGAGCGTTGTGAGCACGCCGCGACAGGCTTCGCTCACGGGCGAGCGTTCGACGAACAGGTGCTTCCAGATATGGCTGGCCTGGTCGCGTCTCGACATTCTCCAAAAGGTTTCGTATGGCAGCACGCGAGCCGGGACGACGCGGAACACCTCGGCGACGAGGTAGTGGTAGGTGAGCAGCTCGTCGATGCCCCACAGCATCATGCCCTTGGGGTCGGCGCCATTGGAGCTGCCGCCGAAGGTTGTGCCGAACGACGGCGGGTAGAGATGCGTGTGGACGTCCCAAATGGGTTGTTGGCGGGCCTCGTTGCGCACCGCGGCGGCGAGGCTCTCGTACTCGCGCGGCACGGCGGGCGCTTCGTGCGAGCGGACGGTCGGCGCGTGTTTATCGACAACGATCATGGATCATCCCTTGAACATGCGGCGGCGCGCTAACGCCGCGCGACGTGCCTGCTGCGTCGACCTCGTGGAACACGCCCGTGCGTGCCCGCGACCCCGTTTCCGCGTCGCCCCAGATGAGCCTAAACTTTGGCGACAGCCGGTGAAATAGCAGCACAATTCCATGGTATCCACGGGGACGAATGCGTTAAGGCGACGATTCTTGCAAAATCGTTCCGAAATGCCGCAACGTGCGAGCGGCGCCGTTCATTCGCTGCCGGGCCAGGTCGTTGGCCGTTTTGGAAATTCGCGGATCCTCAATGACGCGTGTCGCGCGACGTCCGGTCCCTACCGATTGACGGTGCGGCGCGGCCGGCGGTCAACCCAGTTTCACGTTCGGTCGACGCCAGAAACCTGTTGACGACCATGTCGAAACGCGACGCGATCGCCTTGGGCGTCGACGGGGCTGGCAATTTGCCGTATCTTCGGTGCGACCTTCGCGTGCCAGCCGCGGGGCGCCGCGCTGCAGCCGCAGTCCCAAGACAGCTTACGGAAAAGTCAATGAGTTCCGACTTATTCAGCCTCGAAGGCGAGGTCGCGGCGGTGATCGGCGGCACGGGCGCTCTGGGGGGCGCCATGGCCGAGGCCCTGGCGGCGTTTGGCGCTCGGGTGGCTGTTGTCGGCCGCAATGCAGAACGCGGCGCCGAGCGCGTCGGCCGCATCGCGTCGAGCGGCGGGACGGCGGCGTTTGCCGTTGCTGACGCGGTCGACGCCGCGTCGCTCGCCACGGCGCGGGACGCGATCGCCGGCGAGTTGGGCGCCGTCACGATCCTAGTCAACGCCGCCGGCGGCAATCGGCCGGAGGCGACGCTTTTGCCCGGTAGCGACTTCTGCAAGCTCCCTGTGGCCGCTTGGCAAAAGGTGTTCGACCTCAACCTGGTCGGCGGGGCGCTGTTGCCGTCACAGATTTTCGGCGAGGGGATGCTCGCCGCCGGCCGCGGCAGCATCATCAACATCGCCTCGATGGCGGGGATGATTCCGCTGTCGCGGGTCGTGGCGTACTCGGCCGCCAAAGCCGCGGTGATCAATCTCACGCAGTTTCTGGCTCGCGAGTGGGCCACGCGCGGCGTACGCGTCAACGCGATCAGCCCGGGTTTCTTTCCCGCGGAGCAGAACAAGGCCCTACTGTTCAAGGAGGACGGCGGGTACACCGAACGCGGCGGGCAGATCATCGGCCACACGCCGATGGCGCGATTCGGCGAGTCCCAGGAACTCGCCGGGGCCGTGGTGTGGCTGGCCGCGTCGCGGGCGTCGTCGTTCGTCACCGGTCAGAACATCGTCGTCGACGGCGGCTTCTCGGCAACGACAATTTGATTCAAATAATTACCGCGGAGGACGCAGAGGTCACAGAGTTAGAATTGTTCTTTCGCTGTTTGATTGTCTCTGTGTTTTCTGCGCCCTCTGTGGTTAGCGTATTTTCGATTCGTTGAATGAAGGAATGAACATGGCGGGGTTGAACATTCGGCACGACGAATGTGCGCTGGATTTCTTGTCGCTGGGGGCCGTGGTGCATCGGTTGGATCCGGGGATCTTGCCGTTTCGCCAGGCGCGGTGCTTGGACGTGCACGTCTCGGGCGGCGAGTACAACGTGGCGGCGAATCTGGCCACGTGCTTTGGCTTGGAGACCGGCGTCGCCACGGCGATGATCGACACGCCGCTGGGCGAGCTGGTGACGGCGCGGATTCGCGAGTCCGGCGTGCGACCGTTCTTCAAGCCCTTCAAGAGCGACGGCGTGCGCGGGCCGAACATCGCCGCAGTGTACAGCGACCGCGGCCACGGCGTGCGGGCGCCGGTCGTGTTTTACAACAGGTCGAACGAAGCCGGCGCGCTGCTCAAGCCGGGCGACTTCGACTGGGCGAAGATCTTTGCCGGCGGCGTGCGGTGGTTCCACTCGGGCGGCATCTTTGCGGCGCTGTCCGAAACCACCAGCGAGCTGATCATCGAAGGGATGCAGGCCGCCAAGGCCGCGGGCGCGGTCACGTCGTTCGACCTGAACTACCGGGCCAAGCTATGGTCGGCGTGGGGCGGCGGCGGCAAAGGGCAGGAGATATTTCGCAAGATCGTTCGCCACGTCGACGTGCTCATCGGCAACGAAGAGGACATGCAACTGGGCCTGGCGATCAAGGATCCGCAAGTCGAGGCCCACGCGTCCAAGCTCGACGCGCAACATTTCTTCGCGATGATCGACAACGTCCGCAAGGAGTTTCCCAACGTGAAGGCCGTGGGCACGACGCTCCGCGAGGTGCGATCGACCAACCGCCACGACTGGGGCGCGGTGCTGTGGCTCGACGGCCAACAGTATGTGAGCCCGACGCTGGAGCTCGACGTGCTCGACCGCATCGGCGGCGGCGACGGGTTTGCGGCGGGGCTGATCTACGGCCTCATTCAGGGCCGTTCCCCGGAGGAGGCGCTGCGGCTGGGCTGGGCTCACGGGGCGCTGCTCACCACGTTCCCCGGCGACGTGTCGATGGCAAAGCTCGCCGAGGTGGAGGCCCTGGCCAAGGGCGGGACGGCCCGAGTCCAGCGGTGAAATGCTGCGTTTTTCCGCCGGTTTAATGCAATGTCGGTTCCTTGAGTGCATGCACGCCGGCGTCTAATCTGAAGTGTGAGGCAGACGCTCTGCGGGGTGGTTCACCGTGCGGCGCTCTCGTCATGTCTCGACCGCAGCCTGGCGTGGGCTTACCAATCGGCTGCGCGGATCAGGAGCTGGGATGACGGCGGGATTCTCCATCCTTCGTGCGGGGGCGGCGTGCGCGCTGGCGGCGCTTGGGCCCGCATTCGCTGCTGCGCAAACCATCCCTGCGTTTCCGGGCGCCGACGGCGCGGCCGCGAACGTCGCCGGCGGCCGCGGCGGCATCGTCTATCACGTCACCAAGCTGGACCTCAACTTCAACGACGCTGCGCCCGGCACGCTCCGCTACGGATTGAATAGCGCCAACTTTCCCGCCGGGACGAAGCGGACCATCGTGTTCGACGTCGCCGGCGTGTTTTGGCTCGGGCGTTACGGCGCCGAAAACGGGCACGACAATGGCTGGGACACCGCGTCGCGCTACAACCTCGGCAGCGACGTGACCGTCGCTGGCCAAACGGCGCCTGGACCCGTCTACATCATGGGCGGGCTGGTCAAAGCCAGCGGTAACAACGCCGTCCTCCGTAACGTGTCGATTGCGCCTGGCTATGGGATGCGGAGTTTCTCCAAGCCGGAGGACGGCGTCTTCCCCACGCCGGGCGACTTTCCGGACTCCTATGTCTACGACGCGATCGACATCACGGGTACGAACCTGATGGTCGACCATGTGTCGACGTACTACAGCACGGATGAAACGATCTCGGCCAACGAACTCGCGAACAACGTCACGATCCAATACAGCAACATTTCGCAAGGGCAGAATTATCCGCAAGCCGATGCGGAGGCGTCGGGCGTCACCTACACCGGCCACGCTTTGGGGTCGCTGCTGCAAGGCGGAACGAACTCAAAATTCAGCGTGCATCACAATCTGTACGCTCACCAAAAGGGCCGGCTCCCGCGGGTGGGGAGCGAAGTGGGCACGGGCGCGTACAACGACTTCCGCAACAACGTCTTTTACAACTGGCTCGGCACGGGCGGCTCCGGCGCCGGCGGCCAGCCCAGCTTCAACAACTTTGTCGGCAATTTCTGGCGGGCCGGGCCCGGCGGCGATAATCCCGTGGGCGGTTCGTCGACCGCAATCGCCAACGCTTCCGGCGGCACGAGCATTTTCAGCGGTTCGAATTCTTCGGGCACGCGCGTTTTTCACTCCGGCAATCTGAAGGACACGAACAAGGACGCCGACGCGAACGACGGCGTCGCTTTGACCAGCAGCGATTTCGGCTCGTCGAGCTTCCAGGCCAACCCTCAGTGGTCCGGCGGCGCCGTCACCTACAACGGCGTCACCGACGGCGCAACCGCCGCGTACAGCCGCGTCCTCGACTACATGGGCTCCCGCTGGTGGGACCGCGACGCCGTCGACGCCCGCATCGTCAACGAAGTCCGCACCGGGACGGGCAAGATCAAGGCGTGGGCCGACGATCCGTTCAACAGCGATCCCAACGAAGGCGTCGAGTGGCGAAACTTGCTTTCGCTGCGGGCGAACCCGGCGACGGGCGCGGCGCCGTTCAACCGGGCCGCGAACTGGGACGCCGACGGCGACGGCATGCGCGATTTGTGGGAATTGGGGCGCGGCCTGAACCCGGCCGTCGCCGACAATAATGGCGACTTCGACAATGATGGCTACACCAATCTCGAGGAGTACATCAACGAGATTGCCGTTTGGCCGGCGCCCGGGCCAATCGTGTTCAACGCGGCGACGAACTCGCGCTACGCCCAGATTACGAATTGGGACGCCAATTCGGACCCGGCCGTCACTCACAATTGGCAACCATCGCGGTACGACGTCGCGGAGATTCGCAGCGGGGCGGCGGTCGTCGACGCCGTTGGCCAGCACGCCGGAACGCTTCGCGTGGCGCCGGGCTCCGGCGAAAGCGCTATGCTCAACGTCACCGCCGGCTGGATCGGCGTCGACGGCACGCTTGAAGTTGGCGCGGGCGGTTCAGCTACGGTCAACCACAGCGGCGGCATCGTGTCTGCAGATCCTGTCTCGTTGGGCGGCGCGGCCGGCGGCGTCGGCGTCTACCACCTGTCCGGAATGGGCGTGCTCGGCGCCGGCATGCTTGAAAAGGCCTCCGCCGCCAGCCAATTCGTGTTCACCGGCGGCACCCTCAGCGTCGAGCTCGTGACGTTCGATCTGATCAACGACGGCGGCCTCATCGCCGCGGCCACGGGACCGACGGTCATGGCGATTCAAGGCGATCTCACGATTAACGCCGGCTCGATGCGATTCGACCTGGCGGGCCCGTCGTTCTACGACGAGGTGCATATCTTAGGCGACCTCCAGGCAGGAGGGACCTTGAGCGTGGTCTTGTTCGAAGACTACGTGCCGGAAGCCGGCGACTCGTTTGATCTGCTCGATTTCGAGTCGGCGACAGGTGCGTTCGCGTTCGATTTTCCTCAGCTTGGCGCCAACCTAGAGTGGGACACTTCAAAGGTCCTCACCACCGGCGAGCTGGCGGTAGTCGCCGCGAGCACGCCGCCCAACGCCGATTTCGACGGCGACGGTAACGTGGACGGGAGTGACTTCCTGACCTGGCAGCGCGGTCTGGGCCTCGACCAGCAGACGAGTCGCGTCAACGGCGACGCCAACGGCGACGGCGTCGTCGACGCCGACGATCTGATCGTGTGGCAGCAACAATTTGGAACGATGCCGCAAGCCGCGACAACCAATGCGGCTGTTCCAGAACCGGCGACGCTCTGGCTGGCCGCGCTTGCAGTGATCGCCGGGCACACGTGTCGCGGCTGCCGGCGCTGTATGACGATGGCGGTAGGAACTGTGGGCGCGCTCGCCCTCGCCGCCCCAGCCCACGCTCAGATCAAAGCTTTCCCCCAAGCCGAAGGCTTCGGCGCCACTGCCCTCGGCGGCCGCGGCGGCGACGTGTATCACGTGACGAACCTCAACGACAGCGGCGCCGGCAGCCTCCGCTTTGGACTCGACAACGCCCCCGGCTCGGGCCGCACGATCGTGTTCGACGTCGGCGGCTGGATCACCCTCTCCAGCAAGCTCGGGCTCACGCGCAATCGCGTCACCATTGCCGGGCACACGGCGCCCGGCGGCGTCGGCATCCGCAACGGCCAGTTCTCCGTCGGCGCTGACGACGTGATCGTCCGCCACATGCGCTTTCGCCCCGGCAAGATCACCAACACCGACCATGACTCTATCAACACCAACGAGAACGCCCAGCGCGTCATCTACGACCACATCTCGGCCGAGTTCAGCACCGACGGCGGCTTCGACCTGCAGGCGGACGAGGTCACGCTCCAGTACAGCTCGGTGTCATTTGGATTGATCAGCCACTCGACCGGCGGGCTGATCCAGTCGCCCACGGGCGGCGCCGCCGGCGAGCTTTCGTTCCACCACAACATGTTTGCCCACAACGAGACGCGCAATCCCAAGGCCCGTTCACAGATCATCGATTGGCGCGACAATGTTGTCTACAACTATCACAACGGCTTCCTCGCCGGCGAATCGGAGACCAACGTCGAGCCCAACTGGCGCGCGAACTTCGACGGCAATACTTACATTTCCAACAGCGGCGGCAACAGTGGCAGCGGCGGCCGCCCGATGATGACCGGCGGGCGGACTCAAAACTACGACCTGTATTACGGTGTCAACGCCTTGGACCGCGACAGCGACGCGGCCGACGACCCGATCGTCTACACCAAGGCCCAGGCGCAGGCTAGCCAGACCATCGTCAGCAGCCAGTACAACTGGTTCGACGCGCCGTTCGCGGCGGCCGAAGTCTGGCAGTCGGGCAGCCCCGCCGCCGCCTATACGCGCGTGCTCGCGGAATTCGGCGCCACGCCCTGGGCGCGCGACGCCGTCAACCAACTCATCCACAACCAGGTGCTCAGCCGAACGGGGCAGCGCATCAGCAACGAGAACCAGCTCGGCATCGCCAACGCCGGATACCCGAACCTCAATCCCAACAGTCTGACCGCCCCGCTCGACTCCGACGGCGACGGCATGCCGGACGCGTGGGAAAGCAAGCACGGCCTCGATCCGTTCGCCGGCAGTAACAATGGCGATTTCGACAACGACGGCTACACGAATCTGGAGGAATACCTGAACGACCTGGGCGGGTTCAAGGCGACGGGCGCGTTGGAGTTCGATGGCACGGGCCGCTACGCCGACTGGTCGAACTGGACGCGCCGCTGGGAGCCCTCGCGCCTTGACGACGTCGACATTCCCACCGGCACGGCGGCTGTCGACGCCGTCGGCCAACGGGCCGGATTGCTTCGCGTTGGCTCGGCCGTCGGCCAGACCGCCTTACTCGACGTCACCAGCGGGTGGATTGAAGTCTCAACCGACCTGCAGGTCGGCGGCGCCGGCGCCGGCGTCGTGACGCAAACTGGGGGCGTGGTCCGCGTCGTTAGCGGCGCCGTCACCCTCTCCAATGGCAGCTACTATCTCAATGGTGGCGAGCTCGTGACTCCGGAAGTCGTGCTTGGGACTCTTGGCGCCTTGAACCTTAACGGCGGCGTGTTGCACGCCGGCTCCGTGACCGGCTCGCTCGTGAACCGCGGCACGCGAATCGCTCTGGGCGCGAGCCCCGGACTTTTGGAGGTCACAGGCGACATGACGTTCGAATCGGGCACACTTGAGATTGAGATCGCCGGGACGAGCGCCGGTCAGTTCGACAAGGTCGTCGTCGCCGGAGCGCTCGCCGCCGGCGGCGTGCTCGACGTCAACTTGCTCGGCGGCTTCGTTCCCGCCGCCGGCGACAGCTTCGACCTGCTGGACTTCAGTTCGGCGAGCGGCGCGTTCACGCTGGATCTGCCGACGTTGGCGCCCGCGCTGAACTGGGATACGTCGGCTCTGTTGACCAGCGGCGTGCTGAGCGTGCAGGACGCGGCAACGCTGTCCGCCGATTTCAACGGTGACGGAATGGTCGATGCCGACGACCTGGCCGTGTGGCAATTAGGGTTTGGATTTGTCGGTCAGACCGATAACAGCGCCGGCGACGCCAATGGCGACGGCGTCGTAGACGGCGGCGATTTTTTGATGTGGCAGCAGCAGCTTGGCTCGAATTCCAAGGCGAGCCCCACAGCAAGCGCGCCAGAGCCTGCGGCCATTGCGATGATTGCGGCCGCCGGCATGCTCCTACTTGCGTCGCGCCGACAGGCGCGTCGCGGCGTTTCTCGCTGAGCGCGTGAAACGCCACTTTTCGGCCCACGGTTGCGGAGGTGACAGCGATGCGCCGACTCACGCCTGCGGTGATGCCACTGATTGCGGCGACGTTCGCGTTGCTGCCCGCCGGCCATGTCGCGGCGCAGCTTCCGGCGTTCCCCGGCGCCCAGGGCTTCGGCGCTCTCGCCACCGGCGGCCGAGGCGGCGAAGTGTTCCACGTCACCAGCGTCGCCAACACCAACACAGGAACCTACGAAGGTCCCAACGGCTACAACCGCGGGACGCTGCGCTGGTGCCTGCTGAGCGAGACTTCCAATTTGCCGCGCACGATCGTGTTCGACGTCGGCGGACAGGCGCCGCTCACTAGCCAGATTACGATCGAGAACAGCAACTTGACCGTCGCCGGGCAGACGGCGCCGGGGCAAGGGCTCTCCACGCAGGGCCGGCCGTGGCTGTTCGAGTCGGGCAACAACCTTGTCATCCGTCACGTTCGCAACCGCCTGGGGCGCAACGGCGGGCAGGACTCCATGGGCGTCGAAGGCGGGTCGAACATCATCTTCGACCACGTGACCAGCACTTGGAGCAACGACGAGGCTCTCTCCGTCGCCAAGGACGGCACGCTCGTCACC
>JBIOVA010000033.1:0-8607 GCA_044867485.1 Lacipirellulaceae bacterium | reverse complement strand
CGTGGTGAGGCGATTTCGGATCGACGGTCAAGCACCACGCCCTGCGGAAGACCTTGGGCGTGCCACCCAGAGCCAGCGCAGATGCGAGCAGGCAAATATACCGGCAACTAGCTGTACGAGCAGTGCCTGCCGAGGGTGCGAACCGATTGCGCCCAAAATGAGACGATGAACCGACACGACCCATGTCGGCACCTCACGCCTGCCGCGTCGTTCGCTCTCAACGTCGCCACACCGGGCCACTTCGCGACCATTTCATAAAGCTCTCTCCAAAAGCACTTTACGGCACAACGCGTGACCTGAAAATCTCAAAACTGGACGGTTTCGAGGCGCTTTTCGCCACTTCGCCCCTCGACGCCAATTTCTTGCCGCGTCCCGCAACAAATGGATGAGATCGCCGCAGCGACATGAGTCGACGGAATTCCAGCGGCCGTCTTGCCGCTTCCCGCCGCGGTGCGGCGTTAACCTCGACAACGAGTTGTGCTGATTGGATTTACGCTGCGCAGCCGATCGACGCGCGCGCACACGCCGACACCTTGGCACGCGCGATGCATTCATAGGAAGGCGTCGCTCGCCGGCGAGCTTTCGCGGCGAACGACCATAACTTGCTGGCCCGCGGGGCCTCGAACGAAATTTTGACGAGTCGGTTCACTTGCCCCTGACCGATTTGTCGAGCCAAAGCGTATTTGGCTTCGTTCGAGGCCCGCTTTTTTGCGCCGGCGGTTTACGTCACGTCGGTCCTTCGTCGCCGAGATTCCTGTCACTCCGAGGTCCGCCGAGGAGTCCGCGTGACATTGAGCGTCGAGCCGGACCCCTCGGAAACCCTCGGGGTGACAAGGGCGGCCCTCGGCGTGACAAGCGTCTAGCGCGACCGCGGCTTCACATTGCGGCCCCAGATCGGCCCTGGCCCCTCATTGTGATACGGCCGCGGACGACGCCGCGCCAGCTCGCGCATCTCGTCCGGCACCGCCGCCTCGCGGAAGTCGCCGCCGTTGGCCGTCGCGACGTCGCCCAGATTCCGCCGCGACGCGACCGCCCCGGCGCCCAGCCCCACGCCAATCGTGTGTAGTGGAAAATTGCCGCCGCCGGCCAAGAGCGCCGCCATCTTCCGCTCGCCATGAATACGGCCGTCGGACAGCAGGAAGATCGTATCCGGCTCAATCGACGCCGCCGCGTTCAGCGCGTCGAGCACCGCGTCGCCCAGGCACAGCTCGACCGACTCCAGCCACTCGTGCAACATCTCCTTGGTTCGCTCGGTCGGTCGCACATACCGGTCCACGGGCGTCGGGTAGAACAGCGGGTACGCCATGTCGCTGTAGAAAATCACATAGAACTCCTGATCCGGATCGAGCGACGCCACGCACCGCTCCAGCTCGGCGTTGACCGTCTCCAGCCGCCCAGCCTGCATGCTGCCGGAGTTATCGAGCACGAACACAATTCGCCGGCCCTCGATCTTGGCGCCGAAGAACTGCGGCTCCAGCGGCGCGGCGCCCAGCCCCGTGCCGAACTCGGTCATCCCGCTCCCCGAATCGCCGAACAGCGCCCCCACGTCGCCGAGCGATCCCTGCGGCGAACCCGCGGCGGCGTCCTCCCCCGTGAGCGCGTCCGCCGTCAGTTCGCCGAGAGATCCCGCTACCTCCGCGCCCAGCGCCGCGGCGCCGGGGTCCAGGAGTTCCGCATATGCTTCCTCCACCGGCTGCTCCGGATGGGTCTCGCTCGCGAACTCCGCTTCGGTGAATTCAATGTCGTCGACCGGCTCCGGCCCGATGGACAACTCGATCGGCTCCGGCGGCCGGCTCTGCACAATGGTTACGGCGGTAAGCGCCACCAGCAGCAGCGCGTGCGAGAGAACACTTGCTGACAATGCCGGCCAGCGGCGCACGGCGCGAGGAATGTTGGATCGCCGTCTCGCGGCAGGCGTCATGCCCTTCCGGACGGCCGTTCGCCGCGGAACTGTCGCGTTGCGACGGCCGATCACGGTCCCGATTGTCGTCGTCGGCGACTGCTCCTCAGTCGGAGTTGGCTCCGCGAGCGGTGCGGCGTTCAACCGATTCTCGGAGGCAATCGGCTCGCCGCCGCCCGCCGACGCCGACTTGTCCGTCCCCGAATCCGCCCGCAGCGCGACGGCGTTGGCTGCATCTGTCGCCTCGCCGACGCCCTTGGGCCGTCCCGCGGTGACTTCGAGGATAAAGGTTTTCAGCGCCTTGGGGTGTTCACCCCCATGGTCGTCATCGCCGCCCGGTAGCACGAGGTCGGCGTCCGACCCCCGGCGAGAACGGTCGTAGCGAGATGCGATCGACATGGGAGCGCGCCGCGTCGGCAAGCAGCAATGAGTCGCGGCGATTCTAACACGCGTGCTAGCAATTGAAAACTTTTTCCCCATTTCGGACACCCATCGCCGCAAACCAGCGCAATTTCGGCCGATTTAGCCGTGGAGCTTGCTCCGCGTCCCCGCCGCAAGCGGCGGGGCTAAATTCACGCGTCGCGTCCCCGCCGCCGCTAGCGTCCCAATCCCCCCATCTGGAATCCTTCAACACGCGCCAACCGCCGTTCCGATATTTACCCGTGACTCTCGACTGCCGCGCCGCGCGCAGCCGAGGGCCAATCTCATCGGTCCCCATTCCGCCGCGCGCCGACGGGAATCGCCCATTTCTTTTGCGAAGGACACGTTCGAGTATGAACCTGCATCCGAAGGAACGTCCGTTGTGGCAACGGGCTATCGCCCTGCCCGTCCTCACGCTACTCCTGATCTACAAGGTGCTGCGTCTGCCGCGCTCCATCCTGCCGCGCGACGTCAAGGCGATCGTCAACAATTGGGACGTGCGGATGTTCTGGGTGCTGATCAGCTCGGGCCTGACTCGCGCGTACATCGATCAGCCGTGCGAATTCACAATGCCGAGCTCCTGCGAGCCCAAGGTGAAGGTCGACCCCAAGTTCCAACTCACCGAGCAGCAGATTCGCGGCTTCTACGAGAACGGCTTCATCGGCCCGCTCGACGCCTTCTCCCCCGACGAGATGGCCGACTTCCGCCAGGACATGCTCGAGGCGGAGAAAAGCGTCTGCCAAACCTACGGCTTCGTCACCCCCCGCGACCGCCACTTCGAGATGCCGCGGCTGTGGGGCTACATGAAGCACCCGGCGATCACCGAACGCGTCGCGCAGTTGCTGGGCCCGGACTTGCTCGTGTGGCGCACGCAAATGTTCCACAAGCCGCCCAAGGCGCCGGCCATTCAGTTCCACCAGGCCAGCACGTTCATGGTCGAGGACTACCAGAACCCGGCCCTGCACCCGGCCAATCGTAACGAAATCTTCCAGCTCACCGTGTGGATCGCGGTTGACGAGGCGACTCACGAGAACGGTTGCCTCGACTTCATCCGCGGGGCCCACAGCTCGGTGCGTACGATCAAGTTCGGCGGTGAAGAGGGCTTCTACAACGCGGCCTTTTCTCTGGAGTTCGATCGCGAGAAGAGCGAAGTGGTCCGCATCCCCTGCAAGCCGGGCCAGTTCATCATCTTCACCGAGCGCTGTATTCACGGCTCGGCCGCCAACACAACCGACCGCCACCGCCTGGCGTTCAACCTGCGGGTGATCCCCACGAACGTGGCGGTGTACCCGGGCGTCAAGAAGTACCGCTCGGTCTACAACGGCGGCAAGTACCACCTCGACCACTGGGGCGTCGCGCTGCTCCGCGGTGAGGACCGCTACAAGCTCAGCCGGGTGCGACAACCCGAGGAGCCCAAGTCGCAACCCGCCCGAAAGGCAGCGTAGGCGGGTGTTTGTCGATTGAGAGTCGAGTGGCATGCCCTCGTCCGAGTGGGCATGTCCGCGCCGCGAAACATGGCCACGTTGGCGGACCTCCGAGGCCATGCCACCCGGATCGATTGTTGGAAGGTGCGCAGGCGGGGCGACATGAAGGTCATTCGCGGAAAGACCGCGCTGGTCACCGGAGCGGCATCGGGCATCGGTCGGGCCATCGCACGGGAACTCGCCCGCGAGGGCGCGCGCGTGTGCCTGCTCGACGTCGACGAGCAGCGTCTCGAATCGGTGGCCGGCGAAATCCGCGCTCTCGGCGTCGACGCCCTCACGCGCCGCTGCGACGTCAGCGATTCCTCACAGAACACCGCCGCCGTCGAGTTCCTCCTCGACCAGTGGGGCACCCTCGACATCCTCGTCAACAACGCCGGCGTCACCTACTACGGCCGTACGCTGGCGATGTCTGCCGAGCATTGGAATCGGATGCTCGCGATCAATCTCCACGCCCCCATCCAGTTCACGCGCGAGCTCATGCCCGCGCTGCTCAAGCGGGGCGACGCCCATGTGCTCAATGTCGCGAGCATCTGCGGTCTGGTGGGCCTGGCCCGCGTCACGGCGTACAGCACCACCAAGTTCGGCCTCGTAGGGTTCAGCGAGTCGCTCCGCCACGAATGCGGCCGCATGGGCCTGGGCGTTACCGCCCTCTGCCCGGGGTTGGTCGACACCGACCTGTTTAACTCCGCGCTGCGCGGCAAGGACGTCAAGCAGGCCAAGACGCCGCCGCGGTGGACGCTCATCACGCCCGAGGCGGTCGCCCGGCGGGCCATCCGCGCGATCTACCGCAACCAGGGCGTGGTCGTCATGCAACCCATGTCGCGGCTGTTGTACGCCGTGAAGCGATTCACCCCGGGCCTGCTCGACCTGGCCCACCGCTTGCGGCGCCGCCGCCAGGATCCTCCGTCCCCGCCACGCAACAGGGCCGAAGGCCTTCGCAACCGCGCGGCGTAGACGCCTTGGCGTCTCACTTAACCCCCGGTCAGTGACCGGGGGCTAAATGCACGGGCGTCTCTCCCCGCGCCGAGTTCGTTGCTACAATGACGCCCTCGTTCGCACCTCCTTGTCCACATGGGGAACGCCCACGATGCGCGTCGCCGATTCCGCTCGCCAATTAGTCTTTCCGCTGCTGCTGGCCTTCTCGCTTGCACCCGCCGCGTCGACCCGCGCCCAGGAGGCCGCCGCTGCTGAAGCCAAAGCCGAATCCGAAGCCGAAGCCAAAACCGAGACCGAAGCCAAAACCGAGACCGAAGCCAAAACCGCGTCGCTCACCCTCGCGTCGATGTTCTCCGACCACATGGTCCTGCAGCGCGACATGGACGTGCCCGTGTGGGGCGACGCCGAGCCGGGCGCCACTGTGATCGTCACGCTCGGCGACAACTCGGTCGAGGCGACCGCCGACGATGACGGTCGCTGGCAGGCGCATCTCCCCGCAATGGAAGTCGGCGGACCGCACACACTCGCCATCTCGTCCGGCGACGAGTCGACGAAGTTTGACGACGTGCTGATCGGCGACGTGTGGGTCGCCTCCGGCCAATCGAACATGGAGTGGCCCGTCTCCGCCTCCGACGAGGCGGAACGGGAGATCGCCGACGCCGACTGGCCGGAGATTCGCTTCATCGACGTGCCCAACGTCGTTGCCGAAAAGCCGCTCGACTCATTCGAAACGACCGGCTGGCAGCCGGTCTCGCCGAAGTCGATCGGCAACTTCTCGGCCGTAGCCTACTTCTTCGCCCGCGATCTGCACGAGAAACTCGACGTACCGATCGGGCTGGTAGGGTGCAACTGGGGTGGAACGCTGATGGAAGCGTGGACCAGCCGCGAGGCGCTGCTCTCCAGCGAAACGTTCGCTCCCCGGGTGAAAGCCGACGATGCCCCGCCCGCCAACGAGCAAGAGGCCGAGGCCCGCCGCCGCGGTCCCCAGCATCGCCCCGCCGCACTGTTCAACGGCATGACCGCCGCGGTGATCCCCTACGGTATCCGCGGCGTCATCTGGTACCAGGGCGAGTCGAACGCCGGCGAGCACCAGAAGTACGCTGAGCTGTCGAAGCTGATGATCGCCGACTGGCGGAACCGTTGGGGTCAGGGCGATTTTCCGTTCCTGCTGGTCCAGTTAGCCGCGTGGGCGCCCGGCGGCGAGAGCTGGCCCTACCTCCGCGAAGCCCAGGTCGACTCGCTCGAAGCGCCCAACACGGGCATGGCGACCGCCGTCGACATCGGCCACCCGACCGACATCCACCCACGGAACAAGCAGGAGGTGGGCCGCCGCCTTGCGCTGGCCGCCCTTGCGGTGGCGTACGGCAGGAATGATATCGTCTACTCGGGGCCGACATTCCGTGAGCTCACCGTCGCGGATGGCAAAGCGCGGCTGGCGTTCGATCACGTCGGCGGCGGGCTACGCGTCGAGCTCAAGGGCTTCGAGGTCGCCGGCGCCGACGGCAAGTTCGTCCCGGCCCACGCAGAGATCGTCGATGGCCAGGTGGTCGTCTCCAGCGACCACGTCGCCGAGCCCACCCAGGTGCGCTACAACTGGAAGTCGTACACCGAAGGCAACCTCAAAAACGCCGAAGGCCTGCCGGCCGTACCGTTCCGGAGCAAGCGCTAAGTACGCGGGGCAAGCCCCGTGGCTAAATGGCATTTAGCCCCGCCGCTTGCGGCAGGTGGCGTCGGCGATTATTCCACAATCACATGCGCCCCGCGCGCCGGCTTGGTCACGAACGCGGTCGCCACGCTCCCCACGCGCCGTTCGTACTCCGCGCCAATCCGCTCCGCGATTTCCCGCTCACGCCCGGTCTCCACCAGCGACACGGTCGACCCGCCGAACCCGCCGCCCGTCATCCGCGAGCCGATCACGCCCCCCTCGGCGCCGATCTCGCTCGCGACTTCCACGAGTGCGTCGAGCTCCGGGCAACTCACCTCGTAGTCGTTCTTCAGCGACAGGTGGCTGGCGTACATCAGTTCGCCGAGCGTTGCCCAGTCGCCCGCTTGCAGCGCCTCGGCCGCGTGCACCGTCCGCTCGTTCTCTCCCACGACATGCCGCGCTCGCCGATAGAGCAATAGGTCGAGCTTCTGCTTTTCGTCTTCGAGATCGGCGGGCGTCACGTCGCGCAGCGCCTTGACGCCCAGCAGCTTCGCCGCCTGCTCGCACGCGGCCCGCCGTTCCGGATACTCGCTGCCGGTCAACTCGTGCTTCACATTCGAGTTGATGACCAGCACCGTCACCGTTGGATCGTCGAGCGACACCAGCTCTGCCGTCTCGCTGCGGCAATCGATCAGCAGCAGCTTCCCCGCGGCGCCCAGCGCCGAGCTGAACTGGTCCATAATCCCGCAGGGCATCCCCGCGTAAACATGCTCCGCCTTCTGGCACAGCCGCGCCTTGTCGACCGGATCGAGCGCGCGGCCCGTGACCGCCTCCACGAGCGTCGCGGTCGCCACTTCCAAGGCCGCGCTGCTCGACAGCCCGCCGCCCAGCGGCACGTTCGAGTCGACGAGTAGGTCCAGCGACCCCGGCGCCATTCCGCGTTCAAGGCACCCGGCGAGCGTGCCGCGAATGTAGCTTGTCCAGTCGCGCCGCTCCGGCTCCAGCCGGTCCAGGGCAAAGTCCGCGGTCTTGTTCAAGAGCGTGCTATGCACCCAAACGCGAGCGGCCCCGGCCTCCGCGGGCCGCGCCGCGGCGATCACAACGTACCGCTCGATCGCCAGCGGGAACACAAGCCCAGCGTTATAATCAGTATGTTCGCCGATGAGGTTGACGCGCCCCGGAGCGGCGGCGATCCATTGCGGCTCCCGGCCGAACTTGGCCGCGAACGACGCCTTAACCCGTGCGACTTGGTCCGCCAGCGACGGCGCCTCAAACCCGTTGCTCCCAGACGCGCTCGCCGCCATGGCATGATCCTTGCTCGATGCAAAAGCGTGGAAAGGTCGTTCATCGTAGTTCACGCGTTGCCCCCTCACAATCACGCTCACTTAGCCCCCGGTAATGACCGGGGGCTAAATGGCAATCACCGGGGGGCTAAATGGCATGCGTTTTCGACTGCTCACCTACAACATCCACAAGGGCATCGGCGGCATCGACCGCCGGTACGACCTCGCGCGGATCGTCGATACGATCGCCCACTACCAGCCCGACGTCGCCCTGCTCCAAGAGGTCGACGACGGCGCCCCGCGCTCGTTGCTGCACTGCCAGGTCGAGATGCTCGCTGACGCCCTCGCCCTGCCCCATCGCAGCTTCCAGCGCAACGTGCGGCTCAAGATCGGCCACTACGGCAACGCCTTGTTGAGCCGGTTTCCGCTCACCGACGTCGTCGACGTCGACCTCACGATTCCCTTCAAGAAGCGCCGCGCGGCGCTCGTGGCCCGCTGCCATGCGACCGTCGGCGAGCACACCCGCACCGTCGCGATCGCCAACGTCCACCTCGGGCTCGCCGGATTCGAGCGGACGATGCAGCTCCGCCGACTCCTGACGACCGACATGCTGACGCACCTTCGTCACGAGACGCCGTTGATCGTCGGCGGCGACTTTAACGACGTGTACGGCAACCTGGGCCGCCGCGTCATGCAGCCGGCTGGCTTCCAGCTCGCCAGCGGCCACGGCCGCACCTTCCCGGCGGCCGCGCCGTTTCGGCGGCTCGATCGCGTCTTTTTCCGCGGCGGCGTCCATGCATGCGAAGCCTTCGTCGGTCATACTGCACTGGCCCGCGTTGCATCCGATCACCTGCCGGTGATCGTCGATTTTGAGATCCCCGAAATGCAAACCGTCGACGGCGTGTAGCACGCACACTGTCACTCCGAGGTCCGCCGAGG
>JBIOVA010000032.1:0-25843 GCA_044867485.1 Lacipirellulaceae bacterium | reverse complement strand
CACTGCAGATCGAGGAAGCGCTGCGGAAGCGGGTTGCCGGAATGGAGTTCAAATAGGCTTCCAATCAACTGGGTTCATTTCGTAAACAAGGCGCGCCCCCATGCGTTTCGCGATTGGCAGCGATCATCGCGGTTACCACTTGAAGGAGCAGATCATCTCGATGCTGCGCGCCAAAGGGCACGAGGTGGACGACGAGGGAGCGTGCGGCTCGGAAAGCGTCGACTACCCCGATTTCGCGGCGCTGGTCGCCAAGAAAGTGAGCCAGGGCGCGGTCGAACGCGGAATTCTCATCTGCGGCACGGGGATCGGCATGGCGATCTGCGCCAACAAGTTCCCCGGCGTGCGGGCGGCGCCGTGCAGCGACGAGGTGACGGCCGAGATCAGCCGGCGGCATAACAATCTCAACGTGCTGTGCCTGAGCGCGGACATGCTGAGCCCGCGGACCGTCGAGCGGATGGTCGACGTGTGGATATCAACCCCGTTCGAGGGGGGCCGGCACGAGCGGCGCGTGGAGAAGATTCACGAGTTGGAGAAGGAACTGGGGTGCGGCCGGGCGTAGGTTCGGTGCGCCTGTGGAGCCTCCCTTTCGAGGCGGACGAAGGAACTTGACGGCCATCAAGTTCCTTCGCCGCGCTTGGCGGATTCCTGACGCCGCGGTCTGGACTCGGGCCTAGATGGACCCGAAATACTCGTCGGCGGCGAGCTCAAACGCTCCGATGTCGAGCCGGCTGATCGTGTCGCCGTCGCCGTCGGCGACGCGGGCCTTGCCGCGTTGATCGAGGGACGGTGTGCCGCTGAACGCCGGATCACCCGCGTCGATCGCCTCGCTACCGGCGAGCAAAGCGTGCGTGCGGGTGCGACCGCCGTAGTTGCCGAGGGCGGCGAGGCCCGGGTTAGCGACGCCAATCTTGTTGCCGTTCGTGCCGTTGGTCAGTCCGCCGGCGCCGCCGAGGCCGATGAGGTTGTAGACGCTGAGCGTGGTGTTCAATGTGCCATTGATGTTGTCTTCAGCCAATGCCGCCCCACTGTAGTTGTCGGCGATGATCGTGTTGCGGGCGATGGCCGAGCTGCTGGCGATGGCGAGTCCGCCGCCGCCGTTGGTCGCCGTCGTGACGACATTTTGCGCCACGGTGACGTGATCGAGGGCGAGGCTGCCGCCGTAGACGTAAATGCCGCCGCCAACGTACTGGGTCCCGTTGTTGGAGATGGTGGAATTGGTGAACGTCGTCGTTGCCCCGTTCAGATAGACGGCGCCGCCGACGTATTGGCCGTAGTTGTTGGCCAGCGTGCTGCTGACGACCGACAGCGTGCCGCCGTTGGCGTAAATGGCGCCGCCGGCTTGGGATGTGGAGTTGACGATTTCGACGCCGGTAAGCGTGAGATTGCCGGCGGTGACGACGGCGCCGCCGTAGCCGGACGCGTAGTTGCCATTGGCGATTTTCAGGTCGCGGATTTTCGCGGTCACGCCGCTGGAGACGTTGAAGATGCGCACCGCGTTGTTTCCGCTGACGGTCAGCAAGTCGGCCCCGCGGCCGACGACGTCGACCTGGCTGTCGACGGTCAATTCGGAGCCAAGCGTGATCGTCTGCCCTTCAAGCGTGTGACGGAAGACGATCATGTCGGCGCCAGCCTGCGCGGCCGCGCGACTGAGAGCTTCGCGGAGGCTCAGATCGCCGAAGGTGTGATCGCCGTCATTATCGTCGACGGCCGTCGAGACGACCTGAATTCCGTACGCCGCGGACAGATTCGGGCCGACGCCGTTGCCGTAGTGGTTCTTCCAGACTTCGTAGTCGTTGGCGTCGACCTTGCCGCTACCGTCGCCGTCGGCGACGAGCCGCGTCGTCGATCCCTCGTCGTTCCGCCAAACGGTGTAATCGGCGGCGTCGACCGAGCCGTCGCCGTTGTAGTCGCCGAGGATTTCGCGTTCGACGGCGCCGATGTCCACGTTGTAGACAATCCGGGTACGCCCGCGCTGATCGACGGTCAACGGGTTGCCGAAGGCGTCCAGGGCTTGGGCATTGCTGCCGGAGTCGATGGCCGGACTGCCGACCAACAGGGTGTGCGTCTTGGTGGGCCCGCCGAAGTCGGCCAGCGGGGACAAGCCGGAGTTTTGCCCCGCCGTCAGCACCTTGTTTCCGTTTGTGCCGTTGACCAGTCCGCCGCTGCCGCCCGCAGGACCAACGAGGTTGCAAGAACTGCCGGACTGGAATGTTCCGGTCACGTTGCTGTTGGCGCCGCTAGTCATCTTGTTGTCGGCGACGATCGTGTTGTGGAGCGTGACGCTGGGGGTGTTGACCAGGTGGACGCCGGCCGTGTCCAGCGAGGCCGTGTTGGCGGCGATCGAGCTGTTGATGATCGTCAACTGGGCGGAGGCATAGCGTACGCGAACGCCGCCGCTGGCGGGCGCCGTGTTGCCGGAGACGGTGCTGTTGACGATCTTGCCGATGGCCGTGCCGGCCCCGGCGACGCTGAAGAAATTCAGCCCGCCGCCGGTGCCTCCGGACGTCGCCGTGTTGTTGGAAATCGTGCTGCTGAGAATCGTGAGCTTCTGTCCGGCGCCAAAGTGTCCAAAAATCCCGCCGCCGAATTGGGCCGAATTGGCGTCGACGGTGCTTTCGGCCATCGACAACGCGCCGATGCTCGACACGTAGACGCCGCCGCCCATCGAGGAAGCCGCGCTGTTCTTAACGACGGCGCCTTGGAGCGTGAGATTGCCGTCGACATAGAAGCCGCCACCGTGCGTGACGCCGCCGCCGCTGACGACGGTCACGTCGTGGAACGCGGCAACCGCGCCGCTAGTCACATGGGCGACGCGCGTGACGCCGCCGCCGCTGATGGAGAGGAGACTGGCGCCGGGGCCGTCGACGGTCACGTAGCCGTTGACCGTAAGATGGTCGGGCACGGTCCCGCCGTCGGGGCCGTCGTAGGCGAGCGTGATCGTTGCCGCACCGGCGGAGAACAGGCTCGGGGCAAACACGATGACGTCGGGGCCGCTCGTGCCGTCGGCGAGCAGCAGCGCTTCGCGAAGACTCAAGTCGCCCGCGGCGTAGTTGCCGTCGCTCTCGTCGACAAGCGTCGACACTTCGAGGTAGGAGAGCGGGAAATCGCCGAACTGAGACTTCCAGAAATCCCAATCGGCCGTGTCGATCACGCCGTTGCGAATGCCGTCGGCGCGAAGGTCGGTGGTTGATCCCTGAGTGTCCGCCCAAACTGTGTAGTCGGCGGCGTCTACTGTGCCGTTTCGGTTATAGTCGCCGGGGACAACCACGACGTCGACCTCGGTTCCGAGCACTTCAAAGGTGAGGTTGTGGTCGTCGAGCGACGTCGAGAGCTGGACGATGATCGTGTTAGGATCGCTTCCATCCACGGAGACGCCCGTCACTTGGATTGGCGGACCCAAGTGCACCGTGAGGTCGACGTCGTCGAGCGGATTGGCGCTAAGCTGCACGGGCCTGTCGAACGTGAATCGAACCGTGTCGATGGCCGAGTAGGGGACGGAGGCCGCGCCGCCCAATCCCACCGAGAACGGCGGCAGCGCCTGGTTCGGCCACTGCGTTCCGAAAAGCGTTGCTTCGGTGAGTTGCGGCAATTCGACCGGGAAATCGCCATAGTTGGCTGTCCAAAGGCTGTAGTCCGCGGAATCAATCACGCCATTGCGCACGCCGTCGGCGCTCAGGTTGGTCGTCGAACCTTGTGTGTTCGCCCAAACCACGTAGTCGGCCGCGTCCACCGAACTGTCGCGGTTGTAGTCGCCGGGAATCACGGTCAAGTCGAACGCCGTGCCGAGTACTTCGAGCGTCAGGTCGTGATCGTCCAAGGACTGCGAGAGTTCGACGACGACGGTCGTCGCGTCGCCTGGCGCCAGGGACACGTCCGTCACATAGACGGTGGGCCCGAGGTTGACGGTGAGTTTGACGTAGTCGAGCGGGTTAGCGCTCAACGACACGGCTCGGTCGAACTTCACGCGGACGACGTCGACGCCGGAATAGGGAACTGGCGCTGCGTTGCCCGTGCCGACTGAAAATGGCGGCAGCGACTGATTCGGCCAAGTCGTGCCAAACAGCGAGACGTCGACCAGTTGTGTCAATCCCTGGACGGCGCTGTGTGCGTTAAGCCGACCGCCGGTGACCATCAATCCGCTAAATGCGGGAACTGCGTCGACCGTGCTGAGGATGACGTCCTTCAACAGTCCGGCCGTGGCGCCTGGATTCAACGACGCCAGCAGCGCGACGACGCCGGCAACGTGCGGCGCCGCCATCGACGTGCCGGAGATCGTTTCGTACATCGTCGTGAAGCCTTCATCCAACATCGCAATTGTGCTGACGGTGGGGAAGGTGCTGAGGATATTGTCGCCGGGGGCCGCCAGGTCGACGTTGACGGCGCCGTAGTTGGAGAACCACGCTAGGCCGCCGCTGGCAGTCATCGCCGCGACGGTGATGATGTTGTCGAACTCGAATCCGCCGGGCTGCATGGCCGTGACGTCGATGTTGATCGTCTCATTGCCCGCTGCGGCGACCAGCAGCAGCCCCGCGTCGCCGTTGGCGACGACGGCGTCGACCAGATTCTGCGAGCGTCCGTAGCCGCGCCAACTGTTATTCGTGGCGGCGATGTTCACTCCCTCCTCGCGCAGAGCGGTGGAATAGTTAATCGCCTCGACGCCGCCGGCGATCGACCCGCTGCCAAAGTCATTTAGGAATTTGATCGGAACGATTTGCACGTTCCAACTGACGCCGGCGACGCCGACGCCGTTGTTGCCTACGGCGCCGATGGTCCCGGCGACGTGCGTTCCGTGAAAATGGTCGTCGAGCGGATCGTTGTCGTGATTGTAGAAGTCCCAGCCAATCAGATCGTCCTCGAAGGAGTTGCCGTCGTCGTCGACTCCGTTTTCCCAATCGATGTCGGCGAGCAAGTCGCCGCCGTCAATGTACCCGTTGCTATTGAAGTCGGTGACGTAGGCGCTGTTGGACGCGTGATTGAGATCGTGAAACGTCATCAGACCATCGGAGTTCACGTCAGTAAGCAAGGCTTTAATTGACGCCGGAATTTCGCCCTGGTTCAGCCAGATGTTCCGGTAGAGATCGGGGTGCGTGTAGTCGACGCCGGTGTCGATGACGCCAATGACGACGTTGCTCGAACCAGTCGTGTAGTTCCACGCTTCAAGCGCGTCGACGTCGAAGTCGGTTGTGCCGGTTAGTCCGGAGCTCACAAACGACGTCCCGTTCCAATGCAGTTGCTGTTGCCCCTGGTTATTCAATCCCCAAAGGCCGTCGACGGTGGCCTCGCTCGCAAACACAGTGTCGTTGGGGATGAGCGCCGCCGTCGTAACGAAGTTCGGCTCAATCGAGACGACGTCTGCGCTGCTGTTGGCCCAAGCTTCGGCGTCTCCAAGGCCTACGCCCGGAGCGTGAATGACGGCGATCGTTGCGTCAGTGCTGAGAGCAACGGCGGTTGCCGTCGGGCTCAAGGTGGCCGCCAAGGCGGCGAGGTCGACTGCGGCGGCGAGCCGCACCAGGTATTCGCCCTCCATGGCCTGAGCGACTTCGCCGGCCCAGGTCAGCGTGACCGTGGGCGGGTCGTACACCCAGGGATCGAGGGCGCCCAGGTTGTTCCGCCACACCGTGTAGTCGGCGGCGTCGACGACGCCGTCGCCGTTGCCATCGGCGCGCAGATCGGTGGTCGAGCCGAACGTGGACGTCCATACGTCGTAATCGTCGCCGTCGACCAGTCCGCTGTCGTCGTAGTCGCCGGCCAGCGGCGCCGTACTGACATTGTCCCCGTAGTGGGCTGTCCAGACGCCGTAGTCGGGACTGTCGACTTCCCCGCTGCCGTCTCCGTCGCCGAACAGATTTGACGACCCGAGCGCATTCCGCCAGACCGTGTAGTCGGCCGCGTCTCCTGAAAAATCTCGGTTGTAATCGCCGGGGAGTACGGAAAAGTGAAAGCGGAACTCCCCGCCTTCGACGCCATTGCCGCTGCCGAAGGTATCGCTGGTTGGATCGCTCACGCTTGTGGGATTGTCCCATTCGCCGTCAAGTTCCAATCCCGAGAGGCTGGTCACCGTGCCCGCTTCGTTCAACAAGATGGAGTATTTGCCAGTGTCTAAAGGTGCGTCAAACGTCCAGCGCGCACGGTTGGTGGTCGCGTTGAACGAAAAGCCCGCGGAGCCGGGCAGCAGCGCCGGAGTTTCGCCTTCCGTCAGCAGCGTGAGATCGCTCCGGCTCACGACGACGTCTTCGCTAAACTGGATTTCGATCGTATCAATTCCCTGCACGGGAATGGGCTTAAGCTGGACGTTCGATCCGACGAGCGAATTGCCGGCAAATGAAATAGGAGTGCGCGGGACGGAATCTGCCCCGCCCGGCCACGTCGATCCGCTGAGCAGCACGTCGGTGACTTGCGGACCGGCGCCAAAGGCTTGCGCGAGCGATGCGGAAATGGAGCCGGTGGCCCACAAGGTCTTCGTGACGTAGGTGACCGAAGCCCCCGGCGCGAGACTGAATTGGTTCCGCAGGGCGGCGTTGACGTCGGTGAACTCGACGAACGAAGCGTCCATCACCTGATCTGCGTCGCCGCCGTCGCCACGGATCAGATTGCCAAGCGAGCCGGTGTCGCCGCCAATCTTGTTGACGAGGTCAAAGTGATTGAGCTCGTATCGCCCGCTCACGGGGGTTGCGCCCCCTGTGGCCGTGAACGCTACGATGGTGTCGTTGGCATTGATGTTTCCGGCGCGATTGGCCGAGCTGAACAGGACTTCCGTGCCATCGACGATGACGCGGCCGCCGCCATTGGCCGTCGGGTCGATGGGGTCCGAGTTGTCGTATCGAAACAAGTCGAACGTTTTCGTCGATCCCGTGGGGTTGGTGATGACGTACGTCTGCGTCAACAACGACCCAATGCGGCCGGCGCCAGGATTGAAGATGGCGCGCACGTCTTGCGTCAGGTTGAATTGCAGGTCCGCGAGGCCGGACAAACTTGGCAACAAGCTGCCCGCCGATAGCGTAAACGAGCTCGTCGCCAGGGTTCCCTGCGGGTTCGTTGAGGCGTCGAGGCTTGGGAGGCTTCCTGGAATCGAACCCAAAATCGATCCGGTGAGCAAGAATTGGTTGTCTGAAGCGACTCCCGGAACGCCGATCGCGACCGCCGAAACAAATGTCGTGCCGGCGGGCCCGAGGCTGCCTACCGGATTGAACGTCGCGTCTCCCGAGGGGCCTTCGACGCTCATCGCATTCCCGTAGACGCCGTAGCCATCAACGGTGATTTGCAGCGCGCCATCGCCGCTGCCGGTCGTGAGCACCGCCAGCATGCGTCGATCCTCCAGAGCTTCGACGCCGAGCCTCTTTCGCTGGCTGCCGCTCATGCGTTTTGCCGATCGACGGATCTTGCGCTTCGAACTCCGTTGTTTCCACGCATTGTTTCGCAGATTCGGACGACGACTCATCACAGCACCTCGCGGAAAAGGGGGGGCGATGCATGCCAGGCGGACGAGGTAAATCGAATCGATGGAGCAACGCGATCGCAGACAGGTCTGCGAAATGCGACGCGTGCATCCTCAGGGTCGTCCACGATAACGCGCGCAGAACGGCAGTCAACAGTTTTTTGTGGACTTTTCACATTTCCATCAATGTGTATTTCACAAACGTTAAAATGGGATAAATTAATAAAGATGTGGCGCTGGCGCGTGCTGCGAGAGATGACGAATGCGGGGGCCCGCGTGATGTAATTACATCACGCGCTGTGCGCCGGAGGGGCACATGACTCCTCGCACGGCACAATGCGCGGCGTTGAATGCGCGCCAAATGAACTCGTTGCAACCATTCGAGTTGCAACCGGCTTAGAGTGCCGCGAAGCCGACGCGCGGAAGCCGAAGCATGCGGAGACGCGGCTGTGGCGGACCGTATCTCTGGCGGGGGACGACCGTTGCGACGACGCCGCATCGCCGATGTGCGGTTTGCGCTGGCGCGGCATTTGCGTCGCGCGAAGCGCCGACGTCGGCGCGAGGCGACAACGCGTGCGTTCAGGGTTTCGGCGTGCGCTGCCAGAGCAAGCGCAGGCCATTGAAGACCACGAGCACCGTGCTGCCTTCGTGCCCCAGGACGCCGAGCCAGAGCGGGAGCTCGAAGAAGCTGGTGAGCACAAGTACGGCGATCATCCCGAAGGCAAAGATCATGTTCTGACGGACGCGTTTGCGGGCCAGGCGGCTGATCCACACGGCGGACGGCAGGGCGCGGAGGTCGTCGCGCATGAGGACGACGTCGGCCGTTTCGAGGGCGACGTCGGAGCCGCTCCCGCCCATGGCGATGCCGACGCGGGCGGCGGCGAGTGCCGGGGCGTCGTTCACGCCGTCGCCGACCATGGCGACGATCTCGCCGTCTTCGGCCAGTCGGCGCAGCTCGACGACTTTTTGCTCGGGCATCAGGCCGGCGCGGACCTCATCGGCGCCGAGTCGTTCCGCGATGGACTGAGCGACGCGGTGGTGGTCGCCCGAGAGGATCACGAGTTTGCGAATTCCCAGGCGTTTCAGCGCGGCGAACGTGGCCGGCGCCTCAGGGCGCAGTTGATCCGCCACGCCGATCACGCCGTACGCCTGCCTTTCGGGCGCCAGGGCGAGCAGCGCGGTTTGACCCTGGCGGCGAATTCGCTCCGCTTCGTCGGCCAGGTCGGACGGGATGGCGAACTCATGCGTCTCGAACAGCCCCTCGCGACCGACGCCGATCCACGCGCCGCCGATGCGGGCATGAACGCCGAGGCCCGTGTGACTGTGGAATTCGGCCAACGGCGCCGGCAAGAGATCCACGCCGCGGCGACGCACCTCGTCGAGGACGGGTTCGCGCAGCGGGTGCTCGCTGCGCTGTTCGACGGTCGCCGCCAGGGCGAGCAACCGATCTTGGTCGACCCCAAGCGGCGTCCAGACTTCGGTGACGCTGGGTTTGCCGACGGTTACGGTGCCGGTCTTGTCGAAAGCGATGACGTCGACCTTGCCGAGCGACTCGAGGTGGACGCCGCCGTTGAAGAGGACGCCGAGCCGCCCTGCTCGGGCGATCGCCGAGAGGAGGACGGCCGGTGCGCTGACCACGACCGCGCAGGGCGACGCGGCGACCAGCAGCACCATGGCATGGTAGAAGGCGTCGTAGAAGCTTGTGGCGTGGATGAGCCGAGTGAACAGGAAGACCAGAGCCGCGGCCGCGAACACGCCGATGACGTAAGGCCGCTGCCAGGACTCGACAAAGCGCTGGGTGGGCGTTTTCTCGGCCTGGGCCTCTTGGACCATGTGGACGATGCGCTCGATGGTTGTGTCGGCGACGGCCTTGGTCATGCGGACCAGAACGCTTCCCTGGCCGTTGATCGTGCCGGCGAAGACCGCGGCGCCGAGGACCTTGGGGATCGGCTCGCTTTCGCCGGTGAGCGTGGCTTCGTCGGCCCAGGTCTCGCCCTCGATCACCGCGCCGTCGACGGGGAAGCGTTCGCCGGGGCGTACGCGGACGACGTCGCCGATTCGCAGGGCATCGACCGCGACGCGCCGATCGTCGCCGCCGCCTTCGACAAGCAGCGCCTCGCGCGGCCGGAGCTGGACGAGCGCTTCGATCGACCTGTGCGTGCGGAACATGGCAAACGCTTCGAGCGCGCCGCTGAGCGAGAAGAGGAACAGCAGCACGACGCCTTCGATCCAATCGCCGATCGCCGCGGCGCCCAAAGCGGCGACGATCATCAACAGGTCGACGGTGAGTTGTCGTTGGCCGAGCGCCTTGACGGCGCTGATCGTCGGCCCCCATCCGCCGGCCAGATAGGCGCCGACGGCCGCGGCGAGCGACCAATTGGCCGCCGACGGGGCGTCGCCGTGGTGGATGACAACGGCGGCGATGCCCAACGCGGCGCAGAGGGCCGTTGCGACAGCGCCCGCAATCGGGGGCGCCGCCTTGGCGAGTTTTATGGACCGTGGCGCCGCAGCGGTTGACAATCGCGTTCCTCCTCAGAAGTGATCGGGCGCCGTCCTCCCATCCATTCTGCAAATACAGGGCTGCATCGACTATGTGCGAATTCGGGCAAATCGGGGCGCGTTCGGCGGCGAGGATGCGGAAAGCGCGCCGTTGGGCGCGCTCGGACGGCGCGCCGCCCCGTGCAACGACGAGGCGATGTCCGAAGGCGGTCCGCACGAGCGGCGCGTGGAGAAGACTCCCGAGCTGGAGAAGGGGACTGGCACGAGAGGGCGCTTTGCTTTGACCTCTTCAATCGCCAGAGCTGATGTCGACGTCCCACACAAGAACGTCCCGGTTGATGGGGAAAGCCCGGTCGACGAACGCCGCAATGCGTTCACAATCCGCCGATGCACTCAGCCTGCAGTAGGGTGTACCGATGCCCACTAGTCCCGGACGGCGGAAGACCACGCCGTAGCTGCGCAAGCCGGGGACAGACGCAACGCGCAGCATACCGTCAGCCGCCGACGAGAGGATGGCGCGGTCATCCTTGGTGAATGCGAGACTGAGGATACTTCCATCCTGGCCAGGAATTTCCCCGACCAACTGGCCGGAATCGACGCGCCAAATGCGGATGACGCCGTCGCGGTGGCCGGATGCGAGCAACGAGTCGTCCGAGCTGAAGGCGAACGTTTCCACGTCAATGGGCCAGAGAATCGCTCGGACCATCCGTTTGAGCTCTGCGTCGGCCAGAATAATCTCGCCGCAGCGCCCTGCGTAGGCGAGAAGGTCGCGTCGATGCGCAAATCGCACGGCTCGCCCCTGGTTGGGAAGGCTCCGTTGGGCCATCAGTGCGCCGCTCTCCACGTCGAAGATCTTGAGCGTCTGTTCGCCAATCGCAGCCACCGTCGCCGCATCGGGCGCGAAATCGACGCCCATAACCTCGAAATCTGCCGCAATCTTTCGGTGGAATTGCCCGTCAAACGTGCGAACGGTCACCAGGCCTGGCTGGTCATCCCAGGTGGCGACGTAACGAGAATCCGGCGACCAAGTCGACTGGGCGCTCCTGATCCCCGCCTGCTCTCGACGAAAAGAGACCCGCATCGAGTTGGCGTCGAGGATGAGCACTTCCTGCGGCAAGACGACGAGAATTCGCTGGCCGTCGGGGGAGAGGCAGGCGGACAACGCACTGGCGGGCTCGGCGAATGATCGGAGGGTTTCGCCGTAGTTCAGATCCCAGACTTTGACGAGTCCGTCGAGTCCGCACGACGCCAAACGACCGGGGCTGAGAAATCGCACGCAATTGACCGAACCGCGATGCGCCTCCCATCGAGTTGGCCGGTCGTCGACGGTGAGCTGTTCCTCGTCATTGACGGCTAGATCGATGCGTTGAATGACGCCGTCGAGATGCGCCAGCCCGATCGCGGAACCGTCGGGAGCATAGCCCAGATCATTGGCTTGATCGCGGTAGCTAGCGGTCGTCGCAACCAGTTTACCATTCTGGGCATCGAAGAATTCCACTTCCGACAGGTATCGCGATCCCACTGCAACGTGCCGCCCAGACGGCGAGGGACGTGCGAATGTCCCGCGATTGTTTGATGAAAGCGCCGGCACGTCGGCATCCTGCGCGGCGTCGGCCTTCCATAACTGGATGATCGCGTCAAAGTCCGTAGGGTCGTCGGACACGGGGATTCGCTCAGGCACGAGGAGTTGGCCCGTCGTCGGGATGTACTCGAGGGACTCGACGCGCGAGTGGCAGGGCCGGCGATAGACGAGGTTGCCGTCGAGCGCGAATGTGCAAACCTCGTGATACCGAAAGCCCGCAGCGAGTCGCTCGCCGTTGAGGCTGAAGGCGAGCGATTCCGCGTTGGACGTACTCCGATAAATTTCCCGAAAGACAGCTCCTTGGTCCAATTCGCAGAGATAGACGCCTTCGTTCGCAGTCGCGACGTGCTGCCCATTGGGAGAGATCGCCACCGACTGCAATGGCTGGGGACTGACCGCAACCGTTGTCAGCAACGATCCCTTCACGGCGTCCCAAATGCGCAGACAACCGTCGTCGCCGACGCTGGCGATCCGGCGCCCGTCGGGGAATACGGCGATTTCATTGACCGATCCCTTGTGTCCGGCAAGGACCATCGATTTGGGAGGACGGACAATGCCATGCAACAGATGCCATTCGTACCCGCGGCGATCGACGGCCCCAGGAGCGGGTCGATGCCGCTCCAGGAGCGCCGGAATTTCTTGGGACCATCCCTTCTCCCAATAGTGGTACGCCAGCGTGATATCCGCCTCGTAGAGTTGGTCGGCCAGTTGCTTTGCACTTTCGGCGGATTGCGCCAGCGCTTCGACGGCCGTCGATCGCGCGCGATTGACGACCAGCATGCTCACGACAAGCACGGTGCTTAGGACGGTGAGCGCTCCCGCAAGTACGAAGGCGAGTGACTGATGTCGGCGCGACCACTTGCGCACGCGATCCACCGTGGTCGCGGGCCGGGCCTTGATCGGGCGGTGGTCGAGGAACGCCCGCAAATCGTCGGCCAAGAGCTGAGCCGACTGGTATCGCTCCTCGGGCTCCTTAGTCATGGCCTTGGCGACGATCGTCTCGAGCTCCGTCGGAATCCGCCGATCGAGCTTTTGCAGGGCGGGCGGCTCCTCGAAGGCGATCTTCTTCAGCAGCTCGGCCCGCGCCGCCTCGTCGAATGCCGGCCGCAGAGCGAGCAGTTCGTAAAGCGTGGCGCCCAGCGCGTACACGTCGGCCCGATGGTCGATGACGACGCGGTTTCCCGCCGCCTGCTCGGGCGCCATGTAGCGCAAGGTGCCGATGAGGTCGCCCGTGGTCGTGAGGCCGGCGTCGGCCTCGATACGAGCCAGGCCGAAGTCGGCAATGAACAGGTCGCCGTGGGCGTCGAGCAGCAGGTTGCTGGGTTTGATGTCGCGATGCAAGACGCCCTGGTCGTGGGCGTGCTGCAGCGCTTCAGCCGCCTGGACGCCCAAGCGGGCGACCATGCGAAATCGTCCCCAGTCGCGGTGTTTACCAGGAGTCGTGCCGGAGTGGACCCCGGTAGTCGGTAATGTCGCGGCGGAGGCGACGGCGCCTTCGCTCACGGTTACGCCGATTGTGCGCTCTTCGACTTGATCGCGAATCCAATCCGCCAGCGTCTGCCCGCGGATGAGCTGCATGGCGTAGTAGTGAACGCCGCGTTCTTCGCCCACGGAATATACCGAGACGATATGCGGATGATCGAGCGCGGCCGCGGCGCGGACCTCGTTGCGGAAACGTTTGAGGGCGTTCTCATCGGCCAGCGCGGCGAACGGCAAGACCTTGAGCGCGACGCGACGCCCCATCGAAAGTTGCTCGGCCTCAAAGACCGTTCCCATGCCGCCGCGGCCCAGCTCGCGGATGACGCGGAAGTCGCCGAGTTTGCGTTCGCCCCCGTGGCCGTCGAGGGGGCCCGCCAGTGAATCGGAGACCTGCATGGCGCCGCCGAGATCGGCCATGGTCAGCACCATCGGGAGCAGCTCACGGAGCCGATCGGCGTATTCCGGATGGGCCGCCGCGAGCGTCTCGACGTCGACGTCGACGCCGGCGGCCAAATCATCCACCGCGGCTTCGACGATTGCTTCGAGGCGCGCGTCGCCGTCGGCGAACGACTGCTGCGTGCGGGAGTATTTCCGTGAATCCATCGAAGCTAGTTGTCTTCGAACTCGTCGCGAAGCAGTGCGCGGAGTCGTTGCAATGCGCGCAGATGGCGTGAGGTGACTGCAGTCTGACTCACGCCGAGCACTGCGGCAACTTCCGGGACGGGCAGTTGTTCGAGGTGGCGCAGGACGAGCATCTCGCGGTCATGGGGCTTGAGCTGCCCCAGGGCGTCGATGACGCGAAGGTGCAATTCGGCGCGAATCGCCCGTCGATTGGGCGCGTAGCTGCTGGCGGCAAACGCTTGGGCGAGGGTGGCGACGGAATCGCCGCTGAGGCCCAACACGGGCGGTCGCTCCCGGAGGACGCTCCGCCGCTCGGCGCCGACGTGCGTGCGGTATGCCGTGAGCAGGCGATCCCAGGCGATCCGCCTCAGCCACGGATAAAACGCCATCTGGGGATCGGCGAGATACTCCGGCAGCCGCTGGTGCGCGATCGCCAGGGCCTCCTGGACCACGTCCGACGGGTCGACGCGCGCGGAGATGCGGCGGTCGATGCGCAGGGCGACCATGCGCCGCAGCCGCGGGCGGAAGCGGTTCCATACCTGATCGCGCGCGGCGCCGTCGCCAGCCGCGGCGCGGCGGAGCAACTGGTCGGCGTCGCGATTTGAGGGCGAAACCATCTGGCGCGCAATCTCCCTGACCATTGCGCTGCGGCGGGGAGCACCTTGTCACCGAGAAAACTGTGACCTGGCAAAAATGCGGCAAGTCCGCGAATCCGCAATCGTGGTACGAAGAAGTTTGCGCGATGGAAGACAATTTCTCAAGTTTCTGGTGAGGACGGACGCCGCGGGGCAGTTACGTCGGTGTGGGCAACAACAACTCGTGCAGCGCCCGCGCCGGTCCCCACAATGTGGCGGCGCGTCGCCCTGGGGGCGGATGGTCCACGGCGCTGCATCGCAGCAAGTTTCGCATTCACGCCCCATTGAGCCACTTGAGACAGGAGCTACCATGAGCCGTTGGGTCACACACGCCTTTCTCGCACTCTTGCTTGCGGGGCTTGCTTCTGTAAGCCCGAATGCGTTCGCCTCAATTACAGCGACCGCCGTTCGTTCCGCAGGGAATCCCTTCTTCAGCATGTCGACCGACCCTGCGACCGGCAAGTTCTACTCGCGAAATGGGTACAGCGGCGAGCCTGCGATTACAGAATACAGTAACGCGGCGGCGTTCGAAGCGGGGGTCTCGAGCGGCGCGATCAACTTGTCGCCCGGCAGCTATTTCGGGACTTATTTTGCCGCCAACAACGGAAATCTCTTTGCACGGACCAATAACAACGTTGGCGCGCACGTCGGCCGTTGGGACGCGACGACAGGAGCGCAGGAAGCGAGCGGTTCGATTCCCGATATGGGGGGAATCAATGCCCAGCACACGTTCAACTGGGGCGGCTTCAGCGGCGTCAATTGGCTGCAAGACTCGACCGGGCTGTATGTGTTCGGCAAGCAGGAAACCGGCGACGTCTGGCAGCTCAACCGCATGGATCAAAACCTGAATGTCGTTGATACGTGGACCTTCGCGGAAGACACGCTGGGCTTTGCGTTTCTAATTAACGGTCATTTGTTTACCGGGGACTCGTACGACACGTTGTTCGTAAGCAACGTGCTCGACCTGGGAACGGGGCTGCGCACCGCGACAAGTATCGATTTCACGGGCGCGCCGCTGTTCGGCTACTGGTCCAACATGTTCTACGATCCGGTCGGGGATGCACTGTACCTTCATAATGCCGGCGAAAACATTTACAAAGTCGCCGATGCTGCCGAGCAGTTCGGCGTAGCCGCAAGTGACGCGGTTCCCGAACCGTGGAGTCTGCTTGTGTGGGGCGGCCTGGCAGGCGTGGCAGTGATCGTCGCACGTCGCCCGGGCCGCCGCTTGGCTAACGACCGGGGCCGCTGAGGCGAGCAACTTTCTTCTAACAATCTCGCCGCCGATTGGACTTCAAATCCTCGGCGCGACGTCCTCAACAACGCGGAGGGTTGGCATCCGGGATCCGCCGTAGCTCCGCCAGGAGCCTCCGACACACGCCGTAGCCGGCCCTCCGCGTCTTTTGAACAAGCACTCAAATGTCACGCCGTTCCAAGAATGGCTAGTTGATGAGAAACGGGAACGGGATTCGTCATTTCATCGAATGACTCCCGCCACTATTACTCAGACGAGCGTCATGCAGCGAGTGAGCGAGCTCGATGTCCCCATGACTGGTCCCCAATAGGAACGCCATAAATGTCTAGAGTCCTCAAACGAATATGCAAGATCGGCGCAGCCATCGCCTCAGGACTGGTCCTGGCGATTGGGTTTGCTGACTTGGCGAACGCCAGCATCGTGTTAGAGAACCCGTGGAACCCAGCGGCGCTCGACGAGGGAGCGTTTTCGCAATCCTCCCAGCAATTGGCGGGGAAGTTTGTCTTAGGAGCTGCCGCCATTGTCGATCGGGCAACATGGTACGGGACAATGTTTTCGCCTGATCCGCTCGACACCGGAGATACGTGGGATTTTAACCTCATCTTTTACGCCGATGGCGGCGGACTTCCTGGCGCTGTTCTCGCCAACATTCCCGTCACCGCCTCTGTCATTGATACGGGCGTCAATGTTGACGACGAACGTGCGTACCAGTTCGATGCTTCCTTTGGCGCGATTGCGCTGGCCGGAGCAACGCCCTATTGGTTCAGCACATTAAACGCTGGCGCGCTCTCCACGTTCCGTTGGACTGAGGCAACTGCTGGACTCGATTCCGCAATCTCGCATGGCTTTGGATGGAGCCTCTGGACTGAAGAGGATCGTACGCCGTTGAATTTCGCACTCCATGATTCGACCGGTTCCAATGGCGGCGCCGTGCCGGAGCCCTTCAGCCTTTTTACATGGGGAGGCTTGGCGACAGCTTCGCTCATCGGCATTCGTCGCACGAGGCGCGAGGCGCGCGAGCGCGCTGCCTCGCAAGAATGCCCGTGAACAATTCGCGCGTGTGGACGAGCATCCGGCGATTGCCGAGGCGCAAGTCCGCTTCCGGTTTGCCGACGCCTACTCCGCCGCAAGTTTTTTTGCGCATTTGGCCGCGACTGCGCCTCGAAGAGGCAAGCGATTGGAGGCTGCAGTTGAGGGGCGCTGGCGGTGCGGCTTACTTCGCCGCAAGGACGCGGAGCACGCACTCGCGAAGCTCGCGGCTCTTGAGCGGCATCTTGACGACGTTGCGGCGGGCGTCGCCGACGGCCTCCTTCATCCAACCGCCGTGCTGGTCGCCCAAGAGCAGCACCGCGGGCAAGTGCTTGAGGCGGCCTTCCTGGCCGAGGCGGTTGAACGCCTCAAGCGCGGGACGCCCCAAGCGGCCAGAGCTAATGAGCAGCACGTCGGCGGCTTTTGCGTCGTCGTAGAGGCGCTGAAATAGGCGATCGGGGTCGACGGTGACCAGCACGCGGTAGCCCTGCTTCTTAAATAATTCGCGGAACAGGTCCTGCATCTTTTGATCGCTTTCGACGATCATCAGCTTGCGCGGCTGGCCTTGGTCGTCGTGACCTTCGAGGGCCGGGGCGTCTTCGACAACAGCGCCGTCTTTGGCCTCGCCAATTCGTTTGACGGCGAGCTTGAGGTCGGCGAGCATCTCGCCGGGAGTCTGGTAACGGCGGGCTGGGTCGAGTTCGAGGGCCTTCGTCACCACGCGGGCCAGCGGCAGCGGGGTCGTCGGCACGACTTCCAGAACGGGCTTGATGTCCTGGAACCGGGTCTTGCTGAGCCGCTGGGATCGTTCGCGCGTTTCGGCCAGCGCGGGGCGGCCGCAAAGGAGTTGGTAGTAGATGCAGCCGGAGAAAAAGATGTCGCTGCGGGTGTCGTCCTTGCGGACGCCGGTGGCCCGTTCGAGGCCGGCGTAGTCGATCGTGCGGGGGTTCGAGAGGTCGCCGTCGGCGTCTTCTTCGTTGCCGGCCAGGCCGAAGTCGAGCAGCTTGGCGTCGCCATCGCTGGAGAGGATGACGTTCGACATCTTAAGGTCGCGGTGCGTGATGCCCTTCTGGAAGGCATAGTTGAGCCCTGCCATCATATCGATGGCGATACGCGTGGCCTCGAGCGGGGCGAACTTGCCGCGGACTTTGTAGAAGTCACGGAGATTCTGCCCTTCGACAAAGTCCATGACGATGTAGTTGAGCGGCCCCTTCGACATGACCTCGTGGATGGCGACGATATTGGGATGCTTGAGCTCGGCGCCGAGCTCGCCCTCGCGGCGGAAGAGGTCGCGTTTGTCGTCGTTGCCCGCGCGGCTGTACCGGCTGCGGAGCACTTTCACGGCAAAGAGCTGTCCGGTGTCCTTGTGCGTGGCGCGGAACACGCGGGCGAAGGTGCCGGCGCCAACGCAGTACTGCACCTTGTAGTCGCCGTAGAAGAAGCCGGTGCGATAGTTTTCCAGCAGCCGGTCGAGCTGGTAGTTGGTGAGCAGCCCGCGGCGGACGAGCTCGCCTTTGAACTGCTCGATGTCGACATTGCGCGTGCCGTACTCGCCCCAGATCACCTGGAGATCGAGGTCGGTAAGCACGCCGACGTCGATCGCGCGCTGCGCGAGTTGCTCACTCGTGAGTGTGGCGGCCATCGCGCACAAGGGACTTCTGTTCCGGTTGGGGGCGCTGGGCCGCGAAAACTGGGGCCTGCCGCCTTGGTGGTCCGCACTGGCACACGGCGGACGGCAGGGGGCGGCGCCTTACTCTTCCAATTTTAACCGATACTCGTCGCGTTCGCGGCGGGTCGCTTCAAGATCGAACATGAGGTATTTCATGTCGAGCCGCAACTGGCTGAGAGCGTCTTGAACCAGGGTGAGAATCCGGCGGCGACGCTTGGTGCTCTCGACCACGGCGTCGACCAGCGGGGCCAGTTGCAGAACATAGGGCTCCGGCAGGCCGTGGATGGCGTCGGACAGGCGCATCAGGTCGGCGGGGGCGAGGTCTTGGGCGGCGGCGGTCGATTCGGGCGAGTGGCTCATGGTGCGTCTCCAGGGGGGCAATGGAGCCATGCCTAGAGGCACGATCCGTTCCGAACCGGCCAGGCTAGCATGGGCACGCTACCGCAACTCATTGTAAAGAAATGACTTGCAACGCTGCAACTGTTTGGCGCCACGAAATGCGGGAACAGGGCCCGATGTGGCAAGGATTCCACGCGACGCCCTGGCCGTTGTGCGGAAACTCTGATACAAGCCCGACTTAGGGTGGCTTGCGCCGGGCTCCGGCCCACGTTGCGTCGACGCAACGTGCGAAGCGGCGGCACGCGCGGCTTCACGGATGGGGCGATCTGGTTTCTCGTTTCTCGCGATCGCGCGCCGATGGCGTTTCTCAATCGCTGGCTCATTGCGCCCGTCGTGGCCCTGATCGCCGTCCTGCGCGCGGCCGGCGCGGCCCCAGACGCTCCTGCGCCGGCGCTGCTGGACACCATGGACGGCGGGCGGCCGGCGTTTCGACTGCTGGCCGCGGAGCTGGGCGTCCAGTTGGTGCGGCAGGAGGTCGGCGTCGGCAACGGGCAGTTCAGCCAGAGCGAGCATCTGACGCTGACAATCCCCGCCGGAAATTCGGCGCCCCTCGCCTATCCGCTCCCTGCGGCGACGGTGATCGACGAGCTGCGGCTCGAAGCGGTGGCGTGGTGCAACTGGCCCGGGATGCAGTTGGCGGCGACGGTCGTGCTGCCGCGGTCGATCGACGAGAAGACCGGCCAGCGGCGGACGCTCCTGGTGCGATCGGGCCAACCCGTCGGCGGCGGCGAATGGGTTGAGCTGAAGCTCGATGGTTTGCGATTAGCGCTCGAACGGCAGGCGCGCGTGGCGCGAACGCAGCTGGGGCCGGCCATCGACACGCGCGAGGCCTACGTGACAGAGCTGGTGATTCTGGCCCCCAGCGGCAAAGGGACCACCGAGCTGTGGGTCGACAAGATTTCGCTCTATGGGCCGTTGCGTTCGGATCGCGAGGCGGATGCGGCGCAGCCGCCGTCGGCGGTCGAGTTAGCCGCCGTCTGGTCGGCAGAAGCTCCCGCAAGTGGCGCTGCGCCGCCACGGGGCGATCCGCCGGCGCTCCCGCGAATTATCCAGTGGCAAGGCGAGCCGTTGGAAGTGCTGCAGCGGATTGGCTTCGATGCGGTGGGGATGGGCCGACTGCCCAATGAGCGTGAACTGGCGGAAGCCAATCGGCTGGGGATGTGGCTGGTTTGCCCGCCGCCGTCGATCGAAGCGCTGCAAGCCGGCGGCTTGGGCGATGACTACGCGCCGGTGTTGGCGTGGGATTTGGGCGAGCTGGCGGCCGACGCCGATGTCGCGATGGCGGATGCGTGGGCCCGCGCCGTCGAACTTCGCGAGCGCGTCGCCGTCCGGCCCAAGGTGCTGCGGCCGCTGGCGATGCCGCGCGAGGCGAGCCGCATTGCGGAGGTGATGGCGTTGGGCCGGCCGACATTGGGGTCCACGGCCTCATGGTTGGAATACGCGGCGTGGTTGAATCAGCAACGGCGGCTGGCGCGGCCGGGAGCGGCGCTGTGGGCGACGGTCGACACGCACGCGTCGAATCACGCGCGGTCGCAACTGGCGGCGCTGCGGGGCGGGGCGCCGGGGGCGCCCACCGCGTCGTACCGGCATCTCGCGCAGGCCACGGTGGCGACCTTCGGAGCTTGGCCGCGCGGATTCTATTTTCAATCCGAGGCGAGCCTCGCGGCGACCGATCCGCAGACGCGGATGCGAGCGCTGGCGTTGGAGCTGACCAATCTGCGGTTGGGCATGGTCGAGCCGTGGTTGGCCGGCGGCAAGGCGGTCACGGCGGCGAAGAGCTCGCGGCATGATCTCACGGCGATGGTGCTCACGGTGGAGCGCTCGCACCTGGTCGTGCCGATGCGGTGGGATGGCGCTGCGTCGGGCGCCCCTGCGGCGGGGCCGGTATCGCTGGTGTTGCCCGGCGTGCCGGAGTCGTGCGACGCGTATGTGTTGTCGGTGGCCGGGCCGCGGCGGGTCGAAACGCGGCGGATCACCGGCGGGTTGAGCGTGACGGTCGACGAACTGCCGGACGACGCGTTCTTGCTGCTCACGGAGGACGGCTACGCTTTTTCGCATGTCGAGCGATACCTGCGGCAATATGCCGCGCGGGCGGCGCAAGCGCGGGTCGAGTTGGCGGCGCTCGGCAGGCAGCAGGCCGAGCAGTCGGCGCGGGTCCTGCCGCAGGCGGCGCTTGAGGCCGTGGGCGCGGAGCGCGATTTGGCGCGCGTCGATGCGGCGCTGACGGCGATCCACCAAACGCTCCGCGGGCAAGACTACGCGACGGCGTTCGCCCGCGCGGCGGAGGCGGATGGGGTGCTCGACGAATTGCAGGAGCGCGTGTTCGCGGCAATTTGGCCGGATCGGCAACCCGGGTCGAGTCCGTTGACAGCCGATTGGGCGACGCTCGCCGATGTGGCGCGGGTGGGCATCGCCACGACGGGGTCCAATGCCCGGTTCGCACTGTGGCCAGCGGGGGATTTTGAGAACCTCGAAGCGCTCCTGGCCAGCGGGTGGCAACGGTCGGAGCGGTCGCCCGCGGGCATCGACGGTGCGGTGCGGCTGACGCCCAACGGGCCGCACGACGGGGTTCACTGTTTGGAACTGGAAGCGCGGCTGAGCCGGGCGGCCGGGGCGCCGCCGGCGGTGGCGGCGCCGCCGGTGTGGGTGACCTCCCCGCCGGTGGAAATCCCCGCCGGGCACGTCGTCGAGATCGCCGGCTGGGTGCGCGTCGCGGAGCAGCCGATCGGGTCGGCCGATCCGCTGCTGGTGTTCGACTCGATCGGCGGGGAGGAGTCGGCGGTCCGCGTGGCGTCCGCGGCGATGTGGACGCCGTTTCGGTTCGTGCGTGCAGCCCCGGCGGGGGCAGCGTGCCGGGTGACAATCGCCTTGGGCGGGGTGGGGCGCGCCACGGTGGATTCGCTGCAGTATCGGTTCATTCCGCTGCCCGGGACGGCGTTGCCGGTGGCGAGCCGGTGACACTTGGGCGCCATGGCCGCGGCTTTGAGTGGCCATGCTTGATCGGGCCAAACATGCCCACGCCGGGCCGTGGGCATGGCGCCCGGCGGCCCGATAAGCAATGGCGGGGCGTCATGGCCTGGTCCTCGTGGCCATGTTTTTTCGGCGCTTCGACATACCCACGCGGACGAGGGCATGCCACCCAGGCCTCGGCGAGCCGCCCATCCTTGCCGATGCATTGGCCGCAACTTATACTCGGCTATTCACTTGGAGCGAATTGGCGGCCGGTGAGCGGCGCGTCTTATTTCCCAGGGCGAACCCGCCAGGGAGAAGCTTCGTACCAACGTGATGCGATGGTGTGCGCCCCTAAGTGCGCGTCGCCGCGGCCCCGCGGGCCATTCTTTCTGACCTTATCCACGAATTGCTGACGGGCGACCGATGAGCGAAGAAACTGTTCTCCAAACGCGGGCGCTGACGAAGGTGTACCGCGACTTCTGGGGGCGGCAAAAGGTGCGCGCCCTCAAGGCTCTCGACCTGGAAGTGCACCGCGGCGAGGTGTTCGGCCTGCTGGGGCCCAACGGATCGGGAAAGACCACCACGATCAAGCTCGTGTTGGGGCTGCTCTTCCCCACCGAGGGCGAGGCCCTGGTGTTCAACAAGCCCGCCACGGACGTGAAAAAGAACGAACGACTGGGGTACTTGCCGGAGGAGTCGTACCTGTACCGGTTCCTCACAGCCGAGGAGACGCTCGACTTCTACGCCCGGCTGTTCGACATGCCGGCCGAGGTGCGGCGGGAGCGAGTTGATTCGCTGATCAAGCTGGTGGGGCTCGACCGGGCCCGCAAGCGGCAGCTCCAGGAATACTCCAAGGGCATGACGCGGCGGATCGGCCTGGCCCAGGCGCTGATCAACGACCCCGAGCTGATCCTGCTCGATGAGCCCACAAGCGGCCTCGACCCCATTGGCACGCGGGAAATGAAGGACATGATCCTGCGGCTGAAGGGCGAGGGGAAAACGATCGTCATGTGCAGCCACCTGCTGGCCGACGTGCAGGACGTGTGCGACCGGATCGCCATTCTGCACCAGGGCGAGTTAAAGGAGCTGGGCCGCGTCGACGAGTTGCTACGGGTGGCGGACGTGACGCAGATTCGGGCGCGGAACCTGTCGGCGGACTGCCAGAACGAGATTCGCAGCGTGATCGCCCGGCATCAGGGCGAACTGGTCGAGCTGGGCAACCCGACGACGACGCTCGAAGAGCTGTTCCTGGAGATTGTGCAAGACAGCGAGGCGCGGCCCGGGCGGCGGGCCGGCGTGAAGTGAGGTTGGCCGCGAATGTTCGCGAGGCACGCGCTCCGCTTTGCGGACTTCGCGTCGCGGCTAACGGCGATGATTGAATTCTGACTCCTGATCCCTGATTCTTTCGGCCGGCGATGGTTCTCGAACAAGAAGTTCTGCCGTATTTCCAGTGGCTGCTGTATGGCGGCCCGCGCGACGTGATGGGCGCGCTGCCGCGGTTTCTGCTGGTGTTTCTCTGCCTGATGCTGGCGGCGCTCGTCGTCGGCTTTGCCGTGGCGGCCAGCCGGCGGGGACTGCTTGCCGGCGGCGACTACGTGTACCGCACCGTGGTCGGCGGCATCGGCGAGTTGTTCATGACCTCGCCGCGGCGGGTGTGGGCGCTGGCCCGGCTGGCGATGAAGGAAGCCTGGCGCCGACGGGTGATTGTGGCGCTGGCCGTGTACCTGATCATCCTGATGTTCGCCAACTGGTTTCTCGACGCCAATACGCAGAAACCCGCGCGGCTGTACCTAAGCTTCGTGCTCACCGCCACGACCTACCTGGTGCTGCTCATCGCGCTGGTGCTCAGTGCGTTCAGCCTGCCGGCGGATTTCAAGAGCAAGACAATTTACACGGTGGTCACTAAGCCGGTCCACGCCAGCGAGATCATCCTGGGCCGAATTATCGGGTTCACGATCGTCGCGACCGCGCTATTGGCGGTCATGGGCGTGTTCAGTTACATCTTCGTCGTGCGATCACTCGAGCATACGCACCGCGTCGAGACTTCGAGCCTGGAGAATATCGTCGAGAACGGCGAAATAATCGGCCGCGTCGGACGAACGACCACGGATTCCGGCCACTACCACGACGTGACGATCGACGCCGACGGCCTGGGCGAGGCCGCGCTGATGAACGGCCACACGCACAACGTGACCGCCCAGGGCGACGGCTTCGTGGTGAGCGGCCCGGTGGGATATATCCGGGCCCGTGTGCCGCAGTACGGCAAGCTGCGATTTGTCGACCGCAATGGCCAGGCAAAGAACTCGGGCATCAGCGTCGGCAACGAGTGGACGTATCGCAGCTTTATCGACGGCAACACGCCGGCCACGGCGATTTGGACGTTTGACGGCGTCGACGAATCGAAATTCCCCGACGGCCTGCCGTTGGCGCTCACCGTCGAGGTGTTCCGCACGCATAAGGGCGTCATCGGCCAGGCGATCAGCGGTGCGATCCAAGTCAAGAATCCCGACACCGGGTTGATGAGCGAACCATTACCGTTTCAGGCGCTCGACGCGCAGGTTGCGGAATACGAAATCGAGCCGGAGCTGAAATCGAAGACTGGCGAGATTTCACTTTACGACGATCTGGTCAAGGACGGCAAAGTCGAAGTCCACGTGAAGTGCTTGGAGCGGGGCCAATACTTCGGCTTCGCCCAGGCGGACGCCTATCTCCGCAAATCCGACGGCTCGCCGCTGGCCAGCTACGCGAAGGTGTACGCCAGCATCTGGGTGCAGGCGGTCATCGTGATCGCCGTGGGCGTAACGATCAGCACGCTGGTAAGCGGACCCGTGGCGATGCTGTTCACAACCGGATTCATCATCTTGGGCTTCTATCGCGAGAAGTTCCTAGAGATTGCCGAGGGGCGCTCTTACGGCGGCGGGCCCGCGGAGTCGATCGTGCGGATCGCCAATCAGTCAAACGTGATGGTGAAGATGGACGAGGGCATCCTCACGACGCTCGTCACAGGGTTCGACAAGTTCGTGTCGCGGCCGATCATGTGGGCGGTGGGCCAGTGCCTACCGGACTTCTCGGCGTTCAGCACGGTCACCTACGCGGCGGACGGATACAATGTGCCGTGGGACCGCGTGCTGCAAGATGTGACCACCTGTCTGGGGTTCGTCGTAGCGCTGTCGGTGCTGGGGTACTACTTGTTGCGGACCCGAGAGGTCGCGAGATGAATCAAGGCGTCTACCGAAAGATCGCTTATCTGGCGGCATTTGTGCTGTTGTTGTTTCCGATGGCCTGGCTCGGTGCGCCGTCGACCCGTGGCGAGCCTGGGCAACCGGACGAGCCTGGCGGCAAGCTTTCCCAGTTGCGGAGCGAAGCGAAGCTGGGGCAGGCCGATCTGGGAGCCATCGACCCGGCCAGCGAGACGATCCGCATGGCCACGCTTGGCCTGCGCGGCATGGCGGTGACCATGCTGTGGAACAAGGCCAACGAATACAAAAAGGTCGAAGACTGGACCGCATTCCGGGCCACGCTCGAGCAGCTTGCTCGGCTGCAGCCGTACTTCGTCAAGGTGTGGCAGTACCAGGCGTGGAACTTGTCGTACAACGTGTCGGTGGAGCTCGACGCGGTGCGGGACCGGTTCTACTACGTCAAGCAGGGGATCAAGTACCTCGAAGAGGGCATCGAGCACCTGCGGGACAACCCAACGCTGCTCGACGACCTGGGCTGGTTCTGCGGCAACAAGGTGGGGCGGGCGGACGAACACACGCTGTATCGGACGCTGTTCAAGAAGGACGAGGATCTGCACGCGGCCGACGTGCCGATGGCCCAGCGCGACAACTGGCTGGTGTCGAAGGAATGGTACGAGGCGGCGATCAGCGCGATCGTCGATAAGCACCAGCCGCTGGGGACCAAGAACCCGGTGACATTCTACGACTCGCCGGCGCGGTCGCAGATGAGCTTTGCCGAGGCGATCCAGGAAGAGGGCATGCAAGCGTCGCTGTGGAAGAGCGCTTGGGCCGAAGGGGCCCGGCTGTGGCGGGAGTATGGCGAGCGGTCGATGCCCTCGGTCCAGGGGTTCATGATCCGCCTGGCAGAGCAGGAAGAGTTGGAGGCGAAGATTGCGGCGACCATGAAGGAGCTTGACGACCTCAAGCCGGGGCTGTTGCTCACGTTGCGGCAGGAGGCGATCGACAAGCTAACGGCCAAGCAGAAGGAACTGCTCGTGGCGATGCCCGCCGAGCCGACGGACGAGGAGATGCGGCTGCAGGGCGAGGCGCAGGAAGCGACGAACATCACGCCG
>JBIOVA010000031.1:0-9464 GCA_044867485.1 Lacipirellulaceae bacterium | reverse complement strand
AACGAACAATGACAACTAGCGCGACCAAAACTGAAGTCGGTAGTTACTTTATCAGCAACTACCCGCCGTTTTCGGCCTGGAGTGCCGAAGAGCTGGACGCGGTCCGCGGGGCGATGGAATCTCCGCCGGCCGACGTGCCGCTCGGGCTCTATTTGCACACTCCCTTTTGCCGCAAGCGGTGCAAGTTTTGTTACTTCAAAGTCTTCACCGACAAGAACTCGGAAGAGGTCGAGCGCTATCTAGCGGCTCTTTCGAAAGAGATTGAACTGGTCAGCCGGTTGCCCGTGATGGGCGGTCGGCCGTTTCGGTTTGTGTACTTCGGCGGCGGCACGCCGTCGTTCCTCAGCGAGAAGCAGCTGCGCCGGCTGGTCGACCGCCTGCAGGCCAACATCCGCTGGGACAAAGCAGAAGAGGTGACGTTCGAGTGCGAACCCGGCACGCTCAGCGAGCCGAAGGTGCACGCTCTTCGCGACTTGGGCGTCACGCGGCTCAGCCTGGGCGTCGAGCACTTCGACGATGCGATTCTGCGTGAAAACGGCCGGGCCCACGAGTCGGGGGAAATCTACCGCGCCTGGCCGTGGATTCGCGCGGCGAATTTCCCCAATGTGAACATCGACCTCATCGCCGGCATGGTCGGCGACACAGACGACAAGTGGCGCGACGCGGTGCGTCGGGCTGTGGAACTGGAGCCCGACAGCGTCACCATCTACCAAATGGAGCTGCCGTTCAACACGGTGTACTCGAAGGACATTCTGGGCAACCAGATCGAGACGCCTGTGGCCGACTGGCCGACCAAGAGGGCGTGGGTCGACTACGCGTTCGATCAGTTTGCCGACGCGGGGTACGCCGTGTCGAGCGCGTACACGATGGTTCGCCATCCCGAGCGGGTAAACTTCAGCTATCGCGACAACCTGTGGCGGGGGAGCGACCTGTTGGCCACCGGCATCGCCAGCTTCGGCCACGTTTCGGGCGTGCACTACCAGAACTTCGCCGAGTGGGACCAGTACTGCGGCGAGTTGGAAGCCGGGCGGTTGCCGCTCAATCGGGCGATGCGGATCACGCCGCGGCAGGCGCTGATCCGCGAGCTGATTCTGCAGCTTAAGCGAGGCGATCTCGACGGTGGATACTTTGCCGACAAGTTTGGCGTCGACATTCTCGACGAGTGGCGGTCCGCGTGGGACGAGTACGTCGATGACGGTTACGCAAGAATCGCGGGCAACCGCGTCGAGTTGACGCGCGCCGGATTGCTGCGGGTCGATGGCCTGCTACCGGCGTTCTTCGAGCCGCAGTTCCGCGACGTGCGGTACACGTGAGGCTGGGTGCGCTCCGCTGCGCGGACTTCGCGTCGCGGCTAACGTTCTGAATGGCGCCGGACCTTGTCTGCGCGGCGATCGTGTGGTCCGATGGGTGCGTTGTGTACCGGTTTTCGTGCGTCGCTCCGGCTCCAAGTTCCGCTGACCGTTGTCCGCCGCCCTTGAACAACGCGAATTGCCGCGACCGGCCCGCCGCGCCGGGCTGTTCTGGCGACTTGTCGCCGCGTACGCGGCGCTCATTCTCACGGCGATTCTCGTTCTGACGGCGTTTGTATCGCGGACGTACGAATCGCTGCTGACGCGGGAGCTGGACCAGCGGCTCCAGACCACGGCCGTTGCGGCGGCCCAGTTGCTGGCCCGCGAGTGGTCCGATCTTCCGAGCGTCGACGCGCAAGCCGTCGTGCGGCAAATTGGCGAGCAAGGCCGAGTGCGGCTGACGCTCATTGACCGCGACGGCCGCGTCTTGGCCGATTCCAGCCAGGTCGACCTTGAGGCAGTCGAGGCGATGGAGCGCCACGACACGCGGCCGGAGTTCACCGAGGCAATGCGCCGCGGCGTCGGCGCCGATCGCCGCGTCAGTCCCACGGACGGCAATCGACAGCGGTATCAGGCGGTGCGGGTCGATGGGGAGGAATCGCCGCTCGGCGTCGTGCGGGCGTCGTTTCCCACGGCGGAAATCGACGCCGAAGTCGTGGGGCTCAACCGCTGGCTCGCGGCGATCGGCGCGCTGGCGGCGCTCTCGGCGGCGGCCCTGGCGGTGCTGGTCACGGCCCAAGCCACGGCGCCCCTGCGACCTTTGGCCGCCGCGGCCGACGCACTGACGGCAGGCCGGTACGACCATCGGTTGGCCTTTCAGTCGCTCGCCCCCGACGACTTGGGAGCCATTGCCCGCGCCCTCAGCGAGGCCAGCCAGCGCCTGGCCCGCGGCGAACGGCAGCTCCGCAGCACGAGCCAAACCCAGGCCACGGTCCTCGAAGGCATGACCGAGAGCGTCATTGCGGTGGATCGCAGCGAGCATGTGCTGTTCGCCAACGCCTCCGCCGGCCGACTGTTGGGGTTTCGCCCGGACAAAGTCGAGGGATTGCCATTGCTCGAAGCCGTGCGCAGCCACGAGCTGCGCGAGGCGGTGCAGCGGGCGATTCGCTCGGGCAAGCTCGCCACCTGCGAGATGAATTGGCGGGTGGGGTCGCCGCGCACGTTCGACGTGCTCGCCACGCCGCTGCCTGGCGAGCCACCGCCGGGCGTGGTCCTCGTGCTTCGCGACGTCAGCGAGTTGAAGCGGCTGGAGCGCATGCGGCACCAGTTCATCGCCAACGTGTCGCACGAGCTGAAGACGCCGCTCAGTTCGATCCGCGCGTACACCGAAACTTTGCTCGGCGGCGCCCGCAACGACCCGGCTCACTGCGAGCGGTTCCTCACCCGCATCGACGAACAGGCGGCCCGGCTGCAGGAACTAATCCTCGACATGCTGAGCCTGGCGCGGATCGAGTCCGGCCAGATGGCGCTCGACCTGGCGGACGTCTCGGTCGCCCGGGTCGCGCGGCGCTGCATCGCCGACTACGAACCGCAAGCCGTCTCTCGCGAGCTGGTCTTGGAGAACCTTTGCACCGACGCCGCCGTGCGCGTCCACGCCGACGAGGAGGCGCTGCGGCAGATCCTCAGCAACCTCATCGACAACGCCGTGAAGTACACGGCCCCCGGCGGCCGGGTGTCGGTTCGCTGCCGGCCCAATGGGCAGTTTGCCGACATCGACGTGACCGACACCGGCGTCGGCATTCCCGCCGAGCACCACGAGCGGCTGTTCGAGCGGTTTTACCGAGTCGACAAAGCGAGATCCCGAGAGCTCGGCGGCACGGGCCTGGGGCTGTCGATCGTCAAGCACCTGTGCCAGGCCATGGGGGGCAGCGTGAGCGTCCAAAGCGAGCTCCAGCGGGGGAGCACTTTTTCCGTGCGGCTCCCCCTGGCGGGGGAGTAGGACTTGCGGCGACGAGAGACGAACAATCGGCGGCTGGAACTGCTCGCAGCGCCCATAGATGATCACAATGTGTGTGACAGGCAAAGGCCCGTTTTTCAAGGGTTTTCGTCCATAGATGATCATAAGTCCCTCGGATGATCGAAGGCTCCTCGGGCTCGCCCGTGGGCGGGAGGGTCCCTCACTTCCTGGCGGAGGATTGCGATTTCCGCCAGACCTCGGCCTCCGGTGGCGGATTCACGAATCCTTAACCTTTCCTTCATATTCCCCCCGTAGACTCTGGGTTCTTCCGGAACGCTGGAAGCGTCAATTCTGAGCGCACGGGGTAGTTCGATCATGGCAAGGACAGGTATCTCGCGGCGCACGGCTGCGGCGGGGTTGGCGGCGGTGTGCGCGCTGGTGCTAGCATCGGGCTGCGGCCGCACCGAAGTGGTGAGCGTCGACGGCTCCAGCACCGTCTTCTTGCTCTCGGCCGCCGTGGCCGAGAAGCTCAACGAAGTCGAGCCGTCGATCAACGTCGTGGTCGGCCAGTCCGGCACGGGGGGCGGGTTCAAGAAGTTCGCCGCGGGCGAAATCGACGTCTGCGATGCCTCGCGGGCGATCAAACCGGAAGAAGCGGCCGCGTGCAAAAAGGCCGGCATCGACTTCATCGAATTGCAGATCGCGTTTGACGGCCTTTCCGTCGTCGTCAACCCGCAAAACGACTGGTGCGACTCGCTCACAACCGAGCAGCTCAAAACCATCTGGCGCAAGGAAAGCCAGGACTCGGTCATGAAGTGGAACGACGTCGACCCCGATTGGCCGGATGAGCCGTTCAAGCTCTACGGCCCCGGGCCAGACTCAGGCACATTCGACTACTTCACCGAAGTCATCAACGGCGAAGAAGGCAGCTGCCGGCAGGACTACTCGCCCAGCGAGAACGACAACGCGCTCGTGCAAGGCGTGGCTGGCGACAAGGGTGCGTTGGGCTACTTCGGCTACGGCTACTACGCCGAGAACACCGACAAGCTCAAGCTGTTGTCGATCGACGCGGGCGAAGGACCCGTGCTGCCCGATCCTGAGAAGGTCCGTGACGGCACGTACCATCCCCTGGCGCGCCCGTTGTACATCTACGTTCGCACCGACGCATTGACCCGTCCCGGAGTGCAGAAATTCCTGGAGTTCTACCTTGATCATGCCGGCGAGCTGGCCCAGCGAGTCGGCTATGTCGCCGTAACCGACGAGATTGCCCAGCAGAGTCGCGACACGCTCGACGCGGCCTTGAAGTCCGCCGGTGCGACCGCGTCGAATTGAAACCGCGCACCCACGATCGCTCCAGGCGTCGCCATTCTCCTCTATGTCCGCAGCATCAAGCGCCAACCCGTCGGCCACGCTTGTCCCCCGCCGCGGCCAGCGACGTTGGGTCGACGACGTGATGGGCGTCGCTTTACGGCTGTGCGCCGCGGTGAGTGTGCTGACGACGCTCGGGATTGTGGCGATTCTGCTCTACGAATCGCTGCAGTTCTTTCGGGCAGTGTCGGTCTTCGACTTCTACTTGGGGACCGTGTGGGAGCCCCGCGCCAACCCCGGCAGATTTGGCATCTGGCCACTGCTCTGCGGCACGTTTCTCGTGGCCGCGGGGTCGGCGATCATCGCCATTCCGGTGGGCCTCGGCGCGGCCATTTACCTGAGCGAATACGCCACGCCGACGATCCGCGACATTGTGAAGCCGCTCCTGGAGATCCTCGCCGGCATCCCGTCGGTGGTGTTCGGCTATCTGGCGATTGTGTTCGTTTCGCCGATGATCCGCGCGGCGTTCCCGCGGGCCGACATCTTCAACTCTGCCAACGCCAGCATCGTCGTGGCGATCATGATCCTGCCGATGATCGTGTCGCTGAGCGAGGACGTGCTGCGATCTGTCCCGCGCTCGCTGCGGGAAGGCGCGTACGCCCTGGGCGCCACCAAGCTCGACGTGACGGTGGGCGTGGTCGTCCCCGCGGCGCTCAGCGGCATCATGGCGTCCTTCCTGCTGGCCATTGCCCGCGCCGTCGGCGAAACGATGGCGGTGGCCCTGGCCATGGGCAAGCGGCCGCAGATTACGCTCGATCCGCTCGTGACCAACCAGACGATGACCGCCTTCATTGTTGAAACGACCAAGGGCGACACGCCGCGGCACACCCTGGCTTACCAGACGATTTTTGCCGTGGGCTTGACGCTGTTCTTGACCACGCTTGCCCTGAACGTGCTCGCCCAGTGGATTCTCAAGCACATGCGTGAGAAGTACGAATGACGTCCGTCGTTCAGCAAGCCAGCCGCCCCTATGCGAAGGCCGCCTCGACGGCCTTTGCCTGGGCCTGCGCGGGTTGCACGTTCCTCAGCCTGGGCGTGCTCCTGGTGCTGCTCGTGCAAGTCGGTCGTTGGGCGTGGGGCTGGCTCGACTGGCAGTTTCTCGTAAGCTTCGACTCGCAGCTCGATCCCCAGAAGGCCGGCGTGCTGGCGGCGCTCGTGGGCAGCTTGTATCTCATGCTGCTCACCACGTTGTTCAGCGTGCCGATCGGCGTGGGCGCCGCCATCTATCTCGAAGAATACGCCCAGCAAAGTCGCTGGCGTTCGCTCGTGCAGACGAACATCGCCAATCTGGCCGGCGTGCCGTCGATCGTCTACGGCATCCTGGGCTTGGGGCTGTTCGTCCGCGCGATGGCGATGGGCGCCGGCGTGCTCGCCGGGGCGCTCACCCTCACGCTGGTCGTGCTGCCGATCGTCATCCTCGCGTCGCAGGAAGCATTGCGGGCCGTCCCCAGCACCATTCGTCAGGCCTCCTACGCCTTGGGCGCCACGCGGTGGCAAACCGTGTGGCACCAGCTTCTGCCGGCGGCATTGCCGGGCATTCTCACCGGCGTGATCCTCGCGCTGGCTCGGGCGCTTGGCGAAGCGGCGCCGCTGGTGGCGATCGGCGCGGCCGGGTTCGTCATGTTTCTGCCGCAAGGCGTCAATGACCGATTTACCGCACTGCCCCTGGCGATTTATAAATGGACTGAAGAGGCCAATGACGACTTCCACCACGTGGCCGCGGCCGGCATCGTCGTGCTGCTGGCCGTGCTGGTGGCCTTGAGCGCGACCGCAGTGTTTATGCGACAGAGGTTCGGCCGACGAATTCGCTGGTAGGACGACACGTGAGGCGCGGTCGCCGGGGAGTCGGCGGCCAAGAAATCTCCCGAGATCGCCGATCGCGACACCGGATGTCCTGATGACGGCTATGCCACGATTCGCCAAAATCATGACTGAAGTCACGTTGCCTCCTCACGCCATGCAACCCTTGCCGCCGCGTCTGGCGACGCCGCGATACGAAACGGCGCCCGACATGCGAACGGTCGACGACATGTTGGAGCGGCCGCAGAAGGTCGTCGCCGCGGGCGTCAACTTTTTCTACAGCCAGCACCAGGCCCTGCATGACGTGTCGCTGTCGGTGCCGCAGAACTGCGTGACCGCGCTCATCGGCCCGTCGGGATGCGGCAAGAGCACGTTCCTGCGATGCCTCAATCGCATGAACGACATGATCGAGGGGACCCGTATTGAGGGTGAGATCCTGCTCGATGGCGAAGACATCTACCGACCGCGGACCGACGTCGTCCAGCTCCGCAAGCGCGTGGGGATGGTCTTTCAGAAGTCGAACCCGTTTCCTAAGTCGATTTACGACAACGTGGCGTACGGCCCCCGCGTGGCCGGCGTGCGGAATCGCGCGGCGCTCGACGAGATCGTCGAGAAATCCCTCCGCCAGGCGGCGCTGTGGAGCGAAGCGTCCGATCGACTCGACCAGTCCGCGCTGCAGCTCTCGGGCGGCCAGCAGCAGCGGCTGTGCATCGCCCGGGCGCTGGCGACCGATCCTGACGTGCTGCTCATGGACGAGCCCGCCTCGGCGCTCGACCCCAAGAGCACGGCCCACATCGAGGACCTGATCTTCCAGCTCAAGGACGCCTACACGATCGTGATCGTCACGCACAATATGCAGCAAGCGGCCCGCGTCTCCGACCAGACGGCCTTCTTCTACGAGGGCCACCTCGTGGAAGCGGGCGCCACCACCGACCTATTTACCAAGCCGCGGCAGAAGCAAACGGAAGAATACATTACGGGGCGGTTCGGTTAAGTCGGATAACCGCCAAGAGCGCCAAAGCAAAAGCATGAATTGTTGGATCGCTGAACTGACAGGATAACAGGATTTCCAAGATCAACAGGATCGAATGCTGACGTCAATTGTCATCCTGTTCATCTTGGAAATCCTGTTATCCTGTCCATTCCAGTCGGTTTTGGTGCTTGGCGTCCTTGGCGGTTAATCTCCCATGTCCATCCACCTGCAACGCGATCTCGAAGCTCTCGAACAAAACCTGCTCAGCCAGTCGTCGTTGGTTGAGCAGATGGTGTTCCGCGCCGCGCAATCGCTCCGCGAGCTGCGCGTCGACATCGCGCAGGAAGTGATCGCCAGCGAAGAAACCGTCAACTATCGCGAAGTCGAGATCGAGGAGGAGTGCCTCAAGATTCTCGCCTTGCACCAACCGGTGGCCGTCGATCTGCGCCGCGTGGCCACCGTGCTCAAGATCAACAGCGACCTGGAGCGGATCGCCGACCTGGCAGTGAACATCTCCGAACGGACCCATAGCCTGGCGCTCTACCCCGAGTTCCGCATGCCGGCCCACCTCGATCAGATGGTCGAGTCCGCGCTGTCGATGGTCCGCGACTCGCTCGACGCCTTCGTGCGGCTCGATGTGAACGCCGCCCGTGAGGTGTGCCTTCGCGACGACGTCGTCGACGAGCTCAACCGCCAGCTCATTTCCGATCTGTACGATTTGGTGCAAGAGAACCCCCAGGAAATTGAGCCGGCGTTCCACTTCTACTCCGCCTCGCGGCACGTCGAGCGAATCGCCGACCACGCGACGAACATTTCCGAGGACGTTATCTACCTGGTGGACGGCGAGATCGCCCGACACCGTCACGACGACGCAGCTCTCTAACATGACTACGACCATCGAGGATCGTCGCACGAGTGATCGTTTTGCCGAGACTTACCGCGCGCGCCTCCCGGAGGCGGCGGATCTCGGCTCGACGACGGAATCGCAGCGACGCAAAAGCATGGCTAAAGCTCGCATCCTGATCGTCGAGGACGACGCCTCGCTGGCCGAGGTGCTGGACTACAACCTCACTCAGGAAGGATTCGAGACGCAAGTGGCCGTGGACGGCCAGCAAGGCCTGCGCGAAATCCGGCTGCGCTGCCCCGACCTCGTGATCCTCGACCTCATGTTGCCGATGATCGAGGGGCTCGAGGTGTGCCGGCTGTTGCGGGCCGACCCCGCCACGCACAACGTGCTGGTGCTCATGCTCACCGCGCGGGCCGAGGAGTCCGACGAGCTGGTGGGCTTCTCCGTGGGCGCCGACGATTACGTGACCAAGCCGTTCAGCGTGAAGGTGTTGCTGCAGCGGATCAACGCCCTCTTGCGGCGCAAACAGCAGGGCAGCGCCGACCGCGACATCCTGGTCAGCCAGGGCGTGATGATCGACCGCCGCCGCCACCGGGCGACCGCGGGCGACAAGGCGCTCGACCTCACCCCCAGCGAGTTCGGCCTGCTCACCGCGCTGGTGCGGCAGCCGGGCCGGGCGTTTTCGCGGGCCGAGCTGATCGACGTGGCGTTGGGCGATGACGCCCTGGTGCTGGAGCGGACGATCGACGTGCACATCCGAGCGTTGCGGAAGAAGCTGGGCCCGTTCGCCGACCTGGTGCAAACGGTGCGAGGCATCGGCTACCGGCTGCGCGATCCGGCCGACGCTCTGGCGCCAACGAGCGAGGCATAGCTGCAGGGCACGCGCCTCGTCCTTGTGAGGAAGGCTGGGAGGGGGGAAGTCATATGCGCGTGGCTCTATTTGACCCGCCGTAAGCTCGCCGCTGCGACTTCTTTCACTGGGGCGCTCGCCTCCGCCTCGAACAACCGATCAAGCGTCGCGAGCTCGTCGCCCGACGCGCTCCGCTGCCGCGTCGCGGCTAGAGCAACTTACCGGTTGCTATTCTGCTAGCTTTGGGGATGGGGTAGTTTGGCTCTCTGAAAGGAGGGCTGACGCATGCGCGCGTATTCATGCGACCTACGGGAGCGGGTGTTGGCGGACTTCGATGGCGGGATGGGCAACGACGCGGTAGCGCGGAAGTACCGCGTCTC
>JBIOVA010000030.1:0-23320 GCA_044867485.1 Lacipirellulaceae bacterium | reverse complement strand
CTTTCTCGTGATGTGCGTATTGTGCCGCCGTTGCGTCATACGCCGCCCAGGCGTCGTACATCGCCGTGGAGAGGTAGAACAGATTCCGGGCGTGAACTGTCGGCCGCGCCGTGTCGAGGCTGATCGCATGGAGCAGCTGCTCATCCCATAGTCTGGCAACGGTCGGCTGGGCGGCGGCAATCTTCGCGCCGCATGTGGCGAACAGGCCCAACCCCAGGCCCACGAGCCCGACGCTTCGCAGCTTGCTGCGTAGAAAGCGATCTGTGCGTCGTTGGCGATCGCCTGGCTCACGTTGCCGATGCGATTTCATGATGCGACTCCTCTTGGCGTGGTTGATGGTGCTGCTCATGAGTACTTCAAGGTGATGTATGGAAGAGTGACCCGCCCGCGCGGGCGGATTGACAGGTTCATTGATGAGGATTACTCGTCGGTCGACTCCTCGCCGGCCCGCGTGGCGATTGAGTTGAACAGAACGACGTCGACGTCGTAGCTCAATGTCTGGACGGACGCATCGGCGTAAATGCCATGAAACCCGCCGGGATGGGCCGACCCGAAGTACACGACGTCCTTCTCGCGTCCGAAGATGTCGTCGGGCCCCAAGGTTTCAAATTGGAATCCCTCGCTGTCCGGATAGGGCTGGAAACAGGTTGAGCGAATCACGTCGGTATCCCATCCTTCGCTCCAACCATGGTCGTCCGAGGAGCCCCCCCCTTGGTACATGTCAGATCGAACGTACTTCTCGCCGAGCAAGAATGTGTGGCTGGTTCCGTCAGTGATCTTGGCAAACGACGTCGGCCCGGAGAGGCCGTTCAGGAATTCGCCGCCGCCTGGTACGCCATGTGTGAACAGAGGATCATTTCGACGCCACGGCGAGCGAACGATGACGCCGTCATACACTTGGTAGTGATCCTGCTGCCGATAGCTCATGTTTCTGCCGCCCCAAATCGACGGCCAATTCAATTCGTAGTTGACCAGGCTAAGAGGCGTTGAGTCGCGAGGGTTGTAGCGCGGCGTCGGGTCGGGGCAGCCCGGGCTGCCGGGCGGGCACTCGTCGGTACAAGGCTGCGCGGCGGCGTAATCGATCAAAAAAACTTGCTTTCCGCCGAGGTTGGCGGCGCCCACTTGGGCCTCCGACACGGAACGTCGCGACGGGCAGACGTAGAGCGGTATGACCGCGGCCTGAAGTTCCACTTGCTTGACGAGTCGTCGCACGGCGACTTGCTCGAGGTAGGGCAAGATCTGATAGGCCCAGCCGAGCCCTTGCTTGGCGGGGCCGTAGGGCCGGCCGCTCTGCACATAGTTCTCGATTTTCGGATAAACGTCTGCACCGCCCGTGGGAAAGACGCTGAACGAGTTGACGTGATTGTGAATCGCCACGCCGATCTGCCGCAGGTTGTTCTTACACTGCGCCCGCCGCGCCGCTTCGCGCGCTGCTTGAACGGCCGGCAACAACAGCGCCGCCAACGCGCCGATGATGGCGATCACGACCAGCACCTCGACGAGCGTAAACCCGCGTGATGGCGGCTTACCGGTTGTCATGGTGCGCCACTTCCTGAGAAGCGTCGGACGATTGCGTGACTTCATACAAGCGGTCAACTTCCTTGACGTCCACGTCCTGCTTCGAGCCATCGGGCCAGCGGATCGTCACGCGGCGGACCTCGCTCTCGTCGCCGAGACCCAAACTCACGGGCAGCTCGACTTGGGAGAGATAGCTCCGCGTCGGCGAGACCTGGCGACGAAGAACGCGGTTCTTGAGCTCCACGTCCACCATCGCACCGATGGCGTCGCGGTTGCAGTTCACGCCGGTAAGCTTCAGCCGTAGCCAGTGATGCTGCTGCTCTTGATCATTCCGCAGCATCCGCGCCCGCTCGGCAATGCCTGTGATCAGCACGTCAAGGTCGCCGTCGTTGTCGACGTCGGCGTATGCCGCGCCGCGCCCGACGATCGGCTTCATCATGTCCTCGCCGCAGTGCTGGGCGGACACGGGAAGAAATTCCGTGTTTTGGCTGGCGCCGCAGTTCCAGAAGAGGTGCGGCGGCTGGGCGTAGTGTTGGCTCGGCTGCACACGGTTGATGTCTTCCTCGAGGTGACCGTTGGCCGTAAACATGTCGAGTCTGCCGTCGAGGTCGTAATCCCAGAAGAAGAGACCGAACTTGAGCTCCAGCCGCGAGTTGGGCCCGACGCCGGTGGAAATCGCCTCGTCCATGAACTGCATGAGGTTGCCGTAGGTGACATACAGCGCGGTCATCTCATTGGCGAAGTTGGCGATGGCCACGCCGAGTGAGTCGTCTTCGCGGAACCGGGCGGCGTCGATGCCCATGGCTCCGCGGGCATTGCCGTTCATGTCGAAGGCAATGCCTGTAACGGCGCCGATCTCGCGAAACGTGCCGTCGCCCTCATTGTGGAACAGAAAATTTTGGACGGTGTCGTTGGCGACGATGATGTCGATCCAGCCGTCGAGGTCGACGTCCTCGAAGACGACGCCCAGGGACTTTGCCATCGGGACGCCCGTATTGGGGTTGCGAACCTGCAGGCCAGCTTCCTTGGAGACCTCGGCGAAGCGGCCGTCGCCGTCGTTGCGATAGAGGTAGGGCAATGCGCCCTCGAAATTCTGCGGCCGTCCATAAGCCCGCCCACCGCCGGTGAGTTGGAAGTTCTGGCCCGCGTCGTACTCGCGGGACCAGGTGACGTAGTTGCAGACGAACAGATCGAGGTCGCCGTCGTTGTCGTAGTCGAACCATCCGCAACTCGTGCTCCATTGATCCTTGTCGCCGCCCACGCCCGCGGCCTCCGTGACGTCGGCGAATCTGCCGTCTCCTTCGTTGTGAAACAGGCGGTTGGCGCCAACCGCGGAAAGAAATACGTCGACGCGGCCGTCGTTGTCGTAGTCGCCCACCGCCACGCCCATGCCGTACATCGGCGCGTCGAGCCCGGAGCCGGCCGTCACGTCGTCGAATTTGCCGGAGCCGTCGTTGCGGTAGAGGGCGGCCGTGGCCTCGGCGTCGCCGCCGTCGTTGTCGTCGCGGTCCCACGGCCAGCGACGTAGCCCGTTGACTAGCAGCAAATCCTGATCGCCGTCGCCATCGAAATCGAGGAAAGCGCATCCGCCGCCCATGGTCTCGGGCAGTAGCTTTTCTCCACGGGCGGCGTTCTCGTGGCGGAACTTGACGCCCGCCCGGTCGGTGACATTTGTAAAAGTGACGCGCGGCGCAGCGTTGCTTTGCGTATTGCGCACCGCAACCTCGGCCAGCTTTGTCTCGTGACCGGCCTCCACGATGGGCTTGGGCCAGGCAGAGTACAAAATGACGCCCACAATGACGCCGACGATCGCCAGCCCGGCCAGGGACCAGCGAAGCGCACGTGCAATGACGGCGTCGTCCCGCTCATCGGTGTCGGGATCGAAGTCGTCATTCGGGTTGGCGGAGTCGAGCGTCATCGGAGCGACTCGAATTGAGCAAGAGGGTCGTTTGGCGATTGGAGTTGGCGCCAGTTGGCCGCCGCGTTATGCGACGGCGATTTGTCGGGCGGCGAACCTTCGTCAATGGCGTCGACTGCCGTCTCCGTCGCCGCGTCGGCGTTGCTTAGTCCCGGCGCCCCGGAACGTTGGAGCGGATACTTCACCACAGCTTCCGCCGCGTGGTTCGCCGCCGGATATCGTTCGCGGGCCAGACGTTCGGCCCGGCCTTGCGCGTTGTCGTCCGGTTTGAAGCGGAGGTGGAGCCGCTCGTGCTCGGCAGCCCGTGCTGCGTCGCCCAACTCTGCGTACAGGAGCTGCAAGTTGTGATGGGCCGCCACGTTTTCCGCGTCGATGGCGAGCGTTCTCTCAAAGGAGGCGACGGCTTGCCGCCACGCCTCGCGGGCTTCGTCCATGCGGCCTTGACGAGCGCGGAGCCGACCCAGGTCGAACTGGGTCTGCCCCAGCACGTTGATCACCTCGTAGTCGTAGCTGAAATCGAAGCCGCGGCTGATCATCTCCTCAGTTCGGTCTTCAAGCACGCTTCGGAGATTGACGATGGCCTCCTCAAGACGACCCTGCTGGCGATTGACGTCGCCGCTCAACCACGCCCAAGTCCAACGAGGAAAGCCCTCGGTCTGGTCATACGCTCGAGCTCGGGCCAATGCCGCCACGGCCTCATCGAGCCGGCCTTCGGCGAGATACGTGCGGGCCAAATTCATCGGACCGTCCCAGCGATCGAGCTTCTCGACCTCTTGGAACGCTTCCTCCGCTTGCCGCAGTTCCGCCTTGCCTTTGAGCAGTAACCCGATGCCAAAGTCGTTCCAGCGCTGCCATGCCGGAATATCGCGCTCGGGATTGCGAATGTCGGCGTTGAGCCCCGCCACGTTGAATGTCACGCGGTCAACGGCGAGCGTGGTCACCGGGAGCTTGTTGGAGTACGCCTGATTCGTGATCTGGCCGCGAATGGACTGCCCCAGCTTGGCATTGCTGCGGGCGACGAAATCCATGTACCGCTGATCAAACTTGCGGTACTGCAGCCTCACCTCAACGTCGACCGGCGCCTCCAGATTCTCGGGCAAGGTCAATTCGTAGTGCACCGTTTGCCCGGCGCCGGGTGGGATCTGGTGATTGTAAAGCGGCGTGAAGATGTCTTGGGGATTGCGGCGGTCGATGCGATTCCCATCCTTGTCGAGCATGAACACGTTCACGAAGTGCGCCCACGGGTCGACCTCATTGCCGCGCTCGAGATCGAGTCCGCCGCTGCGGCCGATCACGCGATCGCCTGAGGTCACGGTCACATCCAGCCAAACCTCGTTGGAGTCGACCGTTCCTTGGGTGAAGAGGTGCCCGAGCTTGAGCGTGCGAATCACCGTCTCGAGCAGGTACTTCTTTCCTGGCTCCAGCGTCGGCGTCGTCGGTCGCAGCGGGGCAATCAGCCGACCGTCGATTTCGCCGCCTTCGCGGAGACCGAAGACGTCGACGCGGACGACGTCTTTGAGAAACTGCTGGTGGGCCTCGACGACGTCGGGTCGCTGTCGCAGCCAGGCAATCCCCGTGTTCGCAGCGGGGAACAGGTGGTCGTGGATGCTTAGCTCGGCGGCCCCGGCGAACAGGCGGGCGCCGAAGTCCGCCGACGGCTTCAGCGGCATGTGGCAGCCCGCGCAGCTCGGCTCCGACTTCGGCGGGTAATAGAAGCTGCGGGCGCCATGGCCCGAGACGCCGCTCAACAAGAACGGGTCGTAGTGATTCTGTCCGCGGAGGAATTCCTTGTAGTGATTGAGCGCCAACGGCAGGGACACCTTATGGCAAGTCGAGCAGAATTCGGCCGACCGGTGAAAGTCCTTGAGAAACGTCCGTTTGTGAAACGCCGGCTTGGCTTTAACGAGCTGGTTGTTGATCCATTGCAGCGTCGCGTTGTCGCTGAAGGCGAAGGGATAGTGGAGCGGTTCCTCGATCGTATAGTCGGCGTTCCCTCGTGTGCTATTGACGTGCGTGATGGCGTGGCAGACGGTGCAGGTGATGCCGGCGTGCGCCGTCGCGTGGCTGATCGTGTCAAACTTGGGATCGTCGAACGCTCCACTGAAGAACGGCGCCGGATCGTGACAGCCGGCGCACCACCGCGAGGCTTGCACATTGCCGTCGCGCTTGAGGGCCACCTCGCGCGTCTCGGTGACGCTTGCCAAATACGGCGGATTGTTGAACGAGCTGAATCGATGAACGCTTTCGCTCCACTGAGCATGTGCATCGGCATGGCACTTGCGACAGTACTGGTCATTCATGAGCGCCGCGGCAGGGATGAAGTTGCCGGACGACGTGCGGGCCAGCGATGGCTCGAAGTATTTGACGCCGGACTCAGGGCCGACCGCGTACCAGTTGCGCGGATCCTGAGCATGAAACCACACCATGCCAGCCACGACCGCCGCGACAAGGCCGGCGAAGCCGAGTCCGACGCGCCACTTGATGCGCGGTCCGGCCAGTCGATGCAGCCAGTACAACCACGCGGCCACGAACGGGCATGCGACATGGAGCCAGTACACGGTGTTCCGCGTGAGCGGCTGGCGGAGATCAAATCCGCCGACGCGCATCAGCAGCACCCCGGTGACCAACACGGCAATCGACGTGGCGAACAGCGCGTAACCGATCTTGACCGCCCGGCGGTTGCGTCGCTTGCGCGACGCCGCCATGTGAATGAATCCGAAGATCACAAACGGCGCGATGAGCAACAGTCCTAAGACCAGGTGGCCCAGGAACATGTACTGGTAAAAGTAGTTCTGATAGGTGCGGCCCGTGGACCATTCCACGAACGTGACCGCGGCTAAGTACGCCGAGTTGGCGCCGAGCAGCGCCGCCAGCGCGAAAATGAAATACAGCAGCTTTCGCAGCCGCGGACCAACGGCGCGCGCATACTTTCCCCGTGCGGGAATTGCAGAGGCCTGATCGGAAGGACGTCCGTCAATCATGGAGGGCGCGCGGAAATGTGTTTTGGGGGGCGACTCGACGGGGCGCATGTGCGCTGACGGCGGAGCATGCGGCCGGGCTAATGGAAGCAGACGCGGCCCGTTCCTAAGCGACGTGCGAGGCTTCGTCGGCGAGTTGCGCGCTGATTCGCGCAGATGGGCGCGATGTGCAGGCGGCCGGCTTCTCGCATCGCGCTGCGGGCGCAGCGTGAGCGCTGAACCTAGGCGCGCGGCGGGTGCTCAATGGGGCGCACGAAGCCGGAGCGAGGCGCTACGTCGACTGCCGACGTAAGGGCCTCCTCGTGCTCGGCAAGATCGCCGAACAAAGCGCCGATGAGGTGTCCGAGTTGATCGTGACCCGGGAGACTCTGAATGGGAGTTGGCGCCGCAGGTGGAATCGGCGCGCGTCCACAAAACGGACCGTTGCAGGGTCGCGGCTCAGGAGTCGATGGCGCTCGACTGGCCGTTTCCGTCGGAGTTGTGCTGGACGCCGATGGTTTGTTGAGCGGCGACTGCGCGCCGGCGACGTGGGTTTCGCCGGGGTGGGCAAGCCAATCTCCGCAGGTCGCACGGGCCGACGAAGCAAGCGCCGCCTGAGTCGAAACGACGATCGCCAAGAATTTGAATGCAGCCAGCGCAGGCCGGGCAGCAGAGAACCCGGGCGCCACAAGGCGCAAAATCATTGGCGGCATGTATGAGAAGAGGGCGGGCATGGCGATTTCTTAGGCCGCGCTACGAGGCCCAGTTTAGTGACATGGCATATAATGTCAAGAAAATGGCGCCGTGATCGCGCCTTTTTCTCAAAGCCAACGAGAGATCCAGGCAGCCGGCAACACGCAGGCCGTCACCGGCCAAGAAATCGATCGCCCGGCACCCATCGCGTATTGTACTGCAATTGCCAGTCATTCATTGGTTGTTCCTCGGCAAAAGGAGCGCCGCTGCCGGGGAACGGCCACACCTGGAGATCAGGCTCGGAATTGGGGTCAGCGGCCTTGATCCAGCCATGGGTGGCCAAGACGAGAGTCCGCGTCCGCCCTTGATCCTCCGGCGGCAAGTCGGCCGACGGAAAAATCAGCGTCACGCCATCCCCAGAGTTGAGGATGGCCAACTCGCCGTCGGCCTCCGTCACGAGCGGCGCTATCTCGCCGTAGCGCGTGCACCAGCCGGCTACGGTGTTGAGCCAGAGCGGTCGATCGGCCATGCGATCCAGATTTGGTGATTGCGGCTCGTCATCGTTTTTTGGGCGCAATTCGCAGAAACCGTGCCAAGCGAGCTCCGCCGTTGTTGGCTCCGCAGCAGCGACGCGGAGTTGCGCTTCGTCGGCCGCGCGAACCAAGTCGATGCGATCCCAGCGGACCTCGAACGACGTGGTCAAACGCAACTTCTTGACATCATCCGGCAGCTTGCCCCGCAGGTCGCAGACAATCGTCTTGGTATTGCCGGCGGGCAGACCGACGACCTCCTCCACAAGGCGCCACTGCCCGTCGGCGCCGAGGGCTTCGAGGCGGGGCCAGATGACTTGGAGGTCGCTGCGCTGCGAGGACGCAATGTTGGCCGACGAACTCCCGAAGCGAAACCAGCCCGTGAGCGCCAGCAACAATTCGTCGGTCGAGCGAAGCGGGCCAAAATCAAGTTCGAGCGCGAGCGGCTCCGTGAACCCAACGACTGGCGGCGGCAACACGCGACCCGGCGGAGCGAACCTCCCATCCTCTGCGGCGAGCGCCGCGGTGCGGTCGACGCCGTCAGAGCCGAGCGCGCTCTGCAGCCCTATGGAATCGTGACCAAGCAAGAACTGCGGACCGTCAATGCCGATAGGCGCCACGCGGTCGCGAGAAAAGAGCATCGTGCCCGCCGGATGATCAACCGCTAAGAGCCGCAATTGGTCGATGTAGATCACCTCTCTTAACTCGGAAGTCACGCGCAGCCGGGCGGCGGCGGCGCCGTCGCGGAATCGCTCCGCGGGGCCCAGTATGACGGCCTCATCCGGGTCGCCCGACATGAGTACGCCGCGGGCCACAACGACATTGAGCGGCGCCGCGCCAAGCAAATCGTTAAGAAACGCCCACCTGCCGTCCTGAAATGCGTACAAAAACGGACACGAGTCCGTGCGGATAAACTCGATGATCGAAATCCGCAACGGCGCCCGCCCGACGCGCACGCCGATCTCATTCTTGGCGATTCCGTTGGGCCAGAGCGTTTGTACGGAGTCCGCTATGTCGTGAGCGCCCATGCCGATCTCAATCGGCAGCTCGCGCTGCGTCCATCGCGAAACAAGCAAGTCTTTGGCGCGCACCTGGACGCGCACGCCGATGGAGCTGGGATGGCCCACATACGAATTGATTGCAAGTTTTAATTGACGACTAGCCGATGGCGAATCGTTTCGAAGCACGCGGAGTCGCCCATCGCCCCCGACGATGACCAAATCCGTGTCGCCGTCGCCGTCGGCGTCGAGGTCCAGGAGTTGCCGGACCCGACCCGCAGCCGGAAACGCCAATGGCGGGGGAGATTCGCCAAAAAGCCCGTTTAAGTTTCGAAGCAGCCATGTTTTCCCATCGCCGGCGACGATCACGTCGAGCCAGCCGTCGTTATCCACGTCGATCGTGGTCGCGGCATCAAGGTCGGCGATCGCCAGCGGAATCTCTTGCCGCTGATCGCCGCCGGTGATGAGCAAGGTCGCCGCGCCAGCGCGCAGGAAAACGACGTCGGGGCGTCCGTCATTATTGAAATCGTCGACGAGCAACCGTGTTGCCGCTGGCCACGCGGCGGCGGTCTCGGCGTCTCGTGCGAACTTGCCGGCAAGCTGATTCCGCATCAGCGTCGCGCCCTCGGACCCTGCGAGCACGAGATCAACGCCCAAATTCATGCCGTCGAAGTCGGCCGCGGCGATCGCGGCGCTTGGCGGCGCTGATTCCAAGCCGTAGTCCGCGGTCATGTTGGCAAACGTGCCATCGCCGTTGTTGCGCCAGAGCTGCAGTCCCGCCGGACCGGCGACGCAGAGATCGACGTCGCCGTCGTGCTCGACGTCGACCCATTGGGCGGCGACGCCGGCGGCTCCTTCCAGTTTCGCCGTCGCGGTCAGATCTTCGAAGACGTCGGGTCCGCGCTTGCGGACGAGCCACGAGCGGCTAGGTGTGACGATGGCAATCTCCGGCTGATCTCCCTGCGGATTTCCTGCGTCTTGCGGATCAACCAGCGCGTTGGCAACGCGAAGCACGGCCTCGGGACCGACGGCGCCAATCGGCGTCGAGCGACGGGCCGTTTGGCGCAGTCGTCCCTCGGCGTCGAATTCCGCCGACAAGAGCTCACCATTCTCCGCAACGGCGGCGATGCGATAGCGACCGGAATCCTCGACGCCCGTGACGCCCAGGGCGGACACGGCCAGCCCGTCGGCGCCGTCAATTGGCAGATCAGACGTCGTAAAGGCGACCGGCGAAGCTAGCACGGCCGGCTGAACCGCCGACAATTCGGGAGCTTCCGCAACCGTATATCGGCAAGCTTCCAGGGCCGCAGCGTTCACCGCGCCCCGCAGATCGCGAATCCGCAAATAGTCGCGCATATAACGTCCGTATGCATCCTGATCGCCGCTTTTTCGAGCAAGCGCGGCCAATTGATATTGGGCGGCTCCGTGAAGCGGGTCCAATTCAACGGTTTTCTCGAATTGCGCGCGGGCTTCGTCGGCGCGGTTGAGTCCCAGCAATGCGAGTGCCCACTGAAATCGCAGTGTGGCGTCGTTAGGATCTCGCTTAACCGCTTGCGAAAAACTCTCCGCCGCGCTCGAAAAGTCCGTTTGCCGCAACTCCGCCAGACCGCGCAAATATGCGCTGCCGGCGTCAGGCGTCGGCGACTCGTCGCCAAGTTGGTTCAGCGCCGCGATCGCCTCCGCCGGTCGGTTGCTCATGAGGTACGCGCGCACGAGGTTGCGGCGGACGGCGCGCGACGCGGGTCGCACCGCAAGCGCCTCTTGCAAGACCTGGACCGCCGGTTCGAACTCGCCGTTTTCAAGCATGGCTTTGCCACGATTGGCCAGAGCCGAAAACGACGTCACCGGCGGCTGGATCGTGACGACTTGATCGACGGCCGGGGCGGCGACCTCCTGCACGACGCCGTCGGGCCAGGTGACGACGAGCCGTTCAACCGTCGCTGCGTCACCAAGACCAAACGTGACGACCGGTTCGCAGTACGAGAGATAGCTCCGCGAGGGCATGAGCGTGCGGCGCTGCGTCACGCCGCCGGCATGCAGCTCGACCACCGCGCCGATGGCGTGCGGGTTGCCGACAGGCCCCTGCAGTCGCACGCGCAGCCAGTGACGGCGCGTCGACTGGTCGTTGCGCGCCACCAGCGGCGGTCCGCCGACTTGCGTTAGCACCAGGTCTAGGTCACCGTCGCCGTCCAGATCGCCGGATGCCAAGCCGCGGCCGACGATGGGCTTGGCCAAGTCGCCAAGGTTTGCCCTCGGAAGCTCCACAAAGAGCTCCGGATTGTCCTGACCGGAATTCCAGAAGACCTGCGTCGGCTGCGCGTAGTGCTCGTCCGGCGTCACTTCGTTGACCGTTTCCTCCAAATGTCCGTTGGCGTGAACGAGTTCGACGCGACCGTCGAGATCGAGATCGTCGAAGAGCAGACCAAACGTCAGCGACTTGTAGGATGGCTTGCCGACGCCCCGAGCCGCAGCTTCGTCGGCGAAGTACGCCGGCTCGCCCTCCTGCGTCACGTAGAACTCGGTCATCTCGCCGGCAAAATTGCTGACGGCGACAGCGAGCCGTTCGTCGTTCCACGTCCACGCGGCGTCGACGCCCATACCGCTTGTCGTGGCGCCGGCGGCATTGAACGCAAATCCCCGGTCCTCGCCGATTTCTTCAAATGTGCCGTCGCCGCGATTGCGATAGAGAAAGTGCCGGACCTCGTCATTGGCGACGAACACGTCGAGCCAACCGTCTCCGTCAAAGTCGACGAACGTCACGGCGAGCGATTTGGCCAGCGGTTTGCCCGTCGCTGGGTCGGCGACCTGAATGCCCGCTTCCGCGGACACATCGGTAAAGCGTCCGCCGTCGTTGCGATAAAGAGAGTTGTTCACGCCCTCGAAGTTCGACGGGGTGGCGTACGACCGCCCCGCCCCTTTGATGCGCATCGGCGCTGCTTCGTCCAGCTCCCGACTCCACCGCATATAGTTGCATACAAACAGGTCGAGGTCGCCGTCGCGATCGTAGTCGAAGAAGCCGGCGCTGGTCGTCCAGTCGTCGGGCTTGCCGGACAGGCCAACCTCGGCGGCGACTTCGGCGAAGCGCCCGCCGTCATTGCGGTAGAACCGGTTGAGGCCGACCGCCGTGACGAACAAGTCGTCGTCGCCATCGCCGTCGACGTCGCCGACGGCGGGGCCCTGACCGTAGAAATCGGCCGTCAAACCCGCTTCGTCGGTCACATCGGCGAACGACTCGCCGTCGTTGCGATAAAGTGCCAGCGTGCTCGGCGGAGGCGGAGGCGGCTGTTCATCCCACGGCCAGGCCCGACCGCTAATGAACAGCAAGTCCCAATCGCCGTCGTTGTCGTAGTCGAAGAGCGCACAACCCGAGCCGCCTGACTCCGGCAGCAACTTCTCTCCGGCGGCGCCGCCGCGTTGCACGAACGTGATGCCAAGCGCTTGCGTCACGTCCACGAAGGGGATCAAGGGCAAATCGGACTCAACGGACGCAGGCGGAGCATCGACCAGAGCTGCCTCATCCTGCGCCCTTTCGGCCGGCGCCGCAGCGACTAGGGGCGGCTGCCTGTCGGCGGCGGGATTAGCTGCCGGGCGATGGTCTTTCGGCAGCAGCGTGAATGCCGCGGCGCCCAGTGCCAAGGCGACGATGGCAAGAAACAAGCCAGCGCGCGATCCTTGCGAACGAGGCGGAGGAGGAGATTCCGGCATTGATCCAACTGCGGAGTATGGGCCTTGTGACTCGTTCACAGAAGCCAATCAGCATACTCAAAATGCGACTTCCATGCGCCGCCCTTCGTAGCGGATGGTTCGCTTCTCGTCGCCGGGGATGAGCTCGACGACAAACGTGCGCGGCGCGGGTGGCAGCGACCCCTCCGATGCGGCCGGCTCCAGGACGAGCGTCCGCTGCGCGTCCGACCAGGCGAGGCGCGTCCGCGTGAACCCGCCCTCCTGGTACGTCAGGCTCTCACCGTCGTCGTCATACAGGAGAAACTCGCCCTCGCGACCGGAAAACACGCGCAGCGTCGTCGGTTCCGCCGCGGGTTGCGACGTGTACTGCCGCACCGGATCGAGCGGCAAAATGGCGCCGGCGCGGGCATACAGCGGCATCGTTTCAAGGTCCACGCGGCGCACCACCTCCTGGCCGCCGGCGTGTCGTTGACCAGTCCAGAAGTCGTACCAGTCGTCCCCCCTTGGCAGGTAAACAGACCGCTCGACCGCGCCGCGCTCAACGACGGGCGCCACCAAAATGTCGCGGCCCCACAGGTACTCGTCGCCGCGAGCCACCGCCCGCTGGTCATTTGGGTAGTGCAACCACAACGCCCGCATCAATGGGAGGTTTGCTTCATGCGCCTCGCGACACAGCGTGTAGTTGTACGGCAGGAGTTGATAGCGGAGTTCCAAATACTTGCGGCAGATTGGCTCGACGGCGGCATTATGGAACTCGCTTTCATCGGGCCCGCGCCCCTCGTGCTCGTCGGGACCGCTCTCGCCGGTGTTCCAACCCCACGGACGCCGGAGGTGCCAGGTCCGCCCGTGGGCGCGAAACGACGGGCAAAACGCGCCGAACTGAAACCAGCGAACGTACAACTCGCCGGTGAGCTCCCGCGTCGGGTAAAACCCGCCAATGTCGCTGCCCCAAAAGGGCGTCAGGCTGAGCCCGTGGTTCAGTGCCACCGACACTTGAGCGGCCAGCGTCGCCCACCGGCTGTCGATGTCGCCCGACCAGATCCACCCGCCGAAGCGGCCGACTCCCGCGTATCCCGTGCGGTGCAGGCTCCATGGACGCACGTTGGGGCGATCCAGAAGCGGACCTTCGTAGTACGCGCGGTGACGGGCAATGCGCGACTCGTGCGACAGTTCGTCGCCGTCGTCAGGCCACCAGCCGTCGACGCCCAGGGCGAAGGTCTCACGGTGTCGCGCCCAGTAGGCGGAAATGTCGCTGGCGCGACGACGGCTGCGGGACGGCGCGGCGTCGCGGGGTTCGCTGTCTTCATCGACCCGCTCCACCGACGCGCCCGTCAGCCGACGCGGCGGGGCGTTCTTGTGGAGCACGATCCGGAAGTGGAGGTCGTGCAGAGCGTTCATCATCTCGGCGGGGCGGTCGAACGTCGCCGGATTGAAATCGAGACTGGCGTGCCCCGTGTTCCATCCCGCGGGACAGTACCCGGTGCCCAAGTAAATCAGCGCGTCGCACGGCAGTCGCTTCTCGCGGAACGTGCGGGCAACTTCCATCACCTCGTCCGGTCCAGCCAGCGTGCGGTGCGACTGCATGAAGCCCATCACCCAACGGGGCGGCATGGGGGAGCGGCCAACAAGCCGGGCGTATTCGGCGAGCATCTCCGCCGGGGTTCGCCACGCGATCACATACGCCACGAGCGGTTTGTCGCCTTGGTCGGCCCAAGCGGTGAATGCAGCGGTCTCACCGCGGAGATCGAATTCCCCCAGGGGGTGATGCACGAACAGCGCCCAGCCGTCGGTCCCTATGACCAACGGCACAGCCACCCAGGATCCGAGCGTGGGTCGATCCCAGGCGCCCCAGCCGTCGCGCATGGAGTAATTGGCGCCGCGGCGATCGAATTGCTGGGCCCCTTCGCCCAAACCAAACGCCGGGGCGGCGACCTGAAACGTGAACTTGCGCGCCGTCTCGTCAAAGACCAACTCCTGCACCGCCTTGCCCGACGAGTCCTTGATCGCAATTGTCAGCGGGTCGGGCCGAACTTCAACGGACAGCTCGCCGACGGGAACGCGCCGCGGCGAGTCTAAAGTGCGCGTCTGCAATCGCACTTGGGGCTGCAACTCGACAAGCGACGACGAGGAGGGAATCGGATGCGGCTGACCGGTTTCGGCGTCGAGTGGCGCCAGGACAACCTGCAGCGTTCGCCGACTCACTTCGCCAAGGGTTAGCTCCGCATCGGCGTCGCCGTAGCGAATGGCTGAGCTTTGCGCAACAGCGGCCACGGCAATGAGCGGCCAAATGCCGCCAGCAGCAACAAGGTGGCCGGCGAATTGCGCCATTGAATCGAGAAGAACCACCGATAATTGAGACGCGCAATCGCAAAACCCGCCGTCAACGACCTCACGGAACGTCGTTAAACGTCTCGCCGCCAGCGGCCGAACTAAGACAGTTCCAAACGTAGGGATCGACGCTCTCGGTGTAGAATTTCACCGACGCATCGCAACGCGACGCGTTCACACCGCCTTGATGGTGGCTGCGTGCGACCTGGTATTGCCATCTCGCCGGCTCGGGGTCCGCATCGGGCGGGATTCGTACATTGCCCGGCGCGCGCGTCGGATTGGGAATGCCGTTCTGTAAGTAAATCTCGGGCGCCAGCCATTGCCTCCCGATTACGTCAGACGCAGACGAATTTGGCGTCACCCACCCGGTAAAGATTTGACCGCCTAGCGCAGTCGTTGTATCGGACAGCGGCCCGCCCCAGGTTCCTACGGGACCGCCCGGATAGTTCCCTGGATCAAACTCCGGCAGCACTTTGATCTCAGCCATCAGCAGCGTGTTGGCGGTGCCGTCGGTGATCCTGGACAGTCGTCCCTCCTTATTTGGAACGAGTGGTCCGCCGCCGGACAAACAGGTTGTTGGCGTGGTCGTGCCCGGGCATGGAGCGCCGACATCGGACTGGCCGTATACGGTATTGCCGGCGTTAGCAACGTAGTTTGTCCGAACTCGCGCCCATGTTGCGCTGCCCCACTCGTTGCGCTGAATGCCGATGTCGGACGGACAAGCATGCGTGGGAATAAAGGCAGTTCGCGCCGGCCGGTTGACCGCTGCGCTCAGCGGCGCCTTGGGATCGCCGGTATTCGCCACCACAGTCTGTTCAATGTATGGCATCAAGGGAACATACCACCCATGATCGTCCCACCATCCGCCGGGACCGGCCGGATAAACGTCTCTATATCCTGGTCCTCGTCCGGCATATCGCCCTCCCACCTGCGTATCCCACCAGAACCGTGCCATGTGGGGAAGCCCCTTCTTGGCCGTTTCATAGTTAAGCATGGCCACGCTCAACTGGCGAATATTATTGGCGCACTGCGAACGTCTGGCTGCCTCGCGGGCCGCCTGCACCGCCGGCAGCAGCAGCGCCACCAACACGCCAATGATGGCGATCACCACGAGCAGCTCGACTAACGTGAAAGCGCGAGAATTTCGGCGCCGCGTAGTCATCGACGTTTCCTCCAGGCATAGTCGCCGGTCAGCAACGCAGCCGCCGACGCTGCCAGCCAATAGCGATAAGGTGGGCGATCGGCTTAAGCCGATCGCTTCGAAACAACACATCTCTAGCTTCGCAATGCTTAACTCCGCTTCAAATCGAAATCCTGATCGTCCTTGTCGCCTACGACTTCAACGCCGATTCCTGAACTGTACTCGTCGGAAATGATGTTCTGATATTCCGGCGCGGGAGTGCCGCGACCATTGTCGATCGTTCGCCCGGTCGGTTGCTGCACAATGATGATTACCCGGAGGGGGCCCAGAGGCGCTTCTGGCAATTCATAACGACCCTCGACCAGCGGGGCCCCCACTGTTTTTCCTTGTCCCGGCTTGGTGGTTTGGAGCGTAATTGACCCGATCGCGTCATCCGGGATCGGTTGCCCGTCGATCGTGATTCGCCCCTTGAGGTGCGCCGTGTCGGCGCTTCCGCCGCCGCAACCCGACGCTAGCGCTAGCACCGCGACAACGGCCAAGGCGCCAAAGCGGCACCCAACGAGTCGTTCCTGGCCTGCGCAGAGACGTCGCTTGGCCATCGTCCGAGTTTTAAGTTCAGGCAATCGATCGCTCATCAATCAAGGAAATCGCGTTGGGGTCTCGCGCCGAAGCGACGCTGTCGCACGTTGCACTCGAACGCTGGCAATCAGGCCGGCGGCAAGCCCGTGGAAAATCCGGCGGGCCCGCAGTTGCATTGCTTTAGTGCACAATGTATCAAATGACGAGGGGCCGCGTCAAGTCCCCGCCGTCCCGTTGACCCCCCTAGTTTTTCCGCGCCCGGCTGGAAGGCCCCTCGTCATGCACGAAATGCCGAGAATTGGCCTGTTGTTCGACGCGAATCAGGGTTTGGGGCGCGCGCTGTTGGCAGGCATCGTCAAATATGCCCGGCTGCATGGACCCTGGCAGTTCGCGCCGCTGGCGGGCGACGTCAAAGATTTTCTGAAGCGACTTGAGAAGCACGACCGCGCAGGCGTGATCGCTCACGTTGATTGCGCAGCCGTCGAGGAAGCCCTGGCATCGAGCCGGCTGCCGGCCGTGCTGCATTGCGTCCTGCCGGGGACCTGGCGTCCGCGCACCGCCAGAGCCCAACACGTCGAAGTCGGCGTCGACTGGCGCGCCGCTGCAACGCTGGCCGCGGAGCACCTGCTGGAGCGGGGATTGCGAAGCTTCGCGTTTGTTGGCGGACAGTCGCCTGTGTTGCTGCAGACCTCCGAGCTTGAATGCGGGTTTCGGGAGCGGCTCAGCAGGGCCGATTGCCATGCGGCGTCGTGCGACGTTCCCGCGCTCGGCAAGCGCCGTCCCTCCGAGCGATTGCGCGGCCAGTTGGCGAAATGGGTCAAGAGACTTCCCCGGCCGGTCGGCATCCTCGCCTGCGACGACCTGCTGGGACGCGAGGCGCTTGAAGCGTGCCACATGGCCGGGCTTGCGACGCCACGGGACGTGGCCGTCGTCGCCATCGAAACCGATGACCTGTTATGCGAATTGGCCGATCCGCCGCTGACCAGCGTGGCCCTCAACGGCGAGGCGGGCGGATATCGCGCGGCCTCGGCGCTCGACGCGATGTTGCGCGGCAGCGTCCGACGGCCGGCGCGCGTCGTCATCCTCCCGGCCGGCGTCGTTCCGCGCACGTCGACGCACACGCTTGCCGCGGGAGATCCGCAGGTCGCCGCGGCGCTCGACCTGATGCACGGCCACGCGATGCGGTCCCTTGGCGTCGGCGACATCGTCAAGCGATTGCCCATTTCGCGTCGGGCCCTGGAGCTGCGGTTTCGCAAGGCGATGGGGCGCGGCCCGCACGACGAGCTGCAACGCGTCCGGCTTGATCGCGCGCAAAAGCTGTTGATGGAGACCGATTTATCGATGCCCGAAATCGCCGCGGCGGCGGGCTACAGCAGTGCGTCCTATTTGGCGCAGGTATTTCAGCGCCGGATCGGTTGGTCGCCCGCTCAGTATCGCCGCGCTCACCGGACCCCTCGAATGGCCGATGCCGCGAATCGGGAGATCTCGTGGGCTGGCCATGGGAACCCTGGGGATTTTGGGCGGCGCGGTATGACATGAATGTTGCGGCAAGGCGCCGTCGATGTTGGCTTGCCTGGCCTCTTGAAATCCGCTCAGCAGACGCGAAGTTTGGCCATTTTTCGCGACGACGCTAGGCAAGTCAGAATTTCTTTTGTACACTAAGCAATGTTTCAGGCGTCCGGCGGCTTGGCTTGCCAAGTGATCGCCAGCCTGAACTAAGGGCGACTCGCCGCCTCGCGGGCGCCGAACACCGTAGCTTTTGACCACGGGGCGAAATTCAACACAGAAACAGTGCAGAGGCATGGCAACAGATTGGTCAGGCGTATTCCCGGCAGCAATCACGCACTTCACGGAAGACGGATCGATCGATCTGCCTGCGACCTTGCGGCACTACGACGTGTTGCTGGACGCGGGCGTTGACGGGCTCATCATCTTGGGCACCGTCGGCGAAAACACGTCCATCGAGTTTTCTGAAAAGCTTGATTTGGTCCGCGCGGTCGTTGCGCACACTGCCGGACGGGTCCCGGTGCTCACAGGCGTTGCGGAGTACACCACGGCGCTGGCGTGCCGCTACGCCGCGGCCGTCCAGGGATTGGGCGTCGACGGGCTCATGGTCCTACCCGGAATGGGATACAGGTCCGATCCCCGAGAGACGATCGCTCATTTCCGCAGCGTTGCGGCGTCGGTCGACCTGCCGATCATGTGTTACAACAATCCGGTCACCTACGGCGTTGATGTGACGCCCGAAATGTTTGACGAAATGGCTGACGAACCGCGATTCGTCGCCATTAAGGAGTCGTCCGACAACAGTCGCCGCATCACTGACCTGATCAACCGATGCGGCAATCGCTACGCCTTGTTCTGCGGCGTGGACGACTTGGTGTTTGAGAGTCTTATGCTGGGCGCCGTGGGATGGGTGTCTGGACTTGTGAATGCCTTTCCCAACGAGAACCGGCAATTGTGGGACTTGCTCCAGGCGGGGCGCTACGAGGAGGCCCTCCGCCTTTATCGCTGGTACTCGCCCCTGCTGCACCTTGACACCCATCCCAAGCTTGTCCAATACATCAAGCTGGCGGCGGCGGAATGCGGCTACGGCTCGGAGACCGTCAGAGCGCCGCGGCTGCCATTAACCGGACCTGAGCGAGTTCAAGTGCTTGCCACTATTCGCCAGGCAATTGCCACGAGGCCGTCGCTTAAGGGAGCTCGAATGTCGCCGAATTCCTCTCGCTACTCTGAGGAGGCGTCGCAGTCCCCACTCTAACAACGGTATACTAGCGGGGACCGTGGCCTCCATACGACTTCGTCGTGCCGCTGAATGCGTCGCATGATTCCACCGCGCGGCAAGCGCGGGCCGTCGTCGATGCGGCATTGACAAACGGCGCGGCGGCAAATTGAAGCGCGACTCAACGCCTGCCGCTTGATCTTGGCGGCATACCTCCCCGATCCGGAACTTCCGGCGATGCGCCCCATGACGACGAGATTTGCAACAACGGACATTCCCTCGTCGCCCTCGACAATTCGCGTCATCGACTCCCACACGGGCGGCGAGCCAACTCGCGTGGTCGTCGAAGGGGCCCCCGATTTAGGCGACGGGGAGATGTGGCGGCGCCGAGATTTGCTCCGCGATCGATTCGATTGGTTGCGCACGGCCCTGGTCACCGAACCGCGCGGCGCCGCGTGGATGGTGGGCGCCGTGCTGCAGCCGGCAAGAGACCCGGAATGCGCCGCCGGCGTCGTCTTTTTCAACAATGTCGGTTACTTAGGAATGTGCGGACACGGCTTGATTGGCGTCGTCGCAGCGCTCAGCTATTTGGATCGAGTTCAACCTGGAATGCTGCGCATCGAAACGCCAGTGGGCGAAGTCGCGGCCCAACTCGGGTCGGATCGGATGGTATCGTTGGAGAATGTGCCAAGTTACCGCCTCCACAAAGGCGTTGAGGTCGAGGCGCCCGGGTACGGCACGCTCGTCGGCGACGTGGCGTGGGGCGGCAATTGGTTCTTCTTGACTCACGTCGACGAGGCGTGCATGCAGTCGTCGCTCGACAAACTCACAGAGCTTGCCCGCCGTGTGCGCGCCGCACTCAAGGCGCGCGGCGTGACTGGCGCGGACGGCGCCGAAATCGATCACGTCGAACTCCTGGGCAGGCCCCGTGATCCCGCTCAAGCGGACAGTCGCAGCTTCGTCCTTTGTCCGGGCGGCGAATACGATCGTTCCCCCTGTGGCACCGGGACAAGTGCCAAGCTGGCCTGCCTCGCCGCCGACGGGCTGTTGGCGCCCGGGCAAATCTGGCGACAAGAGTCGACGATTGGCAGCGTCTTTCACGCGAGTTACCGGTCCACGGATCGCGGCGACGTCATCGTGCCAAAGATTTCCGGACGGGCCTTTGTGAACGCCGACCTAAGCATGGTGATTGATCCGGACGATCCGTTCTGCATGGGGATTCCCACCGGGCACGGGACGCCGACCAGGTGAAGCCCAGACTATGGCCCGTCAGCAAGCGGATGCAATTGTCATTGGCGGGGGAGTCGTCGGCGCCGCGTGCGCCTACTACCTGTCGCTTGCTGGCCGAACGGTGTGTGTGCTGGATTCCGGCCGCTTCGGCTCCGGCTGTTCGCACGGCAACTGCGGCATGGTGTGCCCCAGCCACGTTCTGCCGCTTGCCGCGCCAGGCGCGATTGGCAAGGTTGCACGGGCCATGATTCGCGGAAATGCGCCGTTGGCAATTCGGCCTGGATTCAACCTGTCGCTTTGGTCGTGGTTATGGAAGTTCGCAACCCGCTGCCGCGAAGATCGGATGCTCGCGTCGGCCCGGGCGATCCATGCCCTGTTGCAATCGTCCAAGCGGCTTTTTGAGGAGCTGCGGCTCTGCGAAGGCTTCGACTGCGAGTGGCAAGATAAGGGACTGCTCTTCGTCTACAACTCGCGCCGCGAATTTGAGGCCTACTCCCAAACCGAGGCGCTGATCCGAAAGCGCTTCGGCGTTGCCGCCACGCGTATTGATGGTCGCGACCTGGCGGGATTCGAGCCGGCGCTCAAGGACGGATTGGCCGGGGCGTGGCACTATTCGGGAGACGCGCACCTCCGGCCGGACAAGCTCATGGCCTCGTGGCGTCGGCTGCTGACCGATCGCGGGGTGGAAATCGTCGAAGGCGTTGCTGTGAAGTCCATCGACGTCGATCGCGGCGCGGTGCGATCGCTCACCACGACCCGGGGCCGCATGAAAGCAGATGCCTACGTGCTCGCCACGGGGGCCATGGCGCCACTGCTGGGTAAGTATTTGCACTGCCGCTTACCCATACAACCGGGCAAAGGCTACTCGATCACGATGCCGACGCCCGAGGGCGCGCCGACCGTGCCGATGATCCTGGAGGAGTATCACGTCGGCGTCACGCCGATGATCACTGGATTTCGCTTGGGTTCGACGATGGAACTCGCGGGATACGATTCGACGATCAATCGACGCCGGCTGGCGCTCCTGACCAAGGGAGCCGAAGAGTGCCTGAGGGTCCCGTATTGCGACCCCGTTCTCGAAGAATGGTTTGGCTGGCGACCCATGACATACGACGGGCTGCCGTGCCTTGGCCGCGTTCCAACGGTCGGCAACGCTTACGTTGCCGCCGGCCATGGGATGCTGGGCGTTTCGACGTCGCCGGGCACGGGCAAACTGATCGCCGAGCTTATCACCGGGGTCGATCCTCATATCGACGCGGAGCCTTATTCGCTTTCGCGTTTCTGAACATCGCAGCCGCGATATTGCTATTGTGTACAATAATAGTCGTGGACGACGTGCGGCGCCGCGTGACCGACGATCGTCTCTCGAACAGGACTTGTACCCGTGCTATTCTTTTTGGGGCCGCCGACGCCCGCTGCGCGTTTCGCTGACGGCGGCATGGGTAGGAACGACCAGCGTCACGAGCCGTTTGCGGCGGACGGCGCGCCCGGCTAATGCGAGTGCGGCATGACGCTCACGGAATACATCAAATCCGACATTCAAGGGCATATTGAGACCGGTCGCGGCGTGCCCTGCCGATTGACGATCGCAGCCCTTTCGGCGCATTACAATGTCAGCCTGACGCCCGTTCGAGCGGCTATTGATCAGCTCCTCCAGGAAGATTACCTCGTCAAGCTCAGCAATGGGCGGCTCGATGTGCGCCCTCTGAAGCGCAAGCCCAGGCGTTCGGCGCAGGCTGTGGAATTGCCGAAGCGCCCCATTGATCTGGAGGAGATCGTTCGTCGCGACGTCATCCGCGCCAGCTTGCTGGGAACGAACGAATACTTGCGCGAGGAGGGCACCGCGAAAAAGTACGCGGTCGGGCGAACGGCGTTGCGGCCCATTCTGAGCCGGCTCTCGGGGCAAGGGTTTCTCAACTACGTTCCGCGCTGCGGATGGCAGATCCGCAAGCTTGACGAGGCTGATCTCAAGGCCTACTTGGACTGCCGCGAAGCCCTGGAACTCAAATCGCTCGATTTGGCGCGCCCGCGCTTGGTGCGCGAGGACCTGCTCAAACTGCTGGAAGGCAATCGCGGGCGCGACGCCAAACCCAGCGCGGTCTTTGACAACAGCCTACACGCATATTGGATCAACAGATCTGAGAATCCTTACATCGTCAATTTTTTCACGATCTACGGCCGTTTTTACATGACGCTCTTGGAGTATTTGGCGCCCGAGGCCGCCGTGGTCGCCGAGGTGGCCGCCCAGCATTGCGAGATCCTTGAGGCGGTGATTGACGAGCGTTGGGGGGATGCGAGACAGGCGCTGAAACGGCACATTCGCGATCAATTGCCAATTGCCCGCAAGGCCATGGAGAATTTGAACAACCGAGGAAAATAGCCTCGTCCTTCGCACGTCGAGGCCCGGATCCGCCCTTAGGACCGAAGGGCTGCGTCGTCGTTCAGCGCTTTCCAGGCCAGTTCTAGCCGACCGAGCCACGGCCGGCGCTCCTCGACCGTCCGGCATGCCGCCAGAACCGTCCCGTCGCAGTAGCGTCGGCCGATGACTTGAAGTCCCACAGAGTCCGCCGCCCGTGGCGCCAGCGGGAATGGAGGCCGCGGGGTGGCCGGTGAAGTTCACGGGATGAGTCATGCACTAGCCAATGCACCGTTCCACCGGAATGCCGGCGACCGATGCAGGCCCTAGCGTGCCTCCGTCGGCCGCGTTCTTGACCGGCAGACAAGAAAGCGTCGGCGTCGCGAGCAGGTCGTACCGATCGAACAAGTCCTTGATCACGATTGGGACCCGTGCAGCGGGCCGACGGCCACGTTGTTTCCCCTCGGCGAATCACGTCACCGAGCGGTGGCGAGCGCCTTCACAAAAAGCGGCGTCACGACGGCGTTGATCCGGGGATTTATTGAAAACTGCGCGGTGATTGAACCAGGGCGTCCGCTATCACCGTAGTAGGTTGCATGAGAACCAAAGGCAGTGCGACGGAGCTGGAAGCTCGCCGTCGTCGTGCTGCAGAGTATTTCCATGCAC
>JBIOVA010000029.1:0-57306 GCA_044867485.1 Lacipirellulaceae bacterium | reverse complement strand
GTTGTTAGCGCCGCAATTGGGAATTGACCGAGGGGCGGAGCTGACGTCCGCCACGGGCGAGTTCACGTTGTCTGTGGAAGAGCGTCTGCCGGACCTGGTGGCCGCGAACGCCGTCGCTGCGCGAGAGGATGGCATGCTCGATCCTTCCCCGGATCAGCGGATCAAGGCTCATATTCGCCAAGCCAAGGACGAGTACCAACGGCTGTTTGGCTCGCGACCTAGTGGCGTGCCCGTGAGCGTGGAAGTGACCGTGCAGGCCAACGGCCCCGATCTGCAGACGGCCGGTTTACGGCATAACTATCTAGTCATCGTGCCGGAAGCCGTTTACTTGAAGCATGTGCAGGCATCGCCCAACGACGGGTCTGCGCCGGCTGCTCCCGTCGTGGTGCAGGATTCGCCGCAACGGGCGGCGAGAGCACGGGCGGCTCGCCCGCAGTTCAAGTCGCCGAGCGCCGTGACGTACTCACGCAAATGGCGGGAGGCGGCGACGGCGGCCGACGCCGGCTCGATGGACGACGCGCGGCGCGAAGTGGAGACGCTCAACAGGCGGTTCGAGGCGGGCGTCGCCGCGGCAGGCAGCGCGGGCGGCTTGCGCGAGTGGGCCGACGCCTCGGGCAAAAAGATTCAAGCCGCGCTCGTCGAGCTGACCGACGCGAACGTGGTTCTGACCGACTCGCGTGGAACGCGATTGACGATTCCGCTTGAGCGGCTGAGCGCCGAGGATCGCGAGTGGGCGCGGGAACATCCGGTCGCCGCCGAGGCGGCAGACCGCGATGCGCGCGTGGCACATTGTCTACGGCAGCTTGGCGTAGCCCTCGGCGCCCATATGGCGCGCCAGGGATCGATGCCGCCCGCGCGGTTGCTCGATGATCGAGGGCAGCCGCTGCTGAGCTGGCGGGTGCTGCTGCTGCGCGAGCTGGGCTACGAGCGACTTGCGGCGCAGTTCCGGTATGATGAGCCGTGGGATGGTCCGCATAATAAGGAGTTGATTTCGCTCATGCCGGCAGTCTACGACACGGGCGGCGGCGACGGTCGCACGGCGCTGGTGACGGTCGCGGCGCCGTCGTCGCTGTTGTCGAGCAACCGCGCGATGCTGGCCGAGGACATTCGCGACCCGCGCGGAGAGGTGCTCGCCGTGGTCGAGGCGGCGGACAAGGCCCACGTGGCCTGGACGCGACCGATCGACCCTGGCGAGGCGAATCTCGCCAAGCTGGATCAACTGCTTGTTTCGCACGACGGCGCGGCGATGGCGCTATTCGCGGACAATTCGATTGGGAGAACGCCGCTGGACATTTCGGCGGCGGAATGGAAGCGGTTAATGACGGTCAACGACGGCGGAACGATTAGCGCGGCGATCAAGCGCGAGTAACGTCGACCGTGAACTTTTCGGCGCAGCATCAGTCATGTCCAAAAGCCAAACGAACGTCGCCGGGTCGCGCGGAGTTGAGCCGCCGCCGCTGCCTGCGCCGCGCGGCGTGCGCAGCTGGATCGCCGCGGCGCGCCGGCCGTTGCCCTTCGGCTGGGGACTGTTTGCGATCTGCGTTGCGGCGGCGCTGGCGATTCTGCTTAGCGGCGTGACGGCGTTGTACGACCTGGACGACGGGCGTCTGATGGGCGTGCTGCGATTTGCGGCGAGTGAATCGCAAGAAGCGCGGTCCGCGCCGCCGGTTCGTCCGACTCCGGCGCCGCCGCCGATCGAGGTCGTGGAACGCGCGGAACCGCCAAGCGAGCAGCCGCCCGTGTTATCGCCGACGGGCGAGCTAGCCGCGACGGCGGAAGTAGACGAGGCAGCGACGCCCGACGCGACGCCGCCGGACAAAGAGCCAAATCCCGTTGGCGTACATGGCGTCGTTGAATTCTCGGACGCCATCTTGAATGCCATCTATGTCGCGAACGCTGGCATTGTCGCTGCGCTAAGCCCTGCCGAACAGTCGATGCGAATTTACAGCGCTGCGGGATTGCGGCAGGCGCCGTCCCCGGAGCCAGAGGTCATCCGATTCGACGAGCCGATCTCGGCCATCGGCGCCAAGGCGGTCGACGAACAGCCGCTGCTGCTCGTGGGATTGGCAGGTCAACCGCGGCTGCTCGTGATGGATGCCCGGACGCGCCGAATTCTGCACGAAATCCCCTGCCCGGGCCCTCCGCTCAAGATCGTTGCCAGCGACGACGCCGCCGACGCACATGCCTATTGCCTGATCGGCGCAGGCCAAGCCATCATTCAGGTCGACTTGCGCCGCGGCAAAGCGCTAAACGAATTTGGGGAATACATTTCCGACGTCGAGGCGTCGCCGGACGGCACGTTTCTTTACGTCCAACGCGGACAAGAGTCGACATGGGGAGGGCTGAAGCCGCTGCCGTTTTCTTTTCGGGAGGTGAGGGGCGACTACGAGCCATTGACTTTTGCGGCGCAAGCGTCGGGAACGCTACGCGCCAGCGGCGAACACGCGACGGTGACGATCGGGCGAAATTTTTACCCTCCGGATATGAGCGAGCGCGTCGGCCAGACAGACTTTACTCCCAGCGCGTTCTTCGCGGGGCGGCCGTTGGTCGCAGGGTTTGAAGACGCCGCGCTGTGCGTCGCCTCGACCAACACGTATCGCCGCGTCGCGGCGGCGGCGCTCCCGGGCAAGTTGACGCTCGAACCGGCGCCCGAGGAAGACTCCAACGGTTACGATCAGCCGGCATGGTTTCGCAAGGTCTTTCACGACGCGGCAAACGAGCAATTGATTGTCGTTACGCCGCGCCGGATATTTGGCGTCGACCTTGCGAAGCTTAATCTGCCCGACGAGCCGTCGCTCGCGCCGCGGAACGAGCTGCCGGCGGTCGCCTACGCGGGCCGAGAGCTGAACGTCGAATTTCAGTTTCGTGGGGCGTCGCCGGCGCTCAGCCTGGGCGAGCATCCACCGGGCGTCGAACTGCGCGGCAACGTCTTGGCGTGGACGCCCACGCAAGAGCAGTACGGCAAGCGCCGCGTGGAGGTCGTCGCAACCGTCGGCAACGTTTCGCACAAAATTGTCTGGACGCCGCAGGTCGAATGGGATCGTGTCGAACTGGACTTTCGGCCGCACGGCTTTTCGATATCCGCCGACGGCCAGCGTGCGCTGGCGTGGGGGCCTGAGCGCGAGCGCAACGCCGAACCCACGGCGCTGTTTCGGCTGGCCGTCGTCGACGTTCCCGGGCGGCGAATCCTGGCCGTCCGCAAGATGACCCGCGTGGTGAACGACGCCGTCCTGGCCCACGACGGAGTGATCGCACTCTCGGGGAACCAGCTACTGAAGCTCGAGGCGGACACATTGGAGCCGGTCGATCAGGCCACAATCACGCGCAACGGCACGAAGCTGCAGCTTGTTCGCAACGAGGACCTGGCGGTCGTGGGCGGACAGCACGAGCCGCTGCGGTTCAAAGTCGTGGACCTCAAGGCGGTCGACGAGGCGTCTGCAGACCTCGATCATCGAATTCATCCCGTTTGGGAAGTGGGCCGCACGGCGTTTGGTTGGTGCTGGGACGGGATGCTCTGGGACGATTCTCTGACGAAGGCGCAGTTGCTGATTTACCCTCGCGATTTCCGCCGAAGGTCGCAGTGGCCGGAATCGGTGGCCGCGCCCAATGCGCCGCGTCCGATCCTGGTCAACGTGCCGGCCTGGCATCCCTTTACGTTTAACGGCAGTCAGGTTGCGAATTACGGGACGCCGCCGTCGGCGGACATTCCCGCGGAGCTGAGCATCGTCACCAAGGACGGAATCCTGCGGCTCGTCGGACGGGGATTGAATGACGGCGTCGAGCGGTTCAGCGAGCCGATCCGCCCGGAGCGCCGGTTGCGCGAGATCGGGGGCATGCCCGGCGATCAATCGTTGGCGCTCACTGGCAAGGGCGTCGTCGGTGTGCTCGCGGGGCGGGAAATCCGCTTTGGCGATCTAGCCGGGATGCTCAAGAGAGTCGAGCCGCCGTTCTACTTGGAACCGCGGCAGTCGACCTTTGTGCTGTCGTCGACCGAGCCCACGAGAGTGAAGTACGAAGCCGCCGACGCGACGAGCTTTCATATCGATAGCCGCGACCTGTCGCCTGAAATCCGCCAAGGGAAGTGGTTCCACGCGGAGTCGCCGACGGGCGAGTTTACGCTGAGCGTTGATGCGGCGCTGGATGGCTTGATTGAGGCGAGCATGTGGATGGTGCGGCCGCAGCGCGAGCAGGAGAAGCGCCGGTCCAATCGGGCGCTCGTGGCGGATTACATCGCGAGCGTCAAGCCGGCATTCCGGCAGCTTACAGGGCGTAACCCCACCGGAGTCGTAATCCCGGTGCAGGTGATGGTCACGGCCGAGGGGCCGGACTTTCAGACCTCGTCGATCTTCCACGATTACCTCGTGGAGGTTCCGGCACAGGACGTGGAAGCGGCGCTCGATGCGGCCGATCCGCGCTCGCGCACGGTGTGGCGGGACCGCCGCGACAGGCCAGCGCCGCAACGCGATCGCTCGGCGCCGGCCAACGGTGCAGCGCAGGTGCTCGATCGGCTGTTGGCCGGCGCGGCGTCGGCGGAGGAGGACGGCGGTCCGGCGGCGGATGCCGCGGCAATCGAGGAGGCCGTAAGGCGCGGCGACGAGCGGCTGCTGGCGGCGTTCGCGGTGGACGATTCGTCCGACGCCACTCGCATCTGGACCGATTCCGCAGGCCGCAAGATCGAGGCGTCGCTTGTGCAGGAGTTTGGCGGGCAGGTGGTGCTGCGTACGACGACAGGCCGCGAGCTGACGCTCGACGCCGAGAAACTCGCGACAGCGGATCGCGAGTATCTTGCCGCTAGCGCCGGTCCCGACGCTCCCGGCGACGGCGCTAAGTGGCGGCGGTTTGCGGCGAAGCGCGTCGCCGCGGCGCTGCGCCAATTTCACACGGAGCACGGTTGCTGGCCGCCGCAATTGCTCGAGACAGCTGACGGCAAGCGGCTGATTGGCTGGCGGGTGTGGCTGTTGCCGCAGTTGGGGTATCCGGAGCTGTTTGCGCTGGTGCATCCGCGCGAGCCGTGGGACAGCGCAGCAAACAGCCAGCTTACCAGGCGGATGCCGCTGTGTTTTGCCTTCGACCCGGCATTAACCGCCCAACAGAAAACGCCGCTGTTGGCGATCACCAGTCCTTTGTCTGCGTTACGGCCGAACGAGGCGATTGCCCAAGACGCAGTCGCCGACGGATTGGACACGGTGATCGCATTTGCCGAAGTCGCGGCGGACAAGGCCGTCATTTGGACGGAGCCGGTCGATCTGCCGTTAGCGGAGCTTGCGGACCCTGCACGGGCGCTGAGGCGCCGCCAGGGCCGCGTGCACGCTGGGTTGTTGGACGGCGCCGCGGCGGAACTTCCGGCGAGCATGCCGAGGAGTCAGTGGCGAGCGGCTGTGGACATCAACGACGATCGGCGTTCGGCGATTCTGGCGGAGGTGCATCCGCCGCCGGAGTCGCCGGGCGGCGACTCGCCCCTTGGCGGCGCTCCCAGCCATTGACTGACGCCGCGCCAGGACCGGTTGCCGCGATCAGCTGTCAGGAACTCTAATCGAGCACGACCGTCGAGCGCCTCCGCGCCGAAGTGATCTTCGATCGCCTTCGCGAAAACGTCGTCCCGCTTGTGTCGAAGTCTTTGTGGGTCGGCAACCTGCTCGACACGGCGGTGGTTTCGTCGCGAAGCGCATTTTTGGCGACATAATTCCCCCATTCGGGTGGGGACGATTGGATGCTCGATGCTGGATGCGATGCTGGATGAATGACGAAGCGCGTGGGATGTCCGGACCGCGGCGCTGGCGAAGCGCACGGCGAGACGTGGAACAACGGGCGTGGGAAGCGAAAGCGCGTCCGGCGGCGGTGCAGAATGACGGGTCAACGCGAAGCGTCGCCCGGCCGCTCGGGGATTGGGAGACGTCTGTATACTACACGATGCGTGGCCTGGCGTCAAGTAGGAGAATGGGCCGCCCGTCGATCGGGGGGAGGGGGCCTCACGCAAAGGCGCACAGGGGGGTATCTAGAGCGGTTTCATTTTAGGTGTGGCGGTATCCGCAGTGCTGAAAATAGTTTCGGCACTCGGATTCGGTGAACTGGTCAAGGATGCTGCCGCAGAGTTTCCAGAGCTTGTCGACGGTCCGTTCGGCTCCGTCGCGGAGCAACTTCTTGAGCTTGGCAAACGCCAACTCGATGGGATTCCGCCGACCCATCAACGCACCGTGTTATACAATGGACTTGACTCCCGAGAGGTCACCCCTGACTTGAATCGTCGAACCACGGCATGGCGCTGATCGAACTGTCCGACGTGGCGAAGATCTATGACCTCGGAGAGGTTCAGGTCGTCGCGCTCAAGGGAGCCACTTTCACCATCGAGCAAGGCGAGTATGTGGCACTCATGGGCGCTTCCGGGAGCGGCAAGTCGACGCTCATGAACACGCTCGGCTGCCTCGACCGGCCGACCAGCGGCAGCTATCGCTTGGCGGGCGAGGAGATTGCGACGATGTCGCGTGACCAACGCGCTCGGATTCGCAACGACCGCATTGGTTTCGTGTTTCAGAGCTTCAACCTGCTGGCCCGCACGCCAGCGATTGAAAACGTCGAGCTGCCGCTGCTCTACGCCCGCCATGTGCCGAGCCGCGAGCGCCATCGCCGCGCTAAAGAACTGCTCGAGCGCGTCGGCCTCGGCGATCGGCTGGACCATCACACGAGCCAGCTCTCCGGCGGGCAACAGCAGCGCGTGGCGATCGCCCGGGCGCTGGTCAACGAGCCCGACATTCTGATGGCCGACGAGCCGACTGGCAATCTCGACACGCGGACAAGCCGCGAGGTGATCGACCTCTTCCGCCGTTTGAACCAGGAATCGGGCCTTACGGTCATCCTTGTGACTCACGACCAGGCGATCGCCCGCCACGCTCGCCGGCAGCTCGTGCTCCGCGACGGTGAGATCGTGTGCGATACGGCGGACTTTAACACGGCGATCGCGGCGCTTCATGCCGCCGACGAGGAGCCGCCGGCGTAGTGTCGGGGTTTCGCTGCGAAGGGGGCCATTGCAGCGCAGATAGGCGCCACTGCTGGCTGGCACGGCAGTGGCGCCCGATTGAAAGACCAATCTGAACCATAAATCGGCCCTGGAATAACGGTTGCGCAGACCTTGCGGTTCGGGTTTTGACGGTCGTGTCGACGGCGGCCGAACAAGTCGATCATTCGCTACGACCGGCCGAAAACCTAAGGCTATGCATCGCCGCGCAATCGCTTCGACCCGATCTCGCGCCACGCCTGCGCGCCCCCAACGGCTGCGCGCGCGGTTGGCCGAGCGCCGGGCCGCCGTCCGGGCGCGACAGGTCCTGGCCGCGGCGCTGGCTTTCGCGTCGCTGTGGCTGACGGCCGCGGGCGGCGAGCGGATTGAAAACGACGACGGCGTCTTCCCGTTCATCAAGGGCGAGCAGCGGCGCATTCGCTACCACGACCCGGCGTCGCTGCCCGACGTGTACGTGCCGCCGACGCCGCCGCCGCCGACGGTCCGCGACCCGCTGCCCGCCGACGCCGTGCGGCCGCTGTCGCTCGACGAAGCGATCCGCATGGCGCTCGACAACTCCGCGGTGGTGCGGCAACTGGCCGGCGTCGTCGCCGTCTCCAGCGGCCGGACCATCTACGATCCGGCGATCACGAACACCACGATCGACCAGCAGCGCGCGCCGTTTGACCCCACGGTGACGGTCAACAACACATTCTCGCGGATCGAGCTGCCGGCCGCGGTGCGCATTCCCTTGGATCCGGACGACCCCCTTGGGCCCGGGGAAACGATCATCGGGACGGCCAAGACGCAAAATCACAACGTGTCGGCCGGCGTCGCGCAACGCAACCTGCTGGGCGGCACGTCCCAAGCGCTGCTCGGCAACGATGCTTCGCGGATCTCGCCGGGCTTCTTTGCGCTCAACCCGCAGAATCGATACGCGGCGGAGCTCAGTTACACGCAGCCGTTGTTGCGGGGCGCCGGCGTGCTGGCCAATCGCGTGCCGATCGTCCTGGCGCGGATCGACACGGAGCGTTCGTTCTTTCAGCTGCGCGACAGCCTGCAGGAGCTCGTCCGCGGCGTCATCGAGGCGTACTGGCAGGTGGTGTTCGCGCGCACCGACGTGTGGGCCCGCGAAATCCAGGTCCAGCAATCTGAGGAGGCGTTCGAGCGCGCGAGAATCAACCTTCAACTTGGCAGGGCCGACGTGACCGAAACGGCGCAAGCCAGAGCAGCGTTGGCTCAGTTCCGCGCCAGCCTGATCGCGTCGCGGGCCAATCTGATTTCGCGCGAGGCGGCGCTGGCCGGCATGCTCGGGTTGCCGCCGACCGAGCCGTTGGCCCTCCAGCCCATCACGCCGCCCACGAGCGATCTGATTCCGTTCGACTGGGTCGAGGTGACCGAAGTCGCGCAAATTCGTCGCCCCGATCTCATCGAATTGAAACTCATCCTCGAAGCGGACCAGCAACAGCTCATCCTGGCGCGCAACGAGCGGCAGCCGAATTTGGATCTCGTCGGACTCTATCGATGGAACGGTCTCGACGGCACGACGCCCGAGCAAACGCATCTCACCACTCACGGCGGCCAGGCGACGGACTGGACCATCGGCGTGAATTTCTCGGTGCCGTTGTTTCTCCGCGCCGAGCGCGCCGGAGTCCGCTCCGCCGAACTGCTGATCACGCGCGACCGGGCCGCCTTGGAGCAAGGCGTGCAAACCGCCCGGCAGATTCTGGCCAACAACTTTCGCAACCTCGACCAGTTCTACATGCAGTACGAGGCGTTCACCGTGGCTCGCGAGGCGGCCAAGGACAACCTTGAGCGGCAGTTCGCCGCTTACGGAGTCGGCTTTGACGTGATCTTCCTCAATGTGTTGCAAGCGATCAGCGATTGGGGCAACTCGGTGAGCCAACAGGCGCAGTCGCTCACCCAGTACAACATCGAGCTGGCCAACCTCGAACGCGAGACCGGCACGATCCTCGAAACGCACGCCGTGTTCCTGTACGAGGATCGGTTCTGCTCGCTCGGCCCGCTGTGGATCGACCCCAAGAACGGCCGGCTCTATCCGCGGGACATTTACCCGGGAGAGAATGCAGACCGCTACCCCGTGGGCGACGAGCCGTCCGAGCAGTTCTTCGACTTGAACGACTACCCGCGCCGGCTGCCGCCGACCGACGAACCGCTGCCGTATCCGCCGCCGGAGGCGATTCCCGAGCCGCTGCAGCCGATAGACCCCGCACCGCCGGCGGACCTGGAAGCGCCGCCGATGCTGATTCAGCCGCCATCGATTCAGACGGCTCCCGGGGAGCCGTAGCATTCGTTAAGCGGGCCAGTGACGTCGCCCCGCTTCGCCGCGTCACTCGTACCGCAGGGCCTCGATCGGATCGAGCCGGCTCGCCTTGAGCGCAGGGTAAAACCCAAAAAAGATGCCCACCGCCGCCGCAAAGGCCATCGCGACGATTGCGGCCGGGATCGAGATGACGACCGGCCAGTCGCTTCCGCTGGAGAGGCTGTTGATGATCGCCGTGATGCCGGCGGACGCGGCCACGCCGAGCCCCAACCCGATCGCCCCGCCGACGCACGACAGTACGACCGACTCGACTAGGAACTGGCGAAGGATGTTCTTACTGCGGGCGCCCACAGCCATGCGGATGCCAATCTCGCGCGTCCGCTCGGTCACCGAGACGAGCATCGTGTTCATGATCCCCACGCCGCCGACCAGCAGTGAGATGGCTGCGATGGCCGACAGCATGAGCGTCATCGTCCCGGTGATCACCGCCAGGCGATCGGCGATCTCGGCCATGTTCTGCACGGCGAAGTCCGGCGCGTCGCCCGGCCGGATGCGGTGCCGCTCGATCAGCAGTTGGGTGATTTCCTGCTCGGCGACCGCCATCGTCGCGCTGGAGCTGGCCGAGGCCAGGATGACGTCGATGTTGTTGAAGTCGGAACCCTGCAGCCGCTTCCGCACGGTCGTGTAAGGCATGAGGATGATGTCGTCCTGGTCCTCGCCGACGATGTTGGCGCCCTTGGTCTCCAGGACGCCGATCACCTCGAATGGCGTGTTGCGGATGCGGATCTTGGCCCCCAACGGATTGGTGGTCTGAAACAGCTTGACGACGATCGAGTGGCCGATGACGCACACCTTGGCCGCCGAGTCGATTTCGCGATTGGAAAAGAATCCGCCGTGCCGCAGAGGCCAATTGCGCACCGCGAGGTAATCTTCGCCGACGCCCAGCATCTCGCGGGGGTTGACGTTCGTATGGCCGTAGATCACCTGGGCCCCGCCGGCGCCGACGATCGGCGTCGCGGCGAGGACGCTCTCGGCCTCCTCGACGATCGCATCGCAGTCTTTGGCAGTGAGCGTGATCGCCAGGTTGCGGAGGGCCCCCCGCCGCCGCGTCGCCTCGGGGAACACCACCAACACGTTCGTCCCCAGCGACGCAAACTCGCCTTGCACGAGTTGACTGGCGCTTTGGCCGACCGACACCATCGTCGTTACCGCCGCGATGCCGATCACCACGCCCAGCACCGTGAGCCCGGCCCGCATCTTGTTCTTCGCCAGGGCGCGGAGCGCGACGCGAACTGTCAGCCAGAAGCCCATCGTTGATAGGGAAGTGAAGGATTGGCTGTCAGCGATCGGCTGTCGGCTGTCGGCCAGAAGGGGGGGTCCAATGCACGATGCTTGGCCGACGGCCGATCGCCGACAGCCGATAGCCATCCCGTTACGGCGGCGGTTTCACGCCGGTGACCAGTTGCTGCCCCTCGGTCAACTCGCCGGACTTGATCTCGGTGAACCGATTGTCGCTGACGCCCATCACGACGGGAATGGCCCGCAGCTTGTCGCCTTCGATGGCCCACACATGCCGGCGGTTGCGTTTGGCGCCCGCCTCGGTCAATTGCTTGGCCGAGAGCTCCGCGGTTTCCTCTTCCTCGCGAGCTTCCTCTTCCGCCCCCTCGAGAATCTTGCGGTCCGCCTCGCGCACGTACTGCACGTCGGGATAGTAGCGCAGTGCTGCGTTGGGGACGCACAACACGTCTTCTTTCTTCTCAATCTGAAACGACAGGTCCGCCGTCATGCCGGGCAGCAGCTTCAAGTCCGGGTTCGGCGCGGCGACGACCACTGGGTACGTCACCACGTTTTGCGTCACCGTCGAACTGAAGCGAATCTGCTCGATCTGCCCCGTGAACAAGTCCTCCGGATAGGCGTCGACGGTGAACTCCACCGGCCGCCCCTCCTCCTGTGCGCGGCGGATTAGCCCGATGTCGGCCTCGTCGACCGACGCGAAGACGTGCATCTTCTTGTCCATCTCCGGCGCCACCGTGAACAGCTCGGGCGTCTGAAACTGGGCGGCCAACGTCTGGCCGGGGTCGATGCTGCGTTTGATGACGTAGCCGTCCACGGGCGAACGGATTTTCGTGTAGTCGAGGTTGGCCTCTGCGTTGTTGAGCGCCGCATCAGCCTGTTGGACCGCCGCCTGCGCGACCTTGAGCTGGGCTTCCAGTTGGAGCCGGTTGAAATGAAACCGGTCGATTTCCGCCTGGGAGATAAAGTCGCGGTTCTCCTTGCTCAGCGCGATCGAGCGGCGCTCGTCGTTGATCGCCTGCTGGAGCAGCGCCTTCACGCGAACCACGTCGGCTACGCGGGTTACCTGCGCCGCTTTCGCCCCCTCGACGCCAGCGATGTAAATCTGAGGGTCGATCTCCGCCAACAGCTGGCCCTTTGCGACCTGGTCGTTGAAGTCCACGTACAGCTTGATGATTGGCCCCGAGACGAATGACCCAATCAACACCGACAGGACCGGCTTCACCTCGCCGGAGGAGTTGACCACCGAAGAAATGGTTCGGCGGACCACCTTGGCTTCGCGAAAGGTAATCTTGTTGCGCTCCTTGAAATAGCTGGCCGCCGGTCCCGAGGCTGCCCAGCCGGCAGTCCCAATAACGGCTACTGCAACGAAGAGCCTGCGGAAAACTTTCATGGAACGGACTCAAAACGAAAAGCTGACTATCGTGGAGTAACGGATTCTTCGGGGTCCGAGACCGGTTCCATTGTACCCTGATGGCAGCTCCAATTTCTGTGGAACAGAGCGCAAGTTTGGCGCGATTAGGTGAGCAAACTACAAAACGCCCCGACGTTGGCAACGTAGGGCGTTTGGACAGCGGACAACCCGGCCGTGGCCGCCAATTGAAGCGCACATTCGCCGTCGCCCAACACGCGCCCCAGTGGCGCGTCGATTCAAATCCGCGCGTCATTTTGGAAGCCGGGACGCCTCGGCTCACACGGTCCACCTCAGTAGTCGCCTCGCGGTCAGCTGAGCAATAGAGCTAAATGCAGCTTACCGCTTGTCCAGCGTCTACAAAGCTCTCCAGTCACCAGTCACGCTGGACGAGCCGGTGCTTTGTCCATACGGCGAGCACGCTTCCCGACAGCAGGAGGCCTGATCCAAGGGCGCTTAGTGTGAGAGTGAGTTCGAGTGCCTGACTGACTCGCGCCTCGTCGTTCTTCAGCGGACGGATGATTTCTAAAATCCCGCGAACATCGCCGACTTTCCAGTCCTTGCGCGTTGACAGTGGATGGGAGTTGTGACACTCAACGCATGACTGCTTCATAATACGCGCTTGGGCGTAGCGCACGACGGGCTCACCATTCCTCTGAGTGAATTCGTGAACGGTCTCTTGCCCCTTGGATTGTATCAAACGCTTTAGCGCCTCGCGCTCGAAATCATCGCGCGGCCCGCCGCCGATCCGCCACGGAAATGGGTCGTTGCTAAATTGACGGACTTGGATGCCGGTCTTGCTGTCACGGCTCAACTCCTCGCCCACATCGTGCAGAAACGTCGCGGGAATGCTGAGCGGAACTGTATCCGGCGTGGGCGGAACCATCTTGTTGACCTGATAGTGGGCCTGTTCGACGCGCTGCACGATTTGGCTGTACTGATTGGTGGCCTGCTCAAGCAGCTCCGCTTGCTGCGCAGCGCTTTCCAAGGCGCTGGAGCGAACCAGCCGGGCCGACAGCAGCGAGAGGATGATTAGCGCCACAAGCGGAGTCACTGCGCCGGCGGCGACAAGTCCCGAAGCCGCCGGATGATCGCGAATCCAACGCCATGCGCGCTCGATCGTTCCTCTCGAACGAGCCTTGATGGGCTGGCCGTGATGAAAGCGTTGAATGTCGTCCGCCAACTCGCTCGCGCTGGGATAGCGGCGGTGCGGTTCCTTGCGCAAGCATTTGAGGCAGATTGTCTCCAGGTCGCGCGGAACAGTTGGTTGCAAGCTCATCACGGACACAGGCTCGTTGTGCAGCACTTGCAGGACCGTGTCCAGCGGCGTTTCACCCTTAAAGGGCGGGCGGCCGGTCAGCAGCTCATAGAAAATGGCTCCCAGCGCGTAGACGTCGGCGGCGGGCCCTACCGGAGGGCCGAGTGGCGCTGCTTGCTCAGGCGCCATGTAGCTCGGCGTGCCAATAAAGTCCCCTGTGACGGTGAGACGACCAGCGGGTTGAGCGTCCCGGTCGCCGTCTGCAATTCTCGCCACTCCGAAGTCGGCGATTTTGGGGATCGCCCTCGCGAGGGCGCGGTCGTTAACAGTCCGCCGCGGTCCGCGAATTGCGTCAGGGGCTTCGGGAGCATCACCCTCGGCGGCCGTCAAGAGAATATTGGCCGGCTTGAGATCACGGTGAACGACGCCATTAGCGTGCGCAACCTGCACGGCCCGGGCGAGCACCTCGACAAGCTGCGACGCCACGCGCACTGACTGAGGCGTCCCGTCGAGCCGCGCGGCCAAGTTTCCGCCGGCCACATACTCCAAGACCAGGTACGGCCTGCCTGAAACTTCGCCGACATCGTAAATCTGCACGATATTGGGATGCTGGAGCCGTGCGATGACGTCAGCCTCAGCTCGAAATCGGCATAGCTCCTTCTGGCCAACGGAAGTCCAATTTCGGAGCGTCTTTAAGGCGACAATTCGCTGCAAGGCAACATGCCGAGCCTTGAAGACGACGCCCATGCCGCCGTGCCCCAAGGGTCCAAGGATTTCAAAGCCGGGCACGGCAGGCGCCTCCGCTTCGTTTATCGGCGAGCCCGTGCGCCCACGCTGCGCAGAACGCCTCTCTGGGCTTTCCCCGGGACCAAGCGTGGGTTGTCCCGACAAGCGAGGTTTTTGTTTGACGCGGGCCAGCATCTCGTCTTCAAGAGCGCTTCGAGGAGGCGGTTTCTGAACGCGACGCCATTTCTCGGCGTCGGCGATCTCGGTCAGATCGCCAAGCTGCCGCCGGCACTCGGCGCATTCTTCAACGTGTTGGGCCAGGGCGTCTCGCTCGACCGCGTCTAAGGCGTCGGCCGCCAGGCGCGCGAGCATCTCATCAGCAGGGCAATGCGACATGGAACGGCGGCCAAATCCGAGCGACATTAAACTTCCGCTTCGAGCTTGCGGATTTCCTGCTGGAGCAATCTCTGCACCTTGCTTTTGGCCACGTACACCATCGCCACTTGCATGTGGACTTGGGCGGCCACGTCGGCGACCGGAAGGCCGTCGAGAGCCGTGAGGCGAAATGCTTCCCAAGTGTGCGGCGCGACGCGAAGACGCACCTGAATCTTCGCAGCTTCCAGCACTTCATAATCGAAAGCTTCTTCCAATCTGTGGATGAGATCGTCGCGTGCTGGCGCCGAGCTCAGGAGACGCCAGGCGCGATCATCCGCAATTTGCCGTGCGTGCGCGGGGCCGTCGACAAAATCCCGCCAGGCGTGATGGGCAACTGTTTTAAGCCATCCACGGAAACTGCTCCGCGGGTTGTATGCGAAATGGCGGAGTTTGCGCGCAAGTTTCAAAAGAATCTCTTGCGTAACATCCTCCGCGTCGGCGTCCTGCAATCTCCACTGGCGGCACCATCGGTAGATGTGCGCGCCGTAGAGCTCGACAAACTCATCCCATGCGCCGTCATTCAACGGGTCTTGTCGCAGCCGCGCAAGCAATGTCGCGCATGTCGTGGGGAGAGAAGTTCCGATCATTGCCGCCGCCGTTCCAGACAGGATCGCGCCCTGCTGACCACCCGAGGGGGCAGCAGGCATCTCCAGCCGCCCGCCGCGCTGGCCGGTCGTAGAAAGATGTCGGAGCCGGCGCTAGATATTGCGGCTGGCGACCGTAGTAGCTCTTGGAGCCGCGATCTCCCACAGTACGCAGACCGGAACCCAGAATATGGCCGAAGCGTCCGTGACAAGCTGCGGCGACTTCGGCCGGCAAGCGTCTGCCCAACCCCCCCGACAGAGAGAGGCGTCGCACATGTCACGCATGAACTTCAGTCAATGGATCAAGAGGCTAAGTCGCCGCGGGATGAGCAAGCCGAAGGCCCGTCGTCTCACGAGAACTTCGGCGTTCGAGCGACTCGGCGATCGAATCACGCCAGCGGTCAACGCGTTCTTCGGCAACGGCCAATTGACGATCCTGGGCGACGCGGCCGACAACGCCGTCGTCGTCAGCCGCGACGTTGCCGGAGCCATCCAAGTGAACGGAGGCGCCGTGCGCGTCCTGGGCGGGACGCCCACCGTCGCCAATACGGCGCGCGTCCAAATCTTCGGACTCGCGGGGAATGATTCCCTGTCTCTCGACGAAACCAACGGCGCTCTTCCCCAGGCCATCCTGTTCGGCGGAAGCGGCAATGACGCGCTGATAGGCGGTTCGGCCGCGGATTTCTTGTTTGGACAAGCGGGAAATGACACCCTCAACGGAAAAGGAGGCGTGGATTTCCTGTTCGGCGGCGCTGGCAACGATATGCTCACCGGCGGCGCGGGCGCCGACCAGGTCTTCGGCGAAGCGGGCGGCGATCGGATGATCTGGAACCCCGGCGACGGCAGCGACCTGAACGAGGGCGGCGCCGGCGCCGACGTCGTCGAAGTCGTCGGCGGCAACGGCGATGAGATCTTCACTGTAACAGCCAACGGCGATCGTGTCCGGTTCGATCGCCTCATTACGGCCCCGTTCTCGATCGACGTAGGTACGACGGAAGCCCTCGTCCTGAACGCGAACGGCGGTAATGACCGTTTGACGGCTAACGGCAATCTGGCGGGGTTAATCGCCCTGACCCTCGACGGCGGCGCCGGCAACGACGGGATTTTCGGCGGCAATGGCGCCGATGTGTTGCTGGGCGGCGATGGCGACGATTTCATCGACGGCAATCAAGGCAGTGACCATGTCGACCTAGGCGCCGGCGACGACGAATTCCAGTGGGATCCGGGCGACGGCAGCGACAAGGTCGAAGGCATGGCAGGTCGCGACACGATGATCTTTAACGGCGCGAATCTCTCAGAAAGCGTCGAAATTTTGGCCAATGGCAATCGCGTCCGATTCGTCCGCGATCTCGGCAACGTCGCCATGGACCTCAACGGCGTCGAGCAGATTGACTTCAACGCCTTCGGCGGCGCCGACACGGTCACCGTCAACGACCAAACTTCGACCGGTCTGGCGACGCTCAATCTGAATCTCAACAGCCAAAACGGCCTTGGCGACGCCGAGGCCGACGCCGTCATCGTCAACGGGACCAGCGGCGACGACGGCGTCCAGATCGCATCCTTCGACAACGGAAGTCGCGTCGCAGTCGCGACCGGCCTCTCGTCCTTCATCAGCATCACGGGCGGCGAGGCGGCGTACGACCGCTTGACGTTCAACGCCCTCGACGGCAACGACGTCGTCGATGCTCTGAGCGTGGCCGCCAACGCGATCGGGTTGACCCTCAACGGCGGGGCGGGCGACGACGCCTTGATCAGCGGTGAGGGCAACGATCTCGTCAACGGCGGCGCCGGCAGCGACGAAGCGTTCCTCAGCGGCGGCGACGACACGTTCGTCTGGGATCCCGGCGATGGCAGCGACAGCGTCGAAGGCGGGGGCGGTCGCGACGCGATGCTCTTCAACGGCAACGGAAACAACGAACGCATCGAGATCTCCGCCAATGGGGAACGCGTGCGCTTCTCCCGCGATCTGGGCAACGTGACGATGGACTTGAGCGACTTGGAGCACATCATGTTCAACGCGCTCGGCGGAGCCGATGCCATCGTCGTCAACGATCTCAGCGGGACGGGTCTGACGACGATCGATCTCAATCTGGCAGGTGCGCTCGACGGCCTCGCGGGCGACGCGCAACCTGATTCTGTGACAATCAACGCGACCAACGGCAACGACTCGGTAATCGTCGCGGGAGGCGCGAGCGGCGTGGCCGTCCAAGGCCTCGCCGCCGTGGTAAACATCGTGCACGCCGAATCCGCAGTGGATCGACTGACGATCAACGCACTGGCGGGCGACGACGAAGTCGCGGGGGCCAGCCTCGAGGCCGATGGCATCGCGCTGACGGCGAACGGCGGCGACGGCAACGACGTTCTCATTGGCGGACTTGGCGCCGACACGCTCACCGGCGGGGCCGACGACGACGTGCTCATTGGCGGCCCGGGCGTTGACAATCTCGACGGCGGCGCAGGCGACAACATCGTCTTCCAGGATTGACGCAAAAAGACGGTCGACGCGCGCTTCGACAGGTCCCACGGACAATCGAGACGCGCAAGCCGCAATCCGCGGATTGCACGTCACGCCTCTTGACGCTAACCATCGCTCACTAGTGCACGGGACGACAAATCATGGACCATCTAGCTACTCGCAACGTCTGGTTTGGACGACTAACCAGCCTCCAGCGCTTACTCCTCCTCGGCACGTGCCTCTGTACTGACCGCGCGAGCGATCGTTCCGCGGCCGCAGCGACGCTGCAGGAGCTCCTGGACGGCGGCTCGATCATCGTCGGCAACGCCCGGTTCAGCGATTGGGAGGTGGATTCATTGACTTCGACGGCGGAAAATCCCCATCTCGCGGAGATCACAGTCGTTCCGCTGCTGAACGATCTTGCCAATCCGGGCTTGTTGTTCGCCGCCAACGGACAGTTGACGGTCTCGGGCGTCAACGCCATCGACCTGATGTTCACGTATCGCGTGCAAGCGCTCTCCGCCGGGAACGCCTTCACCAATCACGCCTTGGCACTGACCGGCGTGAATTTCGGCGGCAATGGAGGGCTCGCTTTTGTCTCGGACGATCTTCGCGATGATTCAGGCGGCGATCTGGAGCCGACGCTCGTCATCGACGACAAGGCGTCCAATTTTGCACAGCGCCGTGACATGTCAGAGTTCGCGCCACAGGCAGAGTTATCCGTCACCTCGAACGTATTCATCAGTGGCTTGTCCGCGACAGACATGATCAACCTCACGTCGTTCACGCAACGGTTCGCTCAAACAGGACCTGTCTTCGCGGCGGGCGACTTCGATGAGGACGGCGACGTGGACGCGGCCGATCTGGCAAAATGGAAAGCCGGCTATGGCGCCACTGGCGACGCCACCCACCTACAAGGCGACGCCGACGGCGATCGCGACGTCGACGGCGCCGACCTGCTCATATGGCAGCGAGAGCTCGGCGGTGGCGGTCCATCAGTTAGCACTTCGGCTTCCGTGCCCGAGCCAGTATCGCCGCCATTGTTTTTGCTGGCGGTGATTTCCCTTTCCTTGCGTCGTCAGCTTGGCCCATTGGGTAGTGCCAACCGTTTGACGGCGTGAGCGACGCTCTAGATCTGTGGCTTCTTCGCAGGTCACTCAGCGCTCCAGTTTTTCCCTGAGAACGTATTGGCTGCCGTAGTCAGAGCTGTGTCGCCAACTCGCGGAGGTCGCCCCGACCGCCTGCACTTGGAGAAGCACGCCCGACGTGCCTGCGGCGTGTCTCACCTCTGCGGGTGGGGGGATTGGCAGAATTCGCATCGGCATGCGCCGCCGACGCCGGCAAAACTGAACGTGACCGACTTCGGCCTGGCCTTATGGAAACCTATGCCGGGCCGACTTGCTTGGCACGGCGGTCGCGCGGCGGCGCAATACGAGTTTAGCTCAGCTTGCCCCGTCTTCGGAACAATATGTGCCCATTGTCCCGCGGCAACGATTCTCCGATAGATTCAAGGCGCATGAGATTCCCCTGAGCGAGGCGCTGGCGATGCGATATGACTTTGCAAACCGGCCGCGTACCGCGACGCTGTTGACTCTGCTGGTGGTCACAGCAACGCCGGTCCGGGCGCGCGGGGACCAGTACATAATGCAGTCCTATCCCGTCCCAACCGGTTCCCGGCCGCACGACGTGGCGCCGGCGCCCGACGGCGGCGTCTGGTACACGGCACAGAACGCCGGCGCTCTCGGCTGGCTTGACCCGGTGACCGGGCAGACGCATCACATCCCGCTCGGCGCAGGCTCACGGCCCCACGGCGTCATCGTCGGCCCCGACGGCGCCCCGTGGATCACCGACGGCGGATTGAACGCCGTCGTCCGCGTCGACCCGCTGACCGAAGTGGTTACGCCGTTTCCGCTGCCAGCCGACCGCCCCAACGCCAATCTCAACACCGCAACATTTGATCTCACCGGCCGCCTCTGGTTCACGGGTCAAAATGGCGTCTATGGAGTGCTCGTCCCGTCGAGCGGCCAGATGACCGTGTATAGCGCCCCGGAAGGTCCCGGGCCGTATGGAATCACAACCACGCCGGGGGGTGACGTGTATTACGCTTCGCTTGCCGGCGACTACGTCGGCCGAATCAATCTCGAAACGGGCGCCGCCACGGTCCTCGAACCGCCCACGGCCAATCAAGGCGCGCGGCGCGTCTGGTCCGACTCGCAAGGCCGCATTTGGGCCAGCGAGTGGGACGCGGGGCAAGTGGCCCGCTACGAGCCGACGAGCGGCCAGTGGCGCGAGTGGCGCCTGCCCGGCGCCAATCCCCGCGCTTACGCCGTCTACGTCGACGAACAAGACATCATCTGGCTCAGCGACTTCGGCGGCAACGCACTGGTGCGGTTTGATCCGGCGACGGAAGAATTCGACCCCTTCCCGCTACCCAGCAGTCAAGGCGAGGTGCGACAAATCCTCGGTCGCGACGGCGAGGTCTGGGGCGCCGAATCAAGAACCAATCGCCTTGTCGCATTGCGCCGCGTTGACGACGCCGTGGCCGGCGACTTCAACAACGACGGCGTCGTCGACGGGAACGATCTGACTGATCCTGATCTCGGCTGGCAAGCCCGCTTCGGCGCCGACCTCGACGGCGACGATTTTCTCGTCTGGCAGCGGCAGTTAGGAAGCGGCTCACTGCCCGTAGCATCCGCCAGCGTGCCCGAACCACACTTCAGCGCATGGACGCTCGTTGCGGGCGCGGCAACTTGGCTTTCTCAAAGCGCCGCGCGACGCCGTGGCGTGGTCAGGTCAAGCACTGTAGTAACCGGCGTCGCCCCGATCGACGCGCTTCGTAGGGACGAACCGGCCCTCCGTTGGGACTCACATGCCCGTATGAGTTAGCCGGCGCCGGCCAAGACGACGAGACGTTGAAGCCAGACGCCACGTGGCCGCGACGTTGGCGCCGTGTGGGAATGTTTGGTGCCGGGTCAGCCAACATGAAAACGCCCCGACGTGGGCGACGTGGGGCGTTCGAGAAATTCCAATCGATGCCTGCTCAGCTCTCCGTCCGCAGCGCGAACTCCCCTTGGCCGCCTTCTTGAACCGCGACTCCTTCCTCTTCTTGAGGATCTCGCGGGCAATTGCCGAGTAGAGCGTCCGGTCGGGCGTCTTGCCGTGGGGACTCTGTCAATAGCCCTTGGCGGCCATCGCCTCGACCAGCTCCTTGGTCGTCATCGGCTGCTTGGTCTCGACCAGGACGCGCGCTGCGCAGTCGAGGGCGCTCGGCTTCTTCTCGGCCTCGGCCTTTTTCGACTTGGCGACCGCCTCGGCGACGCTCATGGCGACTTCGCCGACGCGGTCGGCCTTCGCGGCGGGCTTCTTCTTGGCGGGGGCTTTCTTTTTGGGCGCTTTTTTCGCGGACTTCGCGAGGGCCATGGTCTGTTTCCAGCGTGAGGGAACTAGTGCGCGCCGTGGAAATCGCGACGCCGCAGGGACAGTCAGTTACCTCGCCGCGGGGGAGACAGCAAGCGAATTCCAAGAGGAATCTGCAATGCAGACAGCCAATTGCGCGATCGGTCCATCAATATCTTCGAGATGCGAGTTCAGCTCCGTTTCGCTCGTGCATCGCGGGTCGCATAGTTCACAGCGGCGTCAATCGCAGGCGCAAGTCGCGCAGAATTGTCGCCACTAAGGCGGTCCAGCCAGTTTGGTGGCTGGCGCCCACGCCGCGGCCCGAGTCACCGTGAAAATACTCGTAGAACAGTGGCAGCTGACGCCAGTGCGGGTCTCGCGCGTAACGCTCTTCGTTGCCGTGGCACGGACGTCGGCCGTCGCTATCCGGCAGGAAAATCCTGGCCAGGCGGCGGCGTAGCTCTTGCGATACTTCGAACAGATTCATCCATTGGCCCGAGCCCGTTGGACATTCAACTTTCACATGATCGCCGTAGAAGTGGTGATATCGTTCGAGCGCCTCAACGAGCAAATAGTTAATAGGGAGCCAAATCGGCCCGCGCCAGTTGGAGTTGCCGCCAAACAATTCTGAAGTCGATTCGCCCGGCGTATATTCGACGCGGTGCTCCTGTCCATCGGCCCACAGGGTGAACGGGTGGTCCCGGTGGAATCGCGACAGGGCGCGCACGCCGTAATCGGAGAGGAACTCGCTTTCGTCGAGGACGTACTTCAGGACGCGCTCGAGCCGCTCTTGGGAAGGGATTGCCAGCAGGCGATGCTGGACATGGCCCGCATGGAGTTGCCCGTTATGATCGTGTTCACCGTGCCCAGAGCATTGGCAGTAAGCGATGTGCCGGCCGAGGTCCGGCCGATGCTTGAGAAACCACTCCATGCGCTTGCGGAAGCCGGGAAGACGCTGGATGGACTCTTCTTCGAGCACCTCGCCTGCGAAGAGCGGGATGACGCCCACGATCGAGCGAATGCCCAGGGGTACGGCGGCCTCGTCCACGCGAAGTTGGTCGTAGAAAAAGCCGTCTCCCTCGTGCCACAGGCCCATGCCGCCGAGCGTGTTCATTGCGTCGGCGATGTGGATGAAGTGCTCGAAGAACTTCGACGCAATGTCCTCGTAGGTTGAGTCGTATTGGGCAAGCTCCAGGGCCATGGCCAGCATCGTCGAGGCGTAAAACGCCATCCACGCCGTGCCGTCGGCCTGTTCCAGCCGGCCGCCGCCGGGTAAGGGCTTCGAGCGGTCGAATACGCCGATGTTGTCGAGTCCCAGGAAGCCGCCCGCGAAGAGATGATTGCCGGCGACGTCTTTGCGATTGACCCACCAGGTGAAATTGAGCAACAACTTGGTAAACACGCGCTTCAGGAAGGCGAAGTCACGCTGTCCGCGCGGGGCCGTCATCTTGTACACGCGCCAGCAGGCCCAAGCGTGGACTGGCGGATTGACGTCGGACAGCGCCCACTCGTAAGCCGGCATTTGGCCATTGGGGTGCAGATACCACTCGCGGAGGAACAGCTCGAGCTGGCCCTTGGCGAACTCGGGGTCGACCGTCGCCATGGGGATCATGTGGAACGCGAGGTCCCACGCCGCGTACCACGGATACTCCCACTTATCGGGCATTGAGATGACGTCGCGGTTGAACAGGTGCGGCCAGTCGTGGTTTCGGCCGCCGCGGCGCGCTTGCGGCGGCGCCGGTTGCGCGGCGTCGCCGTCGAGCCAGTCCTTCACGATGTAGTGGTAGAACTGCTTGCTCCAGAGGAGGCTGGCGTATGCCTGCCGGGCGACGTGACGCGGCTCCTCGTCGCCATCCGGCGTGGCGGGAATGCGGTCGGCGTAGAATGCGTCGGCTTCGCGGATCCGCTCGGAAAAGGTTGCGTCGAATGCGACGCCAAATGGCTCGCCATGGGCCTCTGCCTCGGCGACCAAGCGGACTCGCACGGTCGTCTCGCCGCCGGCGGGGATTCTCAGCACATAGTGTGCGGCGGCCTTGGTGCCGATCTGCTGCGGATTCACGGCTGCGGCACTGCCGTGGATGACGTAGTCGTGGAACGCATCCTTCGCAAAGTGCGGGCGTTCGTCGAAGCCGAAGATGCGGCGGGCGTTGGTTTCATTGCCGGTGAACAGCAGCTTCGGCGGCGCGATCGCGGCGGAGTCGTCAACGTACAGCCGGAACTTGCCGAGCGATTCGTGCTCAGCCACTGCGCTGCTCGGCCCGTCGACCTCAATCATTGGTTGCACTCCGTCGCCGTCGTATGCTGAACCCCACGACCAGGTGTTGCGGAACCACAGCGTGGGGAGCAAGTGAATCGTCGCCTCTTCAGGTCCGCGATTGGCAACCGTGATGCGAATGAGGAGGTCGTCCGGCGAGGCCTTGGCGTACTCGGTTAGCACGTCGAAGTAGCGGCCGTCGTCGAAAGCGCCGGCGTCGGCCAGTTCAAACTCAGCGTCGTTTTTGCTGCGGCGTCGATTCTCTTCGACGAGTCGCGCATAGGGAAACTCGCCCTGCGGGTATTTGTACAGAGCTTTCATGTACGAGTGCGTCGGCGTCGAGTCGAGATAGTAGTAGCACTCCTTCACGTCCTCGCCGTGATTGCCCTCGGGGCCGGTGAGGCCGAAGAGCCGTTCCTTGAGGATCGGATCACGGCCGTTCCACAATGCGATAGCAAAGCACAACCGGCACTCGCGATCGCAGACGCCCAGCAAACCGTCTTCGCCCCAGCGGTACGCGCGGCTGCGCGCCTGGTCGTGCGAGAAATATCCCCACGCTTCGCCGTGCTCTGAGTAGTCTTCGCGCACGGTGCCCCACTGCCGCTCGGACAGGTAGGGACCCCAGCGCTGCCAGTTGGCCTTGCGCGTGCTGGCTTGTTCGAGCCGTAGCGCCTCGCCGGACAGTGGAGCGGGTTTCGCCTGAGCGTTGGCGTTCTTCGTTCGATCTTTTGTGCGCGGCTTCATGGAAAGGGCCATGGGAGTCGTCCTCAAGTTTAGCGTGTTGCAATGCGTTGGTTGGAACGGCAGGTCAAACGGCGGTCGATGCATGCGGCGCGATGGGGCATTCATCCGCATTGGCAGCGTGCGTCGCCTCGGCGTCGCCGTGCGAGACGGAGCCCGGACCGCGAGCCGTGTGCAGTGGCCGCAGGTAGACAATGTCGCGGGCGAAGAACAGGTCGAGCGTCCAGTCGATCGCGACGCGCAGCTTGCGCTCGACGCCGGGCAGCTTCATGAGGTAGATGGTTCGCCACAGCCACCACGCAAAGAAGCCGCTGAACCGCGTTCCGAAAACCTCGGCGACGGCACACCGCCGGCCCAGGCCCGCCAGGAGGCCGAGCGTTTTGAACCGGAACGGCTGCGGCGCTTCGCCATCGATGGCAGCGGCGATGTTCTTTGCTAGTCGCCTGCCCTGTCGCAGCGCGAACTGCGCCGTCGGCGGGCACATACCGCCGGTCACCAGGTCGGGGATGGCGGCGCTATCGCCGACGGCCCACACTCCACGACGATCCTTGACGGCCATCGTGGCGTCGACCTCGACGCGGCCGGACTTGGTCCGCGGCAGGTCGAGCCAGTCGAGAATGGGGCTCGGCGCCGTGCCCGCGACCCACACGAATGCGCCGGACGGCAGCTCTTCGCCGCTGGAGAGCAGTACACCGTCTGCCGTGCACGAGCGGACGCGCGTTTCCAGTAGTACCTCCACGCCGCGACTGCGCAGCTTCGTGAGGGCGTAGGCCGAGAGCGACCGGCTGACTTCGGGCAGAATGCGCGGCCCCGAATGGACAAGCACCATTCGCACATCATCGTCGTGGACATTCGGGTAGAACCGCCGTGCTCCGAGGACGAAGTCATTGAGCTCGGCGAGCGTCTCGACGCCGGCGAAGCCGCCGCCGGCTACAACGAACGTAAGCAGCTCGCGGCGGCGGACCGGATCGCTCTGCAGGTCAGCGTGTTCCAAGCAGTCGATGACATGTGCGTGTAACTGCGTGGCGTCCGCAAGGCTCTTGATTGTGAGTGCGTGCTCGGCCACGCCGGGGAGTCCGAAATAGTTGGGAACAGAGCCGAGGGCGAGCACGAGTTGATCGAATTTCACCGCATAGTTTCCGCATTTGCCGCAGTGCGCCGCGACGACGACGCGGCGCTCCAAGTCAATCGCTTTCACGTCGGCCTGTTTGACCGCCGCGCGCTTGAGCAGCGCCCGCAGCGGGAAGACAATGTGCTTCGGCTGAATCGACCCCGACGGCACTTCCGGCAATAGTGGCGTGAACGTGAAGAAGTTTTCCTGGTCGATGAGCGTGATCTCGACCTCGGGCCGCCGGCGGAAGAGTCGCTCCAGGTACAAAGCCGTCGTCGTTCCGGCGAAGCCGCCGCCGAGAATGACAATTCGCGTCGGCTCGCGAGTTGTAACTGCCGATAGCGTCGTCATGACTATTCCTCCGTGGTCGCGGCGGTGAGCTGAACGACATGGCCGTCGGGGTCGTTGGCGAGCACAGCGCGGCCGTTGCAGGAGCCCGAGCAGGTCTGCAAAGAGCTCACTCTCATTTCGATTTGCCAATGCCACAGATCGTTGGGGCGAGAATCGGTTCGCCGCGGCCGGCCGTCGCGCGGGGCCAGGTACTCCAGCAGTTCGACGCCGGGGCCAACCTGCGGCCGCAGCGTCGTGATCCGCAAGTGGGCTCCAGGCACGCCGTTGAGCCACTCCTGCTCCGGGCCATAGTTCTCGCTCTTGCCGACGACTCGCAAACCCAGGGCGTCGCGGTAAAACTTCAAACTCCTCTCTGTGTCCGTGACGACGATCGCCGTGTGGTCGATGCCGAGAAACAAGCCATTACCAGGCTCCTGCCAACGCGCATCGCCCTTGTCCGGCGGGAATTCGATCACTTCCAGGAAATGGCCGTCGGGGTCGCGGAAATAGAGCGCGGCGATGCCTGCGGCGTTTGGGTTCCAATCCGGCAGACGCTGCGGCTCGGCGGAATTGAGCGGGACATTGTGTTCTCGGAATCGCGCGGCTGCGGCGTCGATGTCGCTGACGACAATTGCAATGTGCTGGAACCAACGGTCGTTGCCGCGCGAGTCGGCAGGCATCGGGCGGCCGCCGGAACCGGCGAAGTCGGTGAGCAGGAGCGTTTCGGCGCCGAGGCGGAGCTCGACGATACGGGTTTGGGCGTCGAGCGGTTCAGTGAGCGCATCGGCAGCTGAGTTTCGGCTTTGACGTTCGCCGATTTTCACGAACCCCAGCACATTGCAGAAGAACTGTGCGGAACGATCGGCGTCGTCGACTGTGACGTTGATTGCGGTCAAAGCCTGCACGAGCGATGCCGAGTCGCTGGCGGCGTGTGCAGAACGCGAAGCGAAGGCGGCAAGCAAGTGGACAGCCACGATGGTAAGGGAAAGGTGACCTCTCATCGCAGACGCTCCTTGAGGTGATCGCCCACGCGGAGCGCGTTGGCCATGATCGTGAGTGCGGGGTTTACGGCGCCGCTGGAGACGAAGAAGCTGCCGTCGACGACGTACAAATTGTCGACGTCGTGCGCCCGGCAGTTCGCGTCGAGGGCGCTGGTGCGCGGGTCCATGCCGAAGCGGATCGTTCCGACCTGATGGGCCACGCCGGCCAACGGGATGCGCTGGCCCACGAACAAGTTCCGCGCGAACAGCCCTTCGTGGCACTCGTGGCCGTGGACCTTACACTTCGATTGCTGCTGCAAGAGCTGCTTAAGTTTGGCGATCAGCCGCTTGTGCGCTTCCTCGTTATTCGGCTCGTAGGCGAGCACAATGTTGCCTTGCGCGTCGAGCGTCACGCGGTTGTTCGCGTCGGGCAGGTCCTCGCTTGTGAGCCAGAAGTCAAGGGAGTGGCGGGCCATGAGTTTGAGCGTCCAGCCCGGGGCGATCGCTGGCGCCCCAGCCTTGAGCGTCTCGCCGTCGAGCTTGCCGACGAACGAAATGTGGCCCATGGGGTGCGGCCATTCCGGGCTGCCGAAGTAGAAGTCGTTGATTGACAGCGTCTTTTGGAACACGGTCGGATTGGGGCATTTTGACAGGGCCATGAGCACCGAGTTGACGTGGCCCATGTAGTGCCGACCGACGATGTCGCTGCGATTGGCCAGGCCCCGCGGGTGGCGGTCGTTGGCCGAACGCAGGAGCAAGGCGGCCGAGTTGATGGCGCCGCACGCGGCGACGACGAGGGAGGCGGAGAGAGTCAAGATCTCCCCGCGCCGCTCGACGACCACGCGCGACACCTCGCGCCCCGAAGGCGACGTGTCGAGCCGCCGCACATAGGCGTCTGTCAGCAGCGTCACATTGTCATTGGCCAGTGCAGGATCGATCGCGCAGGTTTGCGCATCGGCCTTGGCGTTGACGAGGCAGGGGAATCCGTCGCATGTCTCGCAGCGGATGCATTTGCTCGTCGCGGCGTTGCGTTCGTTGAGCATGACGCCCAGCGGCGTGTGGAATGGCCACAGCCCAAGTCGGGCGAAGTCGTCCGCCAGATGCTGAATCCGCGGCTCGTGGCTTACGGCCGGGTGGGGGTATGGTGTTTCGCGCCGCGGTTCGGTGGGGTCTTCGCCCGCCTGGCCGTGTACGTGGTACATCCGCTCGGCCTCAGCGTAGTACGGCTCCAGATCGTCGTAGCGGATGGGCCATTCCGGTGAGACGCCGCCGTGGTGCCGCAGCTCGACAAAATCCCGCTCCCGGAGGCGGAAGAGCGCGGCGCCGTAGAATTTTGTGTTGCCGCCGACATTGTAATTCGTGTGCGGATGCAGTTCGCGGCCATCGCGATCGCGCCATGTCTCCTTCGCTTGATACTTGCCTTCGACGTTGACGGCCCGAGGGTTCCAATTGTCTTTCTCGCGCCGCACGTAGCCGCCGCGTTCCAGCAGCAGGATGCGTTTGCCGGTGGCGGCGAGCTTGCGCACCAACGTGCCGCCGCCGGCGCCCGAGCCAATGATGATCACGTCGTACTGGTTGGTGGCGGACACGGCGGCGGCTCCTGTCAAACGGTGACGTTGACGGGCATCTCGATTGTGGCTGCCGGGTTGGATGCGTCGACGACTTCGTCGTTACGGACCTCGGTCAATGGGACAATGCGTGTTTCGCAAAAGATGCAGCGGCGGCTGTTGTCGTGGTGGAACTTCGCGCAGAACACACGATCCGGACCACACACTCGGACGTAGCTCTCAGCAGCAAGCAACATGGCAAGCGGAGGTGCGGTGAAGTAGATCCATAGCCCGGTCCATATGTTCGCCGGGACCGCCGACGCGAGTGTTCGCGCTGGATTCATGCTCATGCCCGAGATGGGCGCCGCGACTGGGATGTAGATTGCCACCAATCCGGCGGTGAGCAGTCCGGTAAACTTCGCCAGGCGCGGCGAGTTCGAGGCAATGAGCACGGTCAGCATCAGCCCAAACGCGAGCGCCAGCTCGACGACCCATGCAACGAAGGCGCCCGCGCGCCCCGGCGTCGTCGCAGCAAATCGCACGGCCGCGTCCGACAGCCATGGGCCAGCGACGATCGCGGCAACCGCTGCTCCGACGACGCCGCCCAGGAATTGGGCAAAAGCGTAGAGCACCGCGTCCCACGTCGCCACCCGGTCGAGCCGCCAAAAGGTGAGTGTGACCGCCGGGTTGAAGTGGGCGCCCGACTGCTTGCCCCACGGCGAATAGACGATCATCGCCCCGGTCGCCGCCATCATCAGGCCCATAAGCATGCGTCGCACCAGCGGCGCCGGTACAAGCTGCGTTGCCGGCGAAGCAGGATGGAACAGCAACAGGCTCGCTGCGCACGCCGCGCTCAAGAAGGACGCCAACTCCGCGGCCTCCATGACGTACTCGGGCCAGTGGCGGCGGAGCGCCTCGCTGGCTGTGATCTGCCGCGAAGTCATTGCCCCGGCTCCACGCGCAGCACGCAGTCGAGTCGCAGGTGAGCCACGCCGGCCAGCGCGCCCTGGCATTCCGCGATCATGAGCTGCCAAACATGGTAGGAGGACGCCCGCTCGCGGACGACGACGGCGTCGTCCTGGCACAAGACAACCAAGCCTCGGACGCGACGGCCGACGCGGTCGTCGACGTTGGCAACAAGCCGGCGTAACAGCTCGTTGCGGGGACAGGACGGCGGAGGGTCCGCGGCGACGCCCATCATCAGCCTCCCGCCTCGAAGCCGGGATACAACGTCATGCCGCCGTCGATATACAGGCTCGTGCCGTGCACGTAGTCGGCTTGGTCGGAGGCGAGCCATGCGGCGGCGCGGCCGATGTCGTCGACTTCGCCGATGCGATTGTAGGGAATCAGCTTGAGCAGGTCTTGGTAGGCCTCGGCCGTATCCCAGGCGGCCCGATTGATCGGCGTGCGGATGGCGCCTGGGCAGATGCTGTTGACCCGGATGCGGTACGGCGCAACTTCTTGGGCAATGCTCTTCATGAGCAGCATGACGCCGCCTTTGGAAGCCGCGTAGTTGACATGTCCCGCCCACGGGATCACCTCGTGCACGCTTGAGATGCAGATGATTTTGCCAGCCGCGCAGGAGATCTTTGGATTCACGCCGCGGCGTTTGAACTCGCGCACCGCCTCGCGGGAGCAGAGAAATTGCCCCGTCAGGTTGACCGCCAACACGCGGTTCCAGTGCTCCAGTGACATCCGTTCGAGTGGGGCGTCAATCTGGATGCCCGCGTTGTTCACCAGGATGTCGATCGTTCCCAGCTCGTCGAACATCCGCTGGAACATGGCGTGCACGTCGCTCTCGCGGGAGACGTCGGCCTGGTGGGCGTAAACGCGGCTGTTGCAGCGGCCGGCCTCTTCGACAACTTCGGCGGCAGCGGCTTCGCCGGCGAAGTAGTTGACGACGACGTCGGCTCCAGCGTGGGCCAGCGCAATGGCGATGCCGCGGCCGATGCCCGAGTTGGCTCCGGTCACCAAGGCCTTCTGTCCCTTGAGCAGCTTCTGCACCGGGCAGGCCGGCATAACGACTTTGGGGAGAGTTTCCTTCACGGTCAGGTCTTCGGTCAACATGGGGACTCACCATTTCACGGGCTTGCATCAATCGTTCGTAGAAACCAAGTCGGCCTCGCCCCCTTCTCGCAACTGGAGCGTTGGCGGGGCGAGGCCGAGGGTCACGCTGGGGGCGGTTACCGCTTGGCGAGGGGCGCCGTCCCGAAATTCACGCTGAACCGGTTGCACCAGATCGTGCAGGCGGCGTACTTGTCGAGATCGACGTCGGCTGGGACGTCGTAGTTCTGATCCCCGACGTTGCCCTTGAGCGACCCGAGGTCGATGTAGCCGGCGTCTTTCACAGTCTTGTCGTCGGCCGCGTCCTTGGCGGCGACGAGCAGGACGTGCACATCCGGGCCGTTTGAGGTCTCAAATCCTGTGAGCCGCAAGACTCGCTCGCCGCCCTCGGCTTCATAGATGGCGGCCATTCCCCTGGTGTCATGAGCGAGTCCACGGAACTCGCCGGCGGCCAGCTTCATTTGCTTCGCGGAGCCTCCTCCGGATGTCGCCGCAACGCTCGCCGGGAACGACTCATTCACGGACTTGTCGATGAACAGCAGCTCGGGCCGGAACAAGTACCACGCCACGACGGCTAGGATTGCGGCGGCGCCAGCAATCAGCTTCCTTCGCGACTTCATCATCGACGATACGCCGCAATCGCGGCATGACGACTCGTCCGCCATCGCAGGCTTCCTCTGAGGTTCCGGCATCTTCTCGATCATGGCTTTCATCGCACAGTCTCCAAAAAGGGGGGAACGGAATCGCCCGGAGCCGGCCGCTTGTGCTGCCGATAGTCGCGGGCCGTAATGTCGATTGCGGTCGGCCAATTGGATGCATGTTGTGGCTGGAGGTTACGCAGCCCCGACAATCAGACGCCGGTCGCCAGGCATTCGCCTGGCATCGATTGCTCGAGCAACAGTCGCAGCGCCCGGCGGGCGCGATGCAGCCGGGTCTTAACGGCCCCCGGCGACATTCGCAGCAGCGCCGCCGTTTCATGCGTGTCGCGTTCGTCGACGTCGCGGAGCGTGAGGACGGTGCGATAGGCGACGGGGAGGCTTTCGATGCACCGTCGCACGTTCGCTCGCGTTTCTTCGGCGACGAGCGCATCGTCAGCGGTCGGCGCCGGCAACAGATCGCCCATGGCGTCGCTGGTGGTTGCGCGCCGTCGGCGCAGTTTCATGAGGCAGTTGTTGACGACGATGCGATGCAACCATGTCGAGACATTCGCGTCGCCGCGAAATCGGTCGATCGACTTGAGCGCCGCGACAAACGCCTCTTGAACAACGTCTGCGGCGTCTTCCTCGCGGTGCAGCATTCGCATCGCAACGGAGTGCAATTGCCGGGAGTTGTCGCGGACGAGGGCGTCGAACGCCGAGGCGTCGCGACGCTTGAGGCGGAGGATCAGGTCCGAGGAAAGAGGCAGGGGCCGCTGAGCGGCGACGGTCGTTGCGACCATGGTTTGGCACCTCGCAAAGTGGTAGGGCTTGCATACGCCATGGCTGCTAAAGCGAGGACCGTGCCAAGATTCGCGAGCGGCATGAAGGGTCGTCGCAACTCGCTTTGCGCCGGAGAGTTGCGAGAGCAAACGCGCGGCGGAGTTGCCAGAGCATCCGCCCGCGCCACGACGGCATTTCACGAGATTTCGTGGCGGCCACGACCGGTCGTGACGCGAAGCTTACGGCCGCGAGATGCCGAGCTTCTTCATGCGGCTGCGGAGTGTATTTGGGTGCATTCCCAGGATTTTGGCGGCGCCGCGGTTGCCGTCGATCACCCAGCCGGTTTGCGAGAGCACCGCTTCGATGTGGCTCCGCTGCGCCGCGTCCAGGCTTACCGCGGTCGGTGACGCAGGGGCCTCGGCCGGCGTTGCCAGTTGCATCGAGTCGACCTCCAACAGTTCGCCACGACACAGGATGACGGCGCGCTCGATCACGTTTTGCAGCTCGCGAATGTTGCCTGGCCAGGCGTATGCCGCCATTCGCTCGAGCGTCGCGGGATGAATCCCGATGATCGGCTTGCCGAATTGCACGGCGAGCCGACTCGTGAAGAAGTGAGCCAAGAGCGGTACGTCGCCCATCCGCTCGCGGAGGGCGGGCAGGCGGATGGGGAACACGCTCAGCCGGTAAAACAGATCTTCGCGGAATCGCTTATCGCGTACTTCATGAGCCAAGTCGCGATTGGTCGCAGCGATGACGCGCACGTCGACGCGGATCGGCGCCGCGCCGCCGACTCGCTCGAACTCGCGTTCTTGCAAGACTCGCAGCAGCTTGGCCTGCGTTTCGAGCGGTAGCTCGCCGACTTCGTCGAGAAAGATCGTGCCGCCGTCGGCCAGCTCGAACCGGCCGACGCGCCGCACGAGTGCACCAGTGAACGCGCCCTTTTCGTGCCCGAACAGCTCGCTTTCAACAAGCCCAGCAGGCAGCGCTGCGCAATTGAGCTTAATCAGCGGTTTGTCGTGGCGGCTGCTGGTGGCGTGGATCGCCCGCGCAAACAGCTCCTTGCCCGTGCCAGTTTCACCTTGGATCAGCACGGTCGAGTCCGTCGGCCCGACGGCCCGCACCTGCTCCAGCACGGCGGCCAGCTCCGGGCTGCGGCCGACAATGTCGTCGAAATGGCGCGAGTCGCTGATTTCCGCCTGCAGGTATTCATTCTCACGGCGAAGGCGGGCTTGTTCGCGTTCCGCCAGCACGCGGGCCGTCACGTCGATGATCATGGTCCGCGTGTGCTTGCCGTCGGGCTCGGGCCGCGACCAGAACTGAACCCACACCGGGCGGCCGTCGTCCTTGCGGCGGAGCTCCAGCTCCATGAGTCCGCGCTCTTTGCCCGCGCGGATGTCGGCGAACGCGGCTTCGATCCGCGTTTTGTTTTCCGGCGTGTCTGCGACGAGCGACATGCCGACCGTTCCCGGAACGTCCTCGGGCTTGAGACCAAGGAGATTCATCCCGGTCCGATTGACGGTGATGAATCGCGTGTCCGTGCCTTCGTATACGTAGGCGATCGGCGCCTCGTCGAATAAATCGCGATACTGCTGCTCGCTGTGCCGGAGAGTCGACTCCATACGCAGCCGAATGAGCTCGGCCGCTGCACGTGCGGCGAAAATGCGGAAGATCGCCAGTCGGCGCGGTTCCTGAGGCATCGGCCGCTCGTCAAACACCGCAAGGTGCCCCAGCACGGTGCCCGCCGCATCGAGCAGCGGAACGCCGAGATAACTCTCGATTCCGAGGCGAGACAGCCCCTCGTCTTCTGGGAATTTCTTCGCGACGCCCATGGAATGATGGCACAATCCGCCCTCGACGACATCCTGGCAAGGCGTGCCGGCCAGGTCATATTCGATGTTCGCGGCGATGTGATCTTTTACCCAGTACGCGAGCGTCCGCACGCGGCGGCGCACCTCGTCAGTGAATTCCGCCACCATAACGAACTGCACGTCCATGGCCGCGGCGAGGTGTTGCACGAGCGCCTGGAAGAATTCGTCGCCGACGGCTTGCGCGGTCCCTTCGACGATTGACCGCAGAACAGACGAATCTTCCGGTGATTCGCCGTTTTCAGATCGTTGTGACGCAGGCTGGTTCGGCATGATCGTGACGCGTCAATCGAGATAGCTGGCGGACGAAAATGGCAATTCTAGCCGATCATCGCGTGACTATGGCGGTGGCGGTTTGGACGTTCCACCGATATTAGGCTCGGAGCGGCGCTTACCTCGATCCCCCCAAATTTTGCGATCGATGCCCGTATTGAGAATGACCTAAGATTTATTGAGGTCCCTAAGTTTCGCGGCTCCGCAACGCCCAGGAGATATAAATCGAAAGCGTTTGTTATCGTCGTTAACGGGAACGTGCGAAGTCCTTCGAAATACTCCATGTGAAGTTAGGCAGCTGTTCGGTGGTAATGCCGAAGTAGCCCTCCGAGCCGCGTCCGGCATGTGACTTTACCAGTTGAGGCCGGTGGTGTCTCACCGATCACAAGGCCGTTCCCCAGCCCCTGATGCGGCCGCTCCGTGTGGTAGTGCTCCACGTACTCCCGCACCAGATCGTCGAAGTGCTTCTCACCGAACACCAGGAAGTGATCCAGGCACTCGACCTGAATCGACTGGATGAACCGCTCGACGTAGGCGTTGGTGTTCCGAGCGCGTAGCGCCAGCGGCATGACGTCCATCCCGCGCTCCTTGAGCGCCGCATCGAACGCCCGCCTGTAGTTTCGATCGTTGTCCCGCGTGACGCTCGTCGCCGGCAAGTCCTCCTGGCGGACAGAGTCGCCAAACGCCTTGGCCTGCTCAGCGCCCCAGGCCGAAGTCGGCCTGGTCGTGCAGGGCGAAACCCACACGCACCGCGTGGCCACATTGATGAACGCCAGGGCGAGCGCCTGCCGGACGCGGAAGCGACTGATCTGCCGCCTGGAGAAGAAATCGCGCTGCTACAGCGTCGCGGCATATGGATCTTGAGAAACTTGTCCCAGGTACCCGGTCCGCGACGAGGCCTCGGCTCCAGTTTGGCGGCCTTCAGGATATTGACGACCGTCTGCCGAGAGACTTTGACGCTCAGCTTCCGCAGTTCGCCCAGGATGCGGGTGAAGCCCAGCCCATCTCGCAGGCGATCTTCAGCACTAGCTGCTGGATCTCCCGCGACGTCTTCGGTCGGCCCCGTCGCCACGTCGGCATGTGCTTGCGGATCGCCCGCCGCCAGCGGGAGTAGATGGAGAAGGTGACGATCGTGATGATCTTGGCCACGGCCGGACCGATCGCCTCTCCGAGGGCCAGGAGCCGGCGGCGCTCGTCAGAGCTGAGCCAGATGTTTCTGCGCAGCACGCGCCGCCGGAGCATCTCATTCACCGCCTTGAGGAACTCAACCGGGCGGATGAGCTCATGGCGGGTGCGGCGGGCGAACATGAACAACAGGGGCTGAAAGACGCGTCCCATCGCGATAGAATCCTTGCCGGTTGGACGTGACGAGGGCGAGGGCAGAGTTTTTATACAGCGCAGTTCCGGGCCGAAAAGCTGATTCGCCGTTCAGCGGCGCGCGCAAAAGTTCCGAAATCCGTCCTCTACGGGGAAGTCTCCGCACACGGCGTTTTCCGTAGCGCCGCCGCTTGATCGCGGGAAACACTTTGGGATCTAGTCACGCTGAATGCGATTTCGCGATTTTCGCGACAAATCTCTCACCGCCGACGTGAGTTCGCCAAAAATCGCCGAGCGAGGGCCGTCCCCAAGCGAGGCATTCTGTTGCTTTTGCCCCACGCCCCCCTCCCAAAACTGGCCGCGCCGGTCCCCCGGCGCCCCACGCGGTTCGGCGACATGCCGAAGAATGTCGCAAACTTCGACACCCCGCCAATCGCCCCCAAAGCGAGTGCGCGTTCACGATGTCCGCCTTCGGCTATCCGCAAGCCGTCGCCGCTGCAAATCGGACGCTTTGGCCTAAGTTTGTAAAACGCCCGAAGGGAGCCCGACATGGGGAATCCGCTCGAACTATTGACGACGGTCACGCAAGGCACGTTGAACCCATGCTTGCGAGCGCGGGGAATCACGACGGGCCGCGCGAAGGTCGGCCACGCCGTCGGCGGATTCGTCTGCGCACAAATCCCCGTCCAGCATGAGCCGTCCGGCGCCGCCGGCGTGCTGAGCGTCAGCGTCGTCCCCAACGGCTTTGCGGACGGCGGTCCGCAATGGGCCGTCCTCGTATGCCGCATCATGTTTGAAAACGGGCCGCCCCTCGACAAGGCGTGCGTCTACGCTGGCGGCGAGCGATTGCGGAGCGACTTCGGCGAGCTGCTCGAATTGTTCGTCAATTCGCCGAAAACCACCGGACCGCCGCCGTCGCTGCGGCGCTCGACGGTCATCCTCGACTAGGCGACGCGCGGCGCAGTTGACCAATGGGCCGCCAGCTTCGCGCGCAGAAATGCCACGCTCTCGCGGAGCTGCTCGATCCCGTCGACGCCGTCTTCGATGCTGATCCAGCCGTTGAAGCCGACGTCTGCTAACTCGCCGAAGATCGCGTCGTAGTCGTTGAGTCCCCGACCGATCGCGCCGTGCCGCAGCCGGCGGGCGTAACCGACGCTGTCTTCCTCGCGGCGCAGATCTTCGATCGTACCCTCGGCGAGATACCGGTCGCTGGCATGCATCGTGACGACGCGATGCTTCACGCGCCGCAGCAGTGTGAGCGGGTCGTCGCCGGCGAGGATCACGTTGCTGGGGTCGTAGTTCACGCCGAAGTGCGGGGAGTCGATCATGGCGACGAGGTCGCAGAACACGTCGAGCTTCTGGGCAAACTCGGGGTGGGTCCAGTAGTTGTCCTTGTAGTGATTCTCCAGGACGAGCGTCACGCCGCACGCGGCGGCGTGGGACAGGCACGCGGTGATCGCGTCGGCGGCGTATCGCAGGCCCGCCTCGCGGGAAACTTCGGGGCGCCGCTGCCCGCTAAGCACCCGGCAATACTGGCCGCCGAGCGCGGCGCAGAGGTCAATCGCCCGCTTCTGTTGGTCAACTTGCCGCGCGCGAAACGCCGCCTCGGGATGCGTGAAATCCGGCGACGCGCAGAGCATCGGGATTGCCAAGGCTCGGTCGGCGGCGATCCGACGCGCTGTCGGCCAGAAGGCGGAGTCCGCGAGCTCAAGGAAGCCCGTGTAAAACTCCAGGCCGTCGATGCCGAGCGTGGCGGCTAGGTCCACCCACTCACGGATCGTCATCGTCCCAGCCACGCAGAGCTGGTCCATGTAGGCCTTGGGAAACGCGGCGAGGCGGGGCATCAGTCGCCTCGCTTCGTCGGGTTGCGGCCGATGATCGGATACTGCTCCAACTCCAGCACGCTGCCGCTGATTGGGCGGCTTTCGTCGCTCAGCCAGTAGACGGCCGCCGCTGCGATTTCCTCCGGCTTGAGGATGCGGCCCGAGGGGGCGAACTGCGGCTCGACCTGCTGCGGCCAGTCGGGAGGCAGGCCGTCGCCGAGCTTGGTCTGGTATTCGTTGGGCGTGAGGACCCAGCCGACGTTGAAATGGTTGATCCGCACGCCGTCGTAGCAGAGCGTGTCGGCCAGGTTGCGGGAGAGCGTCATGAGGGCGCCCTTCGAGATGCTGTACGCCAGCAGGTTGCCTTCGCCGGTGTAGGCGTTGATCGAGCCAATGTTAAGGACGCAACCGCGCGAGGCCTTCAAGTGGTCGATCGCGGCGCGGATGAGCAGCAGCGGCGCCCGGACGTTGACGGCCATCATCCGGTCAAAAAACGCCGCGTCGGTGCTCGCCAGGTCGCTGCGGGTCACATGTGCGGCGTTGTTCACGATGCCGTCAAGCCGACCGAAGGCGGCGATCGCCGTTTGGATGATCCGCGGCGCGGCGGCGGGGTCGGCCAGATCGTCGATCGCCAGTGCGGCGCGATCGGCGTACTCGTCGGCCAGCGCGCGGCCGCGCTTCGCATCGCGGCCGTGAAACACCACGCGGGCGCCTTCGGCCAATGCCCGGCGGGCGATCGCCTCGCCGATGCCGGTGGTGCTGCCGGTGACGAGGATCACCTTGTCTGCAAGTCGCATCGATCCGCCCTAGGGTTTCAGAACCGCCTTAACGATCTGGCCGGAGTGCATGGTTTCAAAGGCTTCACGCCACTGGTCGAGCGGCCAGACGCCGCCGGTGATTGGCCGGACGTCGAGGGCCCCGGTGGCGATGAGCCGAATGACCCGCTCCCAGATCGGCCAGTTGTGGCTGAAGCTGCCTTGCAGCGTGACGTTCTTCTGCACGAGCGGATCGAGCGAGAATCCCAGCGGCTGCGGACCCCAGCCAACTTTGCTGATCCACCCCGCCGGGCGGACAACTTCGAGAGCCGTGGCCAGCGCGGCAGAGACGCCGGTCGCGTCGACGACGCCGTCGACCCCGAGGCCATCCCCCTGGCGAGCCCAATCGGCGGCCGCGCCGCCCACCAGCGGCTCGCAACCGTATTGCCGGGCGACTTCCAGGCGGGCGAGGTCGGCGTCGAGGCCCACGACGGCGACGTTCGCGCCGCACAACCGCGCCATGGCGGCGGCAAGAATGCCGATGGGACCGGGGCCAAGCACGAGGATGCGGTCGCCGGGCCGCACGCGGGCGTTGTTCACCACCGCGTTGAACGCCACGCAGCAGGGCTCGGTGAGGGCGGCTTGTTCGAACGCCATCCCGGCGGGCATGCGGTGAAGGATGCGGGCCGGCACGGGGACGAACCGCCGCATGGCGCCGTCGATCATGGCGCCGTAGCCGCGGCGGTTGGGGTCGAGGTTGTAGAGCCCCTGCCGCGTGAGCGGGCTCATCGGGTCGACGACCGCGGCAGTTTCGCTCACCACGCGGTCGCCCTCCTGCCAGCCGGCGACGCCTCCGCCGACCTCGCGGATCACGCCACAGAACTCATGGCCGAGCACCACCGGGTAGTGCACCGGCCAGCTCTGCTGGGCCGTCCACATGTGCAGGTCGCTGCCGCACACCCCGACGGCGGCGACTTCCAGCAAGACCTCCTCCGCGCCAATCGTCGCGCGCGGGATCTCACGCAGCTCAACGCTGTATTTCTCAGGTGCAAAGTTGACGACGGCGAGGTCCTGCATGGCGAGCGCCATTGTAGGGCGAGGACCAACGTCATGTCACGGGCGCCGCCGCTCAACGGGCACGTCGCCGTACGCGTGGACTTTGTCGCAGATCAGCCGCAGCGAGTCTTCGAGATTGCCGCTGGCGGTTCGGAAGGCGTTGGCGTCGATCGTCAGCGGCGCCCCAAGCACCACCAGCGGCGCGCCGTACTCCGGCGTGCGGATGGCCTGTTCCAGCGTGAGTCCGCCGACGGCTTGCACGGGCACGCCTACCGCGGCGACAACTTCGCGGAGCTGGTCGAGCGGGTTGGGCGCCCGCTCTCCGCGAGCGGCGATGCCGCGACGTTCGTCGTAGCCGATATGGTGGATCACAAAATCGCACTCCAAATCCTCCAACCGCCGCGCCGCCGCGACCATGTCGTGGCACCCCAGGTTGTCGCCCATCACCTTCACGCCGAAGTCGCGGCCCGCCTTTGCCACGCAGCGGATCGTCTCCTCATGCGCCCGAGCCATGACCACGACGTGCGTGGCTCCGGCGTTCGCCATCACCTCGGCTTCGAGGTAGCCGCCGTCCATGGTTTTCAGATCGGCGACAATCGGCGTGGCAGGAAACCGCTGCCGCAGGGCTCGCACCCCGTTCATCCCCTCGGCAATGATCAGCGGCGTGCCGACTTCAAGCCAGTCGACGCCGGCGCGGAGGGCCATCTCGGCCGTGGCCAGGGCTTCGTCGATCGAGAGCACGTCGAGCGAGATTTGGACGGTGGCTTGCACGCGAGGCAACCGAAAATGAGGGGGGTGCGGAGGGGACGTCCCTTTGCGCGTTGGAATCATTGCCCGCAATGGAGATGGACCGTCCCGACGGAGATAAGATGCGACGACCGAAGCCCGTTGGCAACACCCCGTTGCCAATTGCGGGGAATTCTTGGGTGCGCGAGGGGTCTAGCGGCTTGGCAATTCAGCGGCGGCGAACGGAGCCGTCACGTTGGGCGGCACGGCGTAGTTCTGCCCGCCGTTTGATGCATGGCGCCCGTCGGCCTCACCGGCCCCACGAGCGACGGTCGCCGCGCGCCCCGCCGTTGGCGACGAGATGGCGGCGGTCGCCAGGTTGTGAGATGTTGCATGGTTGGTCAAGAACTGCTTGCCGTGGCCGGTCAGTCTGAACCAGCAGCCGTGTTCGCCGATGCTCGCCAGATCGAGGATTTTTGCCGCGCACAATTCCTCGAACGCTGCTTCTATGGCCTCGCGAGGGCGGTCCATCGACGCCACATCCCGTTTGTCGTTAATCTGCGACGTGTGGCGACCCGCGAACACGGACAAGATTTCCCAAGCAGTGGGCGATGGCGCGTAATCGACGCGCGGCGGCAATTGGCTGGCGAGTTCTTCGTACGCGGAACGAAGTGCTGCCATTTCAGCGACAAGTTGCTCGATCCGGGCACGAAGCAACGCCGCGTTGTCTTCCAAGAGCGTGTTCGCGGATTTCAATACGCGAATGTTTTCGTCCTGGACCGCATAAACGGACTTCAGAATGTCCACGTTCCGGGCGCTGAGCAGCTTGTATTCCATCCCTGAAATCAGCGTCAGAAAGTCCATCTTCTGTACCTGGCATCCTGGCTGGAGACATCTGGACCAGCAGGCCCGCGGCCTCTGGCGGGAGGCCGCGGGGCCGCTGGCGAAGACTCTGGCCAGTTGTTCTGCGCGACAAGCCAAACTGTCACAGAAAAATATGGCGCAGCGAGATCACAACATTGGAAACCGCCCGTAACCCACTACGGGGCAGCAAGTTGCGACGGGCGCAAACTGCGATACGCAATTTGCATTGCTAAAATGATCTCTGTCCATGGAGGGCGCTGCAACACGATGGGATCTGGTGGCGCCCCCAAGCCCCCGGGGCGCTACAAGTCAAGGACCTGAGACAAACTCAACCCGATTGGCAAATCTGTGGGCGACGTACGACGTCATCCCCCGGTCGGGTCGCTCGCACGCTCATGGAGCCTTCGGCGCAGGTGATCGACCCTCCAGAACCGTGAAACTGGGCGAATGGCCTCGAGTGGCGTTAGAATGCACATGCTGACTTAAGATTTCAGCCCATCTGTGATTGGCCTCGTCTTGAATCCCTGTGGCCTTGGACCGAAGCGGCGAGTAGCGGCCATGCCCCTGCAACGAACTGTGTCGATCCTGCTTGTGGTTGCCGGGTGGTTGCTTTTATCCCCCGCGGCGTCAGGCGCCAAACGGAACGACGCGGACGCGGCCGGCGCGGCGACTGGCAATGGCGTGACGGATCGCGTCAACGCGCTGCTCGCCGAAGCGTGGGATGCGGGGGGAATTGAGTCGGCGGCGGAGGCCGGCGACGGCGAGTTCTTACGCCGCGCGTATCTCGACCTGACCGGCGTCATCCCGCGAGCCTCCGAAGTCCGCGAGTTCCTCGCCGACGAGCGGCCCGACAAACGGGCTCAACTCATCGACCGCTTGCTCGCCTCGCCGCGACATGCCACGCACATCGCCACGACCTGGCGCAACCGCATCCTGCCGCTCGGCGAGGATCCGGCGCGGACCCGCGAGGCCCTCGCGCTGCAGAAGTGGCTGCGGACGCGGTTTGCCGAGAACGTGCGGTACGATCGCATTGTTGGCAGCCTTTTGCTGGCCGGCGGCGAGAACGATCTGGGACCGGCGCTCTACTTCCAGGCCAACGATTTGGCGCCGGAAAAGCTCGCCGGCAGTGCGGCGGAGTTGTTCCTGGGCGTCGACCTGCATTGCGCCCAGTGTCACGACCATCCCTTCTCAGACTGGTCGCAGCGCGACTTCTGGGGCCTGGCAGCGTTTTTCGCCCAGGTTAAATCCGCCGACGGCGGCGGCATGATGAACATGCAGAACGCCTCGTACCGGCTGGTCGACCAGGACCGCGGCGAGGTGAAGTTGCCGGAGAGCGACGAGGTCGTGCCGCCGAAGTTCCCGCGCGGCGACGCGGCCAGTGAGGACAAGTGGCAGTCGCGGCGCTCGCAGTTGGTCGTGTGGCTCACTTCGCGGGACAACAAGTTCTTCGCCCGCACCGCGGTCAACGTGGCCTGGGAGCATTTGTTCGGGCTGAAGCTCGTGCAGCGGATCGACCTGATCGACGACGCCGACCCGTCGCTGTCGGAGCGATTGCTCGACGAACTGGCGGGCGAGTTCGTCGACTCGGGATTCGATTTTCGCGAGCTGTGGCGCACGTTGGCCAATTCGCGGGCGTATCAGCTTGCGAGCCGGCACGACGACCCCGACGCGGCGGCTCCGGAGTTGTTCGCCCGGATGCTGCCCAAGCCGTTGACGCCGGAGCAGCTTTACGACAGTTTCGTCCTCCTGGCGCCGACGGCGAAGACGGCGGCGGCGTGGGGCGACGCCGCCCCGATCGACGAGACGGCGAGCCTCGACGAAGATCCCAATCGCATCGAGTTCGTCCGCCGCATGCGCACTCCGCCGGGGGACCCCACGCAATATCGCGCCGGCACGCTGCAGGCGCTCATGCTGATGAACGGCGCCTTTACCGATAACGTGTCGGCCCACGATCGCAGCAGTTTACTTGGAGCGTTGAGCGCGCCATTCATGGCCGACGACCAGCGCGTGGAGTCGCTGTTTCTGGCGACGCTCGCCCGCTTGCCGGAGGACGACGAACGAACCGCGTGCCTCGACGAGTTGGGCCGGTGTGAAACCGACGCCGAACGCCATCGGGCGCTCAGCGATTTGATGTGGGCGCTGCTCAACAGCACGGAGTTTGCGTTTAATCATTGATCACCCTCTCCCTCCGGGAGAGGGAGGAGAGTTGCCATGCCTAGCCAATTCGATCTCCACCGCCGCGACTTGCTCCGCACGATGGGCGTCGGGCTGTTCGGTACGACATGCGCCCGATGGCTGCCGGCGCTGGCGGCCGAGGTGGCCCACGACCCGCGTCGCACGCGACACTGCATCTTGCTATGGATGGCGGGCGGGCCAAGCCAGACCGACACGTTCGATATGAAGCCGGGCCACGCCAACGGCGGCGACTTCAAGGAAGCCGCCACGCGCGCCCCGGGGCTGCGGTTCAGCGAGCACCTGCCCAAGCTCGCCGAGCACGGCGAGCGAATCGCGGTCGTCCGCTCGCTCAATACCAAAGAAGGCGACCACGCCCGCGGCGCTCAGCTCGTCCGCACCGGCCACCCGCCGATGGGCGATGTGGCCTATCCCTCGATCGCCTGCTCGCTGGCCAAGCAGCTCACCGACGCCGAGCAGCCGCTGCCGAGCTACGTAAGCGTCGCCCCACCGCTGCAAATCAATCCCGCGGCGTTCGGCCCCGGGTTTCTCGGCGCCAGCTACGCCCCGGCGCTGGTGGGCACGAGCGCGATCGGCCCGGCCAACGTTGTGCGGCAATTGCAGGGCAACAACTTCGCGGAGCTGAAGCTCGACGACCTCGACATGCCCTCCAGCCTCGACGCGCGGCAGCAAACGCGGCGGATGGAATTGTGGAACATGCTCGAGCGGCGGTTCCTGGATCACGCCGGCGCCGGGGCGTTCGAAACGCACCACGCCGTCTACCGCAAGGCGGTCGACATGATGCGCCCCGAAGTGCGTGCGGCCTTCGATCTGACCGGCGAGAAAGACGAAGTGCGCCGCAAATACGGCCCCGGGCAGTTCGGCCAGGGCTGCCTGTTGGCTCGCCGGCTCGTGGAGCGCGGCGTCCCGTTCGTCGAGGTGGCCCTCGGCGATGGCCTGGGCTGGGACACGCACGCCGACAACTTCACGCAAGTCAAACGGCTGAGCGAGGAGCTCGACGCGGGTTGGGCCACGCTGATGACCGAGCTCGACGAGCGCGGGCTCTTGGACTCGACGACGATCATGTGGATGGGCGAGTTCGGCCGCACGCCGCAGATCAACCCGATGGCCGGCCGCGACCACTTCCCCGCGGCGTGGTCGTGCGTGTTGGCCGGCGGCGGCATCGCCGGCGGGCAGGCGTACGGCCGCACGAGCGCCGACGGCACGATGGTTGAAGAGAGCCAGGTGGCCATCGGCGACGTGCTGGCGACGCTGTCGACCGCGCTCGGCGTCCCGCCGGAGAACGAGAACTACACGCCCGAGGAGCGCCCGATCAAGGTGGCCGAAGGCACGCCGATCAGCGCGATTCTCGCGTGATCTGCGGTGCGGGGAGACATTGGCGTGCGGCGCGACTCGCTTCTAGTCTTCGCACTCATTGCGAGCCTTGCCATAGGCTGCGATTCCAAAACGTCGCCTGCGCCAAATACTGCGCCGACGCCGGTTGCCGTTGTGAAGCCTCCCGCGCAGGAGGCGCCTCCGCCGGCTGTTGTCGAGTCTGAGCAGCCCGCCGAATCGGCGTCGCAAGACGGTTCCCAGGAAGAGGCCGCCGGGGCGCCCGAGACGCCGCCCGTCGACAAACCACCCGAGAAGCCCGCCGACGAAGGCGCCGTCGAGCGCGTCGCCGTCCTCACGCCGGGCGGGCCGGTGATTCTCGATGCGCGGATTTCGCTCGACGGCCAGCCGCATGCGGCGTCGCTGGATCGGCTGGTTGAGGAAGTGCTCGCTGCCGCGGACAGCGATGGCGACGGCCGAGCCACCTGGACGGAACTGGCGTACAACGACAAGTTCCTCGAAGGAAAGCTCGCCGAGTCGGAACGTCGCGGCACGTACCTGCTCACCATGTGGATCGAACTGCACGATACCAACGCCGACAGCCGCGTGCAGGCCGAGGAGGCCGCCTCGTGGCTCGGCCGCAATGCGGGCCGCACGGCGCGGGCGTTCGCCCTGCGCACGAGCCGGGCGTACTCGCCCGACCCGCGGCTCGCCTCCCGCGTGTGGCCATTGGTCGACGCCGACGCCGACGGCGCCCTGTCGGCCGATGAGCTCGCCGGCGCCGCCGATCGTCTGTGGTCGCTCGACGCGAACGACGACCGCGTGATCGCCCCGGCGGAGTTGGCGTCACTCCGAGATCAGTTGGCAGGCCGCACCAATCCCGCGCCGATGGTCGGCAACCGCGCGGCTAGTCGTGTCGCCGCGCTGCACCTGGAGCCGAAGTGCGACCTGGAGCGCGTCGACTTCATCCTTCAGGACATGTACGCCCCGCTCCAGGACATCGGGCCGACGAGTTTCCCAGCCGTGCCGGAGCTGTTCGGCAAACTTAACACGAGCGGCGACGAGTGGCTCGACCGCGACGAGTTGGCCGACTTGCTCACGGTCGAGCCGCACGCGACGCTTGCCGTCGCGTTCCAACAATCGCCGCCCGATGGTAGGCCGGCGGCGACGGTGGTGGTGCACAGTCACGCGCCGGAAATCGCCGTGTTGGATCAAGAGCATCCCGACCGCGTCGTGTTGGCGCTCGGGCCGACGCGTCTGGTCGTCACCGCGACCGACATGGCGCCCGCCCCCGAGGCGGCCCAGCAACCCACGAACCTGGAACGCACGCAGCTTCGGCTGATGGTCCATGACCAGGGCGACGCCTTGTTCGCGGAGCTCGACGCCGACTCCAGCGGCGCATTGAGCGAGCGCGAGATCGCCACGGCGCCCCAGCGCCTGCAGGCCCGCGACGATGACGGCGATGGCCGGATCGCCTCGGCGGAGCTGCCTTACCCGATGATCGTCGCGTTCCTACGGGGCGAGGCGCTCAATCGCCGCGGCTTTTACACGCCTACCCCCGCGGCGACGACGACCGGCGCTGCCAACGGTCCAGGCTGGTTCACGTACGCCGACCTCAACCAGGACGGCGATGTGAGCCGCCGCGAGTTCGTCGGCTCGACCGACCAATTCACCACGCTCGACGCAAACGCCGACGGCTACGTCGACGCGACGGAGGCAGCGGGAACCGAGCGTGCCGCGCCGTAAAATCTTGCCAATTTTGTCGGCAAGAACGGCGGCCACCGTGCGACTAAGCTTTTCCAACGCCAGTGCACTCGCCCCTAGCTCCTCGTTCCTCGCCCCTTTCCCATGCCCGCCGCCATCGAACTCAACGGCGTCACGAAGTCGTTCGGCCAGAAAGTGGCCGTCAACGACCTCGACCTCGCCGTCCCCGAGGGCTCGATCTACGGCTTCATCGGCCCCAACGGCTCCGGCAAGACGACCACGCTGCGGCTGATCCTGCGGATTTTCCAGCCCGACGCCGGCCGGGTTGTCGTCCTGGGCGCCGACCAGGGAAACGTCGCCGACGAGCGGCTCGGCTACCTCCCCGAGGAGCGCGGGCTCTACAAACGGATGAAGGTGCTCGACCTGATCGAGTACTTTGCAAAACTCAAGGGCCGATACAATTGCCGCGACGACGCCCGCGCGTGGCTCCAACGGCTCGACGCAGCCGACTGGACCAACAAGCGCCTCGACAGTCTTTCCAAAGGCATGGCCCAGAAGGTGCAGTTCATCGTCGCGGTGATCGCCCGCCCGCAGCTTGTGATCCTCGACGAGCCGTTTGCCGGCCTCGATCCGGTGAACCTCGAAATGCTACAAGACGCGGTCGTCTCCCTGCGGCGCGAGGGCGCCACGGTCGTCTTGTCGACGCACGATATGAGCGTCGCCGAGCGGCTGTGCGACGCGATCTTCATGATCCACGAGGGCCGCAAGGTGCTTGACGGCACGCTGGCCGACATCCAGCGCCGATACCCGGTGCGGTGCGTGCGACTACGATTGGCCGACGGCGCCGAGTTGCCCGCGAGCGTCAGCGCCGTTGCGTCGACAGTAAACGACGGGCGTTTTCATCTGCTCACGCTCTCCAACGGCACGCCGCCGCAAGCCGTGCTGCGACAGGTGGCCGCCGCCTGCGACGTCGAACATTTTGAAGTGGTGCGGCCGTCGCTCCACGACATTTTTGTCGAAATCGCCCGGCCGCAAACGGCGGAGGCTTCCTAATGCGCAAGATTTGGACGATTGCCCGCCGCGAATATGGCGCCATGGTGGCAACCAAGGCGTTCCTGCTGTCGATCACGCTCATGCCGATTCTCATGTTCGGCGGCATCCTCATCGCCAGCCGCATGGACAAGATGGCGGACGTGACCGACAAGCGGCTGATGATCGCCGACGGCACCGGCGGCGAGCTGTTCGCCGCCCTGGCGCGCGCCGCCGAGATGCGGAACACTGGCCTCGCCGCGCTCGAGGCCGCGTCCGATGCGGGCGGCGGCGACGGCGACGGCGACGAGAAGAACGAACGCATCGGCCTGTCGCGGTTCGTGCTGGAGCGAAACGCCGGCGACGCGCTCGACGACGACCAGCGGCTCGCCCTCTCGGATCGCGTCCGCAGCGGCGAGCTGGAGGCGTTCGTCGAAATTCCCGCCGGCATCCTCGACGAGCCCAAGGGCAGCGCCCCGCCCCTCGATGTCCGCTACTACGGTCCCAATGCGATGTTCTCCGGCGAGCGAATCTGGCTCGAGCAAGTCGTCAACGACACTGTTAAGGCGCAGCGATTCAAGGAGCTCGATCTCGACCCCGCGGTGGTCAAGCGGGCCACCGCCAACGTGCCGGTGGTCGGCCGTGCGCTCGTCAAGAAGCTCAGCGACGGTCGCATCAGCGGCGGCGGCGAAGGCGAGTCCCAGAACCTCACGGGCGTGTTCTTGCCGTTCGCGTTCATGATGCTCATGTTCATGGTGATCATGATGTCGGCCCAGCCGCTGTTGGAAAGCGTCATGGAGGAGAAGACCGGCCGCATCGGCGAGGTGCTCCTGGGGTCGGTCAACTCGTTCCAGCTCATGCTGGGCAAGCTGTTGGGCAATGTGGCCGGGTCGCTGTCGGTGCTCGCGATCTACGCCGGCGGCAGTTACGCCGCCGCGGCGTACAAGGGCTGGCAAGACCACGTCCCCTGGGATTTGCTGCCGTGGTTCCTGGTGTACCAGATTTTGGCGGTGCTGCTGTTCAGCTCGATCTACATGTCCGTGGGCGCCGCCGTGACGCAGATCAAGGAAGCCCAGTCGATGGTGATGCCGGTGATGCTGCTGATGTGCATCCCGATCTTCGTGTGGCTGCAGATTGTCCGCGAGCCCAACGGGACGATCGCCACGGCGCTGAGCATGTTCCCGCCGTCGGCGCCGCTTGTGATGGTCGTGCGTTTGGCGTCCGAGGAAGTCGTGCCAATGTGGCAGGTCTTCGCGTCGCTGGCGATCTTGGTGGCGACCACCGCGGCAATCACCTACCTTGCCGCCCGCATCTTCCGCGTCGGCATGCTGTGGCAGGGCAAGACGCCGAAGCTCACCGAGATGGTTCGCTGGGCGTGGAGCGGATGAGGGCAAGGCTGGAAACTGGAGGCTGGAGGTCTCCGCAGGCGACTCGCCGCGGCGAGCTGGAGGTCGGAGGCTCGAGGCCGGAGGTCCTGGCCAGGGCGTTTGGTGGTTCAAGGCGCTCATGTTGCTCATCTCGCTCATGTTTTTCAGATGAGCGCCTTACCTCCTTTGGGGGGTGGGGCTCGTGGTTCGGGGTTCAGAGTAAGGTAGCTCGGGCCCCGTTGACGTGAACATATATATATGTGCTCCTAGCATAGTACGTGGCCCATTTTCAAGAGGCGGAAGAACCTTTTTACGAAGGAGAGGGAGCCGGAACTATTTCGGCGCCACCGGCACAAGCGTGACGATCTTGCCGCGGCGCTGCATCTTGAGCCCCGCGCGGCGTAGAAACCTCCGATCGACGTCGTCGAGCGTCACGGCGTTCAACCGCGGATGGTACAGCTTGTCGAAATCGACGCCCGCGGCCTTCGCCGCCGCTTCGTCGATCGCCAGTTCGTACCCCAGCCGGGCCAGCGCCACCCGCAGGTACTCGATTCCCTGGGCGAGCGTCACGTCGCCGCTCATGTCGAACCGCACGCGATCAAGCGGAATCAGTCCCGCATCATCCGGCGCGCCGACGGCGATTTTTTCGAGTGCGGCAATTTGGGCGTCGGCGTCGACCGCCGCGTCGCGGCTCACCTCGCGAAGCTGCTGCCACAGCGAGATCGCAATCTTGGCGTACTGTCCGCGCCGCTGGCCGACGGTCTTCCGGCCGTCGCTGGCAAGCCTTGTGTAACCCTCGGCTTGCAGCGTGAGCAGCTTGACCCGCTCGGCGTCGGCGACCGCCTTCCACGGGCGCACGTCGCGCGCGGCGTGCTCGTCGAGCAGCCACTGGGCGGTCGTTGCCGCCGGCGCATCAGGCCAGCGCTGGACGATGCCTTCGAGCTGCGCAAGCCCCGCCGCGACGAGCTCCGCTTCGGCGGGATCCGCGAGCCGCGCCTTCGCGTCGATCAGCAGCCGCTCCGCCCATTCGTCCCGCGACGGCGCGTCGGCGATCCGCAACGAAGGATGCGTCGCGGCCGCGGCGCCGCGGGCAGCTGCGCCGGCTTCGAGCCACTCGTAGGCCGACTCCATTACGTCGGCCTCCGGCATTGTGTGGCCGTGGCGGCGAAGGATCACGGGCTCGACCCGCACGCCGGCGCCCGTCCACCAGGGGCCGTAGAGATCCTCGACCAGCGGTCCGGCCGGCTCGCGATCGCCGCAGATGATCGCCACGCTCAACCGCTGGCGCACTCGCGCGAGAAGCCACGGCTCCAGCGGCGGCGCCGGCGCGTGGCCGATGCACACGACGCCGCCAAAGTATTCCGGCAAATGCAGCGCCGTAACGCACGCCACCTGCGCCCCGCCGGAGAATCCGGCAAGGTAGGTGCGGTCGGGGTCAATGCGAAATCGCCGCCGCACGTCATCGAGCACGTCGAGCACCGCTCGCACGCGATGGGCCAACGGCCTCGCGTTGCCCATCTCACGCACACCGGCGAACAGCACGCCGCGCTCCGCGCACGTCGGCTCCCAAAAGTACCAGCCCACAGGCCGATCCTGCGGCGAAATGAAGATCACCAGCGGATAGGGCCCGCCGCCGTCCTCCACAGGGCCGAAGAACTCGTACGCCTGGGCCGTCGAGCGGTAGCCTTTGAGCAGTTCGACCGGCGGCACGGCCGGGCTCCGCTGGAGGAGCGGATACGCCCAATCCAGCCGCGTGTCGGCGGCGACGCGGATCTTGTCGACGTACGCCGCGTCCTGAGCGGTCGCGAAGTCACCGGTCGTAGGGACCGCAGCGCAAATCGCCGCCAAAACCCCACGCCAAGCACAGGGAGCCTTGCAGCCTCGAACGATGGGGCGAGTGGCAGACATGGATGGGCAATTTGTCGGACATTCTAACCGAATCCGACCCTGCAAGTTGGGCAGTTGCCTCAAGCGACGAGGGCCGCGGCGTCCGAGGGCTTCACATCATCGTTCTAAGATTCACGCACGGGCGGTAAGATGGCGAGGCATTGCTCATCATTTGATTCTTACGCCTTTCCCCAAAAATTCCCGGAGAACTGCTCATGATCTCAAAATCTCGCAGGCGCCTTGCGGCTCCTGCGCTGGTCGTTGCTCTCACGGCGCCTCGGTTGTTGCTCGCCAGCACGGTCGCCTCGACGACGGGAGCCGTCGCATCGACCCCCCCGCCAGCGTCGATCGTCTGGAACGCCCTGCAAAGCGATTCTCAGATCTCTCTGATTCAAGAACGCCTCGGTGCGATCGTCGCGGCGCCGCTCGCCGTCGATGTGGATGGAACGCCCGGGCTGTATGATCAAGCATCTGATCGCAAGCCTGGTCAGATACTCGCCGGATCGCACGTCGACGTGCATCTGCTTCATTTCGATCCGTTCAATAACCCTGTCCGACTGAGCGGTTCCGTGACATTCAATCGGCCCATCGTCGGCTTGTCGTTCACGCTGGCGACGCTTCTTGCCAGCGACGTTCTGGGCGCCGCGGGAACGGTATATCCCACTGCAGGCAATTCCAGCTTCAGAGAGTTTGAACTCTCGCCGGGAACTGTGGTCGGCGATCTCGCGGAGATTTCGCCCGATCGTCGTACGCTCTCAGTCGATTGGGGCGTGACCGAATACTATGACGAGCTGCGCGTCTTCACAGCCGTCCCGGAGCCAGCCGCCGTCGTAGAATTTGCCACGGCTGCAGTCGCGCTGGGGCTGTGCCTGCGCGTTGCGGAGTCGTCCCAGCGACGCGTCCGCCACACGACACGGAGCCTTGCGGGGCGTCGATGGGTCGGGCGATTAGGCGCCGCGACCAGCGAAGACGACCAAGCCCCCGGCGATCACGAAAGCAATGCCCGACCAGCGCAGGATTTTTGACGCTGTCTTGGGCGACTCGGACGCCCCATTGAACTCGTCATAGAGCGTCTTGTACTCGGCTGAGACCGTCTCGAATTCCGCCTGCATTTCCGCGGAGCTTTCGCCGGCGTGCATGCTGGGCTTGGCCTGCGCAATCGACAGCTGACGCTCGAGTTCACTGGCGCGATTGCCCAGTTCGATCATCCGGGCGCTCTTTTCCTCGGTCCAGCCGCGACTGGAGGGAAACAGCGTCGCCCAAAGCGCACTGGCGACCAGTAACACAAGACCCAAGACAACGGCGCCGGCAGGCAACGCGGACTTCATCGCAATTGGCGTCCTTGAAAAACTTGCAAAGCAGCGGAGAAAACCCGCGGCTTACTGATTGATCACGTCGCCGTCATTCGTGCAGATTCTTCGCCCGTAGGTGACCGCGTCGATTTGATCGTTGACCCAGGTCGTGCTGCCATCCACGTGCGAGGCGATGACGCCGCCCGGGTGCAAGCTTCTCGGTGAAGCGGTCGTATCGTTTCGCACGCGGCAAGGCATCCCCAAGAGGTCCGCCTCGGCGGGCTCCGGACAAGAATCCAGATTATCTCTCGCACCGGTGGGATCGGCGGGGACAGGCGCGTTCGGCAACAGCGCATACTGGCGATATTTGTCGGCAGGTATATAGGGGATTCCCAAATCCGATTGAGCGCAGATCTTGTTGAGCGTGGCGGTGTTTGCGTGGACGTCGGCGCCAATCACGCTCGTACCGATCCAGCCAATGGCCCAAGCTCCCCGCGGATCAGCCAACTGGTCGCGAGTGCGCACCTCGGTCAGCATCAGCGTATTGGACGTCCCGTCGGAGATTCGTTCCAGCGGCTGCGGCTCGTTCGTTAAGGCGCCCGGGGCGCGAATCTGGCACTCGACGTGTTCTGGACTGGCGTAGGCGACATAGTTGCCTTTGCCGAACGTACGATTTCCCGTATTCGCACCGACGCGGCCGGGGAAACTGAACATCAGCCCCTGGGCGCTGTCCGAAGGGCACATCAGCACCCCCGGCTGGTTAACTTCGGGCGTCGGCGTCGACGCCACATTCTCGTTGCGCCACGTGGCAAAGGGCTTCTTGAGATCGAACTGAGCGAACATCTGCTGCTGTTCGATATACGGCAGAATCTGCACAATCCAACTCAGTTGCGAGCTGTTCGCATGCAGAAGATTAACCAATTCATTGCCGTCGCTCGAAGGAGTCACGGGCGATTGACTCGACGGCGGCAGGGCGCTGCGACTGTTCTCGTAGTTCAGCGCGGCCAACGCCAAATTGTGGAGATTGCTCTGGCAATTGGCCCGCCGGGCCGCTTCGCGAGCTGCCTGCACCGCCGGCAACAGCAGCGCTACCAAGACGCCGATAATGGCGATGACGACCAACAGTTCGACGAGCGTGAAACCGTGTAGCAGGCACGCTCCGCGTGCCGTAGCCTGAACCCTCGCAGGGCCACGTTTCCTCGCCCTCCATGCGGACGGCACACGGAGTGTGCCTGCTACATAGGGCGCGCCGCGCACGCCCAGAGACCAACGACAAAGTCGCATGGCGGAGGATTCCTTGCGAGATGTGGGGAGAGCGATGAGCCGCCTGCCAGGGGTGCGGCAGCCTCGCGCCTCGACGTGAGTCGGCGGTGCGCTGCTGCCGCGCTCATTGTAGTCCTCCATGAAGCGGCGCAAAGCCGATTGTCGTCGCTCGCAATCGCGCGGAGAGGAGTTTTCGCGGCGCTTTTCTCACGCCTGCGCACGGCGCTCTTGGTTGTGCGAAGAATGCCCCGCCGCTCGGCGCTTATCGACGCCAGTCACTCCGTTTGCGGCGCCTCTGCCGACGGCGCACTCGCGTCTGCCCGCACGAGAAGATTCGAGATCGCGGCGGCTATCATGTCCCTCGGCTTTTTCCACAAGAAGTACACCAGAAACGGCGGCCACAGGACGTGCACGATCTGCACGACCTGGACGCACTGCCAGCGAATGTTGGGCGAGTCGTTTGGCGCCGCGAAATACCACAACAGCGCCGGCACGCCCGCTACGACCACCGGCATCACTAGCACGACGAGGATGGCCATGATCGTTTGCACGCGGCGCGTGAGGGCCGTGTCGTCGATCTCGGCGGTCACGAGCGTGCGCCCGCCGGTACGCTCGGCGTTGATCCGCGCCTCGACTCCGGCGTTGCTCACCACGAGCGCGTGCTCTGTGGGACGGCTAAGCCGCGCCATTCCCAGCATGGGCATCGCGGCGGCGAGAATCGCGCGAATCGCCTCCGCGGGCGATTTGCCCGCGAACGTCATTTCGACCCGCTCGACGCGCGGATGATCAGCCATGCGGCGATACAGCCGCAGCGCAGCCAGCCACACGAGGAGCCCGACGACGAAGCCGGCGGCGATGATCGCTTTGGCGATTTGTTCTTCCATGGAGGGCTTCTACGAATCGTTTGTGTGCCACTGCTGGCTTGCCCAGCAGTGGGCGGAGGGACACGGCCGCTGGTTTTCGTGAAGGACGCCTACAAGGTTGGGAACGCGAACCAGCTAGCCGTGCGTGTCCCCGCTTCGCACTGCTGGACAAGCCAGCAGTGGCACGCGCTCTCACCGTAGTCGCTTGTTTATTCGCTGGATTGCATGACTCGTTGCTGCATCATGGCGGCGAGACGCTGGAGGCCGCGGCTGGCGTCTTGCGGGTCGAGGTGCACGTGCAGGATGCTCGGCCCCGAGCGGTCCTTCCACGCAGCGTTGATCGCCGCGTCGAACTCGCCCTCGGTCCGTACCTGGTAACCCGTGCCGCCGCCGAGCACCGCGGGCAGCTCATCGTACCGCCAGGAGTGGATGTCGTTGAAGCGAAACTCGCCGGGATGGAGCAGTCGCTCGGTGCCGTAGCCGCCGTTGTTGAGGATGATGACGATTGCCGGCTTCTTCATGCGGACCAGCGTCGACAGCTCCATGCCGGTCATCTGGAACGCGCCGTCGCCGACGATCGCCACGACTCGGGCGTCCGGCCGGGCCACCTGAGCGCCGAGCGCCGCGGGCGTGGCGAAACCCATCGAGGTGTAGTAGGCCGGCGCCAGGAACTCCGTGCGGTTGTGCGTGGTGAGCTCCGTGGACGCGAACAATGCGTCGCCCACGTCGGCCACTACGATCGTGCTGTCCTCGAGCTGCTCGTCAAGCCGGCGGATCAGCCGCGTGATCGTGATCGGCGCGGCGGGCTTCAGCGTAAACGGCTCGCGGTTCCACTCCGTCGGCGCCGGTGGCTGCGGCTTCGTGCGGCGGAGGCCCCGCTCCACGAGTCGCTCGATAAAATCCTGCAACCGCACGTCGTGAAAATGATGGTGCCGGATGCGAAGCTGCTCGCTCGTGGCGTAGATGCAATCGCCGATGTCGAGCTCGGCGGTGTACATCCCCAGGTTGATGTCGGTCATAAACGTGCCGAGCATCACCACGCAGTCGCTGGCTTCCACGTAGCGGGTCACCTCCTCGCGGCCCACCGCGCCTTCGTACAGGCCCATGTACAACGGGTGCGTCTCGCCCACGACGCCCTTGCCGAGCATCGTCGCCGCCATCGGAATCTTCGCGCTCTCGGCCAGCCGCAGCGCGAGGTCCTGCAGGCCGAAGCGGTGAATCTCGACGCCCAACAGCAACACGGGCTGCCGGGCGTTTTCGATCTTCGTCGCGGCTTCCTCGACCGCCTCGTCGAGGGCGCGCGGATCGCTGGGCGGCGGCGGGACACGATACGGCGGTTGCACCTCGGGCCGTACGTGGACCATATCCCGCGGGATCTCGATGTACACCGGCCGCTTGAACCGGTCGCACGCCGCCAGCGTGCGGTCGATCTCGGCGAACGCGGTCACGGGGTCGGACAGCTCCGTGCCCGCGATGCACAGCTTCTCGAACACGTCGTACTGCGTGCGGAAGTTGCGAACCATGTGATGGAGCAGCGGATTGTGAATCCGCTCCCGCAGCCCGGGCGACCCCGTGATCATCACGACCGGCGACTTCTCGGCATAGGCGCCAGCGATCGAGTTGCACACGCTCAGCCCGCCGACACAGTACGTGACGCACAAGGCGCCCATGCCGTGGACCCTGGCGTAGGCGTCGGCGGCGAAGCCCGCGCAGTCCTCGCGCGTGCAGCCCACGACGTGGAGCGGACTTTGCTCCAGCATTGTGTAGAACGACAGCACGTAATCGCCGGGGATGCCGAACACGTCGGCGATGCCGTAGTCCTGCAATCGCTGGATGAGGTACTCGCCGATCGACGGGCGCGTCGGAGTTTGAGGTGCGTCTTGGGCCGCCACGTGTGGTTCCCTCCAGTTGCGCTAGGGCCGCGAAGATTCCGAGTTGAGCGCGATGGATTATATGCCGTTGTGCGTGGATTTTCGCCCCCGAATGCGGCGTGCTAATGTGCCGAGCCGTGTCGTCGACGGCTGAACATTTTGGCCCACGCTGGCGTGTTTCAGCCCCCGAGGGGCCGCGTCGTGTAGCCAGGGGCGCGAGCCCCTGGAACGATCGGACGTATGAATCCAAAGCCCCGCCGGGGCGACGTCGTTCCCGAGTTGAATGCCGCCCCTCTGGGGCTTCGGAGTTTTGGGATGACGTTTCCCAGGGGCTCGCGCCCCTGGCTACACGACTCTGCCCTCACGGAGCAGTGCGCGATGCACTTGACCCAACGGCACTGATGCGCCATGAAATGGCAAGAAGTCAGCGAGGGGGCTACTCACTTCGGAACGGGCAACGAGCGACGCGGACAAACCGAAGACCCATGAGCGGCAAGACCTCCACGCTCGACGCCGGTTTACGTCCGCCGAGCGCCTGGAAGCTGACGCTCGCCTACGCGGCGATGCTCGCCGCGGCGGGGGCGATCTTCGTCTGGATCCGCACGCGCGGCGAGCTGCTTGATCCGGCCGCTGGCGCCGTGGCGCCGACGCTAGGCGCCGCTTTGGCGGCTGCGCCGCACGTCGACGTGCTCTTGCACGTTCTCTTGGCGCTCGTCGCGATCATCCTCCTCGGCCGGTGGCTGGGAAAGTTATGCCTCTACTTCGGCCAGCCGCGCGTCGTCGGCGAAATCCTTGCCGGCATTGCGCTCGGGCCGTCGCTGTTGGGACGCCTCTGGCCGGAGGCGACGGCATACCTCCTGCCGCCTGAAGCGGCGCCCGCGCTGCGGATCATCGCCGAGTTGGGCGTCATCCTCTACATGTTCCTCATCGGCCTGGAGCTCAACGCCGAGCCGCTGCGGGCGCGCGCCCACGCCACAATCGCCATCTCGCACGCCAGCATCGTCACGCCGTTCCTCCTGGGCGCGATCCTGGCGCTATGGCTCTACGAACCGCTGGCGCCCGCCGGTCGGCCATTCACCAGCTTCGCACTGTTCATGGGCGTGGCGATGTCGATCACCGCCTTTCCCGTGCTGGCCCGCATCCTCACCGATCGCGGCATGGAAAAAACTGAACTCGGCGTCGTGGCGCTCAGTTGCGCCGCCATCGACGATGTGACCGCCTGGTGCCTGTTGGCGTTTGTCGTCGGCGTGACTCGGGCCGAAGTGGGCGGCGCCGTGCAGACCATCGTCCTCGCGTTGGTCTACATCGCTGCGATGTTGCTGGTGATGCGACCAATTGCCGCACGGTATTTCGGCCAGGGCGCTGACAAGCACCCCCAGCGGCGGATGGCGGTGTGGGTGCTGGTGTCGCTGCTCTTGTCGGCGCTCGCGGCGGAATGGATCGGCATCCATGCCATTTTTGGCGCCTTCTTGTGGGGCGCCGTCATTCCGCACGACAGCGACGTGGCGCGCGACTTCCGCGAAAAACTGGAAGACATCGTTAAGATTCTGCTGCTCCCCGCGTTCTTTGCGTACACCGGCATGCGCACCGAGATCGGCCTGGTCACCGGGTGGCAGGCATGGCTCGTGTGCGGGGCGATTATCCTCGTGGCCACGTTTGGCAAGTTCGGCGGCACGCTCGCAGCGGGCTGGGCGACGGGCCTCTCGTGGCAGATGTCGGCCGCCCTGGGAGTGCTCATGAACACGCGCGGGCTGATGGAGCTGATCGTCTTGAACGTCGGCCTCGACCTGGGAGTCATCTCGCCGCAGCTCTTCGCCATGATGGTCATCATGGCCCTGGTCACCACGATGGCCACGACGCCGATGCTGCATTTTTTGACATCCGCCCGGCCGGCGGCGGATTAGTCGACTCTCCCCTTTGGCCCCCTTCCATCCGCCATCGATGGCCAAAACTCCCTGCGAATTCTGGCCATCTATGGTGAAATCCCCTGAAATCAGACCAGGCGACCGAGTCAGGCATTTTGGACATCTATGGGCCACAGAACGCCTGAACGGACCCCGACCCCGCCGCCCAATTCGTTGACACAAGGGTCCTAACGATTAGCATAAAGTTGGTGATTTTTCTCGCCCTGGGCACGCTCATCCCAGCTTTTCCCACAGCGCCAATTGCCCGTTCGCCGCCTTGCGGGCGGCGATTCTCGCTCAAGTGCTTGAGCGCCACAGGCGTCGCCGTGCCAAGGAGGATTTCGCACCGATGATTCCCTGCTCGCTCGCGCAATCCGCACAGCACTCGCAGCAGCACACGCTAAATTCGTCAATGACTCGCACAACTCTGAACAAGCCTCTGTGTCTCGCGGCAAGCCTCCTTCTGGCGGCGACGGCTTGCCCTACGGCATCGGCCGTCGACACCATCGCCCGCAAGTGGAACGAGCAACTGCTTGACGCGATCAGCCTCGACACGGCGCGGCCGACAGTTCACGCCCGGAATCTGTTCTACCTCTCCACGGCGATGTACGACGCCTGGGCGGCGTATGACGCAACGGCGGCACAATACGCACATCACGAGAAAG
>JBIOVA010000028.1:0-41062 GCA_044867485.1 Lacipirellulaceae bacterium | reverse complement strand
CGTTCGCGCCCGCTCGCACCACAGTCGATGTCGCGACCTCCGCTTGCTGGCCCTCACACACAACGTCATGATTCTCATGCCACGACGGGTTTTCTACAGAGCCACTCCCGTCCCCTTTTCTCTCCTTTTCTCTCCCTTTTCTCTCCTTTTCTCTCCCGTTGGGGGTTTGCTCACGGCGGCGTGTCAGAGTAAATCAACTCGTAATCCAAGCCGAGATCATCCAGGCGGTTCCCCGCAATCATTTCCAGAAAGTCACTGGCATAGGCGTACTCGGCGGCATCGTTTGATGGGTAACGTCTCAACCACTCGGCAAATTCTTTCCTAGTGCGACTGCCGCGCGGTGTATAGTGCGACGGAACACCGGGTAGGCGAAATACTTCTATGGAATAGAAACAGAGGTTATTAGTGGGGCCCATTTTGCGAAGCGGCCCGTAGATGAAATAGACGGCATTTGGCCACCTATACATGTACCAACCGACTTCTCTGCCCTCTGCATCGAAGGCAATACCGGAATCTTGGATGGGAGCAAACTTTAGGCGGATGTCCCATGCACCTATCCCTCGCCTGATAGTCTTGGATGCCGACTCAAATGCCATTTGCTCGCGATGCATTCTGTAATATTGCAAACCCCAGATAAGGAATGCAATGACCGCCGTAGTCGCTAATAACGCACGCAATCCAAATCGAAACCGTCGGCGGTGGATGGCAGGCGCGTCAAGCATTCCGACATTCTAACGCCGATTAATCAGGAGCAGGACACGGGTTTGTGGACGATCGCCGACGCCGACGGCCATCTTCCTGTTCGATCGCTGCCATCTTCGGAACTCCTCCCCTTTTTCTCCCTCGCCGATTCGCGCCCATTCGCGCGATTCGCGGCCAACGCTCCTCCCGTCGCCTCGCGCCCGCCGCGACTTCCGCGCCTTTCGTAACCGAGGCGGCCAAAAAATCTCTTGAATTCGCCCGCGCAGTGCTGTAATATACAGACGTTCACACTTGCTCCTTGACAACTCGATCCCTCGATCCCCATGGCCCCCAAGCCAGTCGCGATCCGTCTGCGCCGCCCCCGCCGCGGTAGCCTCCCAAAACGCACTTCAGGGCAAGGCCGCCAAGTTTTTCGCGTGGCGGCCTTGGCGCCCTTGGCGGTCTTGCCCGGCAGGCGCGTCGACTTCTGTCCGTTCGTTCCTGAAACTGCCAAATCGCTAACACGATGCCGACCAACCGCTTACGACAACGCCGCAGACAACGCCGACGCCCGCGCCGACAAAATTCTTCGCCGCGACGACCCGACGCAACGTCATGGCGCAGGACGACTTGCCAGCGGACGCTCGACTGTAACCGCCGCAAGAATCGCTTTTGTCCGCGCCGCGGCGTTTTTCCACACGCGACGCCGCGGACAAGACGAGTGTGCCCCACCAAGGCGCTCAGGCAGAGCCCCATGAGCGAGTTGAGCCCCTTGAGCGACTTGCTCACTCGCGCAGCGGCGCACTGCTACAACGGGCTCCCCGGCCCGGTGGCGCCGCCGACGCTCGTTTCCAAAAATCGCGTCAGCCGGTGGAAGTCGCTGCCCAGCTCGATGTACCGGACGATCGTCACCAACGTCTGCGGGTCGACCAGCTGTTCGAACGGCACGTATTCCAGTTTGAGCTGGCCGGACACCGAGACCATCACGCCGTTGAGCCGCTTCTCGACCAGCGCCCGGTACGCGCCCACGCCGAGCTGGCTGCCGAGCATCACGTCGAACGCGTGCGGCTTCGCACAGCGGGCTTCGTAGCCCAGCTGCACCGCCGTCACTTTGCGTTTCTTGCCGTTGTGCTGGCGGATGTACTCCTTGGCGATCAGCTCCGAGAAGATATCGTGCAAGTTAACCGCCGCGATGTTGATGTGCCCATGCTGGTCGCGGCCGACGCCTTCCAAGTAACGGCTGGGCAACAACTCGGCCAGGCCCTCGGCGAGCACGATGATGCCGTATTCCTTGTCCTCGCGTTCGCGGGCCGTCATCGTGGCGACGATCCGCGGCACGACCTCGTCCATGTTCATGATCTGACGAACCGTCTTCTCGCCGGTTTGCGGGTTGAGCGTCTCTTCGGTCGTGCGGTACTTACCGGCGATGTCCTCGACGCTCACCACCAGGCTCGCCTCGCCGGCGATCGCGGCGCCGTACGCGAGCCACCCCGCGCTACGGCCCATCGTCTCGACGAGAAAGTAGCTGCGGTTGGCCTCGGCGTCGGCCAGCATGTTGCGAATTTCGTTCGCCAGGAAGTCGACCGCGGTGAAGTAGCCGAACGTAAAGTCGATGCCGCGATAGTCGTTGTCGATCGTCTTGGGCAGGTGGACGACCGGAATGCGGTGGGCGTCGAGCGGCAGCGTCTCCTGGTAGAGCTTGAACTTGTTGGCGGTCTTGAGCGTGTCGTCGCCGCCGATCGACACCAGCAGGTCGACGCCGATCGATCGCAGTGCATCGTACACCGTTTTGAGCGGCGCGACCCGCTCCGGGTCCTTCAAGTGCGACGGATGCGAGATCAGCCGGCCGGGGTTCTCGCGGGCCGTCCCGACGAGAATGCCCTGCGAGTTGCGCGTGCGGCGCAGCACGGAATGCTTGAGGAGGATGTAGTCCTCGCCTTCGGTGAGCGGCTTGCCGGAATCGTACTTCGCGAGCTGACTGTAACCGTGCTTGATGCCGATGGCCTCGATGCCCGCGCGGACGAACGAGGTGGCTGCCGCGGAAATGACGGCGTTGGCGGCCGGCGCCGGCCCGCCGGCGAACAGGATCGCCGCCCGGCGAAAGTTGTGGGGAGGTCGTGACGTGGTGCTCGAATCTGCCATGATGTTATTTCCGCTCGCTCCAATTGTTGCCGCGACCGCCCGCGCGGCATCCCGCTGCCCCCGTCATTTTAGAGCGACGCCAGTTCGCCGCAAACCGTCGCCGAGAATGTTGCGGCTAGTCCGCGGTGAAGGTCCGCTCGACAAACGTCGTGTCGATCCGCCCGTCGACGAACGCGCTGTGGCTCAAGATTTCCTGGTGCAGCGGGATCGTCGTCCGGATGCCGTCGACGCGCATCTCGGCCAGGGAGCGCAGCATGGTGCGGATGGCTTCCTCGCGGGTCGGCTGGTGGACGATCAGCTTGCCGATCATCGAATCGTAATACGGCGGGACGACGTAGCCGCTGTGGGCGTGCGTGTCGAACCGCACGCCGAAGCCGCCGGGGATGATCAGCCGCTCGATCTTGCCGGGCGACGGCTGGAACTTGCGCTTGGGATCCTCGGCGTTGATGCGGCACTCGATCGCCGCGCCGCGGTGGACAATGTCCTCCTGAGTGAACGGCAACGGCTCGCCGGCGGCGATGCGGATCTGCTGCTTGATGAGGTCGACGCCGGTGACCATCTCCGTCACCGGATGCTCGACCTGGATGCGAGCGTTCACTTCGATGAAGTAGTACTTGCCGTCGCGGTCAACGATGAACTCAACCGTCGCGGCGTTCACGTAGTTGGCTTCGAGAATCAGCCGGCGAGCCGCCTCGCACATGGCCGCGCGCGTCTCGGGCGTGATGCTCGTGCTGGGGCTCTCCTCGATGAGCTTTTGGTGGCGGCGCTGGACCGAGCAGTCGCGCTCCCACAGGTGGACGGCGTGGCCGTGGGCGTCGGCAATCACCTGGACTTCGACGTGACGGGGCTGCTCGATGTACTTTTCGAGATACACGGCGCCGTTGCCGAAGGCGGCCTCGGCCTCGGCCTGGGCCTGTTGGAGGGCGCTCTTGAGCACCAAATCGTTGCCGGCCACGCGCATACCTCGGCCACCGCCGCCGGCCACTGCCTTGATGAGCACCGGGAAGCCGACCTCGTGGGCTAACTTCAATGCTTCGTCGGCATGCTCGATGACGCCGGCGCTGCCGGGAACGACCGGCACTCCCGCCTTGCGAGCCAGCTTGCGAGCCGCGTCCTTGTCGCCAAGCTGGGCCATCGCCTCGGGCGACGGGCCGATGAAGTCGATGTTGCAGCTCCGGCAGATTTCGTTGAAGTGAGCGTTCTCGGCGAGAAAGCCGTACCCCGGGTGGATCGCCTGCACGTTGCCCACCTCGGCGGCGCTGATCACGTTGGCGATGCGAAGATAGCTGTCGGCCGGCCGCGGCGGGCCGACGCAGTACGCCTCGTCGGCCAGGCTGAGGTAGTGGGCGCCGCGGTCGGCCTCGCTGAAGATCGCCACGGTCTCGATGCCCAGCTCGCGGCACGCGCGAATGATCCGCAGCGCGATCTCACCACGATTGGCAACGAGGATTCGCTGGTACATGGCGAGCGATGGGGCGAGGGGTTAGGAGCGAGGGGCGAGGGCGACTGGCCTGGGTGGCATGCCCTCGGAGGTCCGCCGACGTGGGCATGGGCGTTGGGTTCACGCATGCCCACGCAGACGTGGGCATGGCACACGGAGCCGTTACCCCGACTTCTCAACGCGGAACAACTTCTGGCCATACTCGACGGCCGCCGCGTTGTCGACGAGGATCGCCGTGATCTTACCGGAGCACTCGGCGGGGATTTCGTTGAATACCTTCATCGCCTCGACGATGCACACAACCGTATCGGGGCCGACCTGATCGCCCACCTTCACAAACGGCGGCGAGTCGGGACTCGACGAAGCGTAGAACGTGCCGACCATCGGGCTGATGACGTACTGGGCGTTGGCCGATTCGGCAGCGGGCGCCGCGGGGCCCGGAGCCGCCGCAGGCGTCGCAGCCGATGGACCCGGAGCTGCCGGCGTCGCTACCGGCGCGTAGCCGCCGGGGACGACGACCGGGTCCTGGTCCTTACGCAGGCGGATGCGCTGCTCGGCCTGGCGGAGGTCGATCTCGGCCAGCTCGAACTCCTGCATCAGCTCGACCAGCCGGCGCACGCGGCGCACGTCGAACACGTCATCGGGGTTTCCGCCGCCGCTGCCCATGGTGTGATTTCCCCTTGCTTGCGAAACGCCCGACTCATCCGCTCACGCCACGACGCATTCGTCCAGCTCCTTGGGGACCGAGGTCAAGACCTCGTGCCCCGCGCGGGTGACCAGGACATCGTCCTCGATGCGGATGCCGCCCCAGCCGGGGAAGTAAATCCCGGGTTCGACCGTCATGATCATGCCCGGCTTGAGCACCGTCTTCTGGCCGGCGGCGAACCGCGGGGCCTCATGGATTTGCAGCCCGAAGGAGTGCCCCAAGCCATGACCGAAGTGCTTGCCGTACCCCGCCTTGTCGATGACGGCGCGGGCGGCCGCGTCAACGTCTTCGCACACCGCCCCTGGGCGGATCGCCGCGATCCCCGCCAGCTGTGCCTTAAGCACAACTCCATACAGCTTACGAAGTTTGGGCGAGATTTTAGCCGTGGCCAAAACACGGGTCAAGTCGCTGAGGTACAGGCCCTCATTGACGCCCCAGTCGATAAGCGTGAAGTCGGCTTCGCCGATTCGCTTGCTCGTCGCGTGGCCGTGCGGCAAAGCGGCGCGGGGCCCGACGCCGACGATCGGCTCGAAGGCCAAGCCCTTGGCGCCAAAGCGGCGCGCCTGATAGGCCAACTCCGCAGCGACGTCGGACTCGGTCATATCGCCCGTCAGCTTGGCCCGCACGACGTCAAACACGCGGCGAGCCAGGTCGCATGCCTTGCGCGTGCGGTCGATCTCGTCGCGGTCCTTCACCATGCGGAGATCCTCGATCCAGCCAGGGACGGGCGTGAGCGTCACTTTCTCCGCGGCCGCGGCCAACGCGTCGCGCTGGCCTACGGTGATCGACTCGGACTCGACGCCCAGCCGTCGCGTCTTGGTTTTGTCGAGTGTTTTTACCACGAAGTCGAGAATCTTGGTGCCGGGACCGCGAATGCACAACTCCAGGTCGGGGCACTCGTCTTCGAGCTGGGTGGTATACCGCTGGTCGCTCACCAGCACGTCGCCGGTCGAGGTAATCAGTAGGTAGCTATCATCGCCGGTGAATCCAGTGAGGTATGTCACATTGACGAAGCTGGTGACCAGCAGGGCGTCGAGGTTTTCGTGCTTGATCAGGCGGCGAATCTTCTGGCGACGTTCAGCGTGGGACATGGAAAGGCTTGAGGCGTGAGACTTGAGACTTGAGGTTGGAACTGGCATACTCCCGACCTACCAGGTCGGGGCAGGCCACAGTATCGAAACCCAACGCCGTTGTGGCAAGCTCGGTAAGATCGGCAGGGGTGGATTCTCTGCGGTTGGCGCGCCATCCTGGGTGGATAACGGCGTCGCACGTCCCCCAGCCGCTGGCTCGGGGCTGGTTCCTCACGATCTTGCCTCAGGTCTCAAGCCTCAAGCCTCAAGGCTTCCACTATGTTCCGCGTCACCCGCGAGATTGAATTCTGCTACGGCCACCGGCTGCTCGACTACGCCGGCAAGTGCCGCTACCTGCACGGGCATAACGGCAAGGCCGTCATTGCCATTGAGGGCGCCGAGCTGGACCATCGCGGGATGCTCGTGGACTTCTCCGATATCAAGAGCGCGGTGAGCACCTGGATCGATGAAAACCTCGATCACCGCATGCTGCTGCGGCGCGACGACCCGGTGGCGCCGATGCTCCGCGAGATGGGCGAGCCCATGTACCTGCTCGACGAGAACCCCACGGCCGAGAACATCGCCAAGCTGATCTTCGACCAGTCGCGGATGCTCGACCTGCCGGCGCCGATCGTCGAAGTGCGGCTGTGGGAAACTCCCAAATGCTTCGCCACGTACTGGGGCCAGTAGGGTTTTTCTGGCCACGGTCTCCTTTGACGGGCTCAGGGATTCCTGCATCCGCATCGCGCGGTGCGTCGTATCTAAAGGCGGCTGGACGCGCTGCGGAGCGGTTCCGACCATGCGACGGTGATCGGGCGCTTTGAACCGCATGGAGTTGTTCCCATGTTGAGATCGACCACGTTCGTGGATTTTCCATTCGAGGTCCTTGGCGTGGGCGGAATGGGCTACTCGGCGCTCGAGGGCGCGACGCTCGCGACGATTGACTTGGCGGCCGGCGCGGTCGCCGAATTGGGCGCCATCTCGGCGCCGGGATCAATCACGGGGTTAGCAGTCGTCGTGCCGGAGCCGAGCGCGTCGCTGCTGGCATCACTTGCCGGCACCGCAGGCGTGCTGCTGGCGTTTCGCGCTGCCGGGCGGACGACGAAGTGACTTTAGTCGGCGACTGCGAAGGATGATGCGTGCTCACAGCCCTCGGCGGGTAGGCGTCCTTACGGAACTGCGACCTCGTCAGGCGGCCTGGCCGTCGCCTTGGCGGCAAGGGATTCGATGGCCTCAGTCGCCGAGCGCGGCTCGAAGCCATGCGTCGCCGCCACAACCCATAACGGGCGATGCTTGACCTCCTCGAACACGCGAGCGACATACTCACCCAGCAGTCCAATCAGCATGAATTGAAGCCCCGAGAGGGCAAGCAGCGCCGTGAACAAGCTCGTCCAGCCGGCCGCATTCCGAGGAGACATGCCAAGAATCGTCACATCGGCGAGCCGCCACGCGACGATGACGGCGATCAGCGCCAAGGAGGCGAGAAACAATGCGGCGCCAAGCCAACTTGCGAGTCGCAGCGGCACGCTGCTGAACGACATGATTCCGTCGGAGGCTAACTGAAAGAGCTTTCTCAGCGTGTACTTGGGCTCCCCCGCGCCACGCGCACTGCGGTCATACTCGACGCCGGTCTGGCGAAAGCCGACCCATGTCCGCATGCCGCGAATGAACCGCGTCCGTTCCGGCATCGACTTCAGCACATCGACGACGACCCTGTCCATGAGGCAGAAGTCGCCCGCATCAAGTGGGATGTTGATAGTCGCCGTTTGGGACAATAAGCGATAGAAGGCGGCATAGGCGGCGCGCTTCAGGACGTGCTCTTTGCGGTTTCGGCGGACGGCGTAGACAACTTGATATCCATCGCGCCACCTCTCGATCAGTTGTGTAATGACCTCGGGGGGATCCTGCAGGTCGGCGTCGATGACGACAACGGCGTCGCCCGCTGCATAGTGGATTCCCGCGGACACGGCGCGCTGGTGGCCAAAGTTTCTGGCGAACGTCACGCACTTCCACTTGGGATTGCGTTGTGAGAATTCCTTGGCCAGAACCGGAGTTGCATCCACAGAACCGTCGTCAACGACGATCACTTCATAGTCGTCGAGCCAGCTCCGCGCGACAGCGTCGACACGCTCATAGAGTTGCGCGAGGATCTCTTGCTCATTGAATGCGGGAACGATGATCGAGATCATAGGGCGAGTTCTCTTCGCAACTCAATTCGCCAACGGCGGCGTTAACGCCGCAAATCGGCGCGGCGCCGCCGAGGCCGAAGGACTGGCGGGCGCGCTCGCGTCGTTGCGCTTGTAGAGAATCCATGTCTCATTCCTGGCAACCTCGCTGAAGTTGTCATCGACGAATGGCCCGCGAAAATGCTTCACATTCTCCCAACAGGTTGGTGCATTCCGGTCCCGCAAAATCCATTGGACGTCTGCGAGAAAATTGTCAACGGTGGGCGCCACGTCGGTGGGATTGGCGGCGAACGCAAAGGCGACCCACGGCGTTTCCCCGTGCGGCGGCTTGAGATCCGTGAACATTGTGATTCCATTGGCGTCGGTCGATACGAACAACACCTCGCCCGGGGTGGCGCCGCCTTCCTTCAACAGCGCAAGTGCAGCGAACGTGTATTCCACCCAATCGCGCGGCATGAGGGAGAAGAGCGCGGGATCAACGCGGGCCGACAGCGCGACGTTTGCCGCTAACGAATCGGCATGCGGCAGACGCTCGACGAGCGGATCAAAGGTCTTCACCGGCACCCGGGCCATCACCAGGCTGAGGGCGCTATTCTTTGCGTCGATTGTGATGAGTATCAATGATACGAGCAGCAACGGGGCCGCCAGCCGCGGATTGATTGAGCGCGACGATTTTGCGGCGTAGCCTGCGAGCGCCGTCCCCAGGCCAAGCGGAACAATTCCTATTAACGGCAGAGACTCCTGATCTTGCTTGCAGGTGCCGGTGATCACGAGCGTCGCGCCCAACATGAGAAACGCTAGAAACCATTCGCGGCTCATCCTCCGGACGAGTTGAGATTCGTGAGCGATGGCCCAGGCCAGTAACGCGCCGACGAGAAAAAGGCTGATGGTTCGCGTGTATTGCACGAAGCGCAGTGCGAATGCCACGGGATGCACGCGCATTGACACCGTCTTGAGAAACGCGAGATATCCAGGCGTCGAGCCGCCAAGGGCCCACGACAATCCGATAATCAATAGAGCCGCTAACGCGAGCGTCGCTACTCCTTGGGCTCGCATTGCAGCATTGGGAGGCCAGAGAACGGCGCCGATTACGAATACGATCGCAACCGGCCCGAAGAATGACATTTTCGAGTGAAACAGGCCCATCATGCAGAATGCGACGATTGCGCTATCCAGCCAGCGACTCCAGCGGCTTGGCGATCGTGACGGCAGCAAGACATAGAGGAACACAATCGCCATCAGGCTAAAACTGCTGGCGTTGTACCACATGGCGGATGAAAACTCCCGCCAGGTTCGGCGTCCCAACGGCGTGTACGAGACCAGCAACAGTTCCACGCAGATGGCGAGCGTTACGACCCAGAACGCGTGGAGGCGCCCGCAGGCGACCTTCCACATGAGCAAGCCGATGAGCCCGGCGCCAAGAACCTGAGACAAGACGACCGCCTCGAGGCTTATACCGTGGACCTCGATGCCGATGGCTGTGAACAAGAACGGAAACGGCCCGTGAAAGGAAAAATAATCGACGTACGGTCGATACCCGCGGGCGAGATACTCGCCTTGTGCGAGGGCGTATCCCACGTCGGTGGGAAACAGCGTGATCGGATAGGGGCCCATGGCTAGGACGCCCGCTAGCAGCGCCGCCGTCAACGCCACGAAGACCGACAGGCCCACGCCCCATCGCCCGCCGCCAGAATTCAACAGTCCCAAACTCAATCGGTCGACTTGCTCGTACATCACGATAGGCGGTTTGGCGGGATCCTGCGGAGCTAATGGGGCTGGCGGACGATGTGCTCGGTGCGGAGAAGGTTGACGTTGGAGCCAAAGAACCGCTTACTGTCGACGAGGGTCAAGGATTCATTCTACCCGGCAAAGACTACCTTGGAAGGAAAAACGACGCCCCCGCGCGAGTGCCGTTAGCATGCGACGAACGAATGGTCCGGCTTACGACGGCTGTAGTGTTTCCAATGAGGGCGAGGGTGAGACGAATGATCGGGGAAAGGCATTTGTCCGCTTTCCGAGCTTTGAGGCTGATGTCGGCGCCTTAACGGCGACTCGAGGGCTCGGACGGGTAGGGACTGCGCTAGCCGGCGCCGATTGACGCAAGGACAACGATGGCGGCTCACCCCGCGGGCGGTACGCGGCCTGCCACAGTGTATTGGGCGCCCATAGGCATCCACCCCAATCCGCCTTCGATTTTCCGAAGCAAACGGCTACGAAACGGAAAGAAGAGAATGTCCCGCACCTGCGCAATGCTCATGCCCGCCTCGTGGAGTAGCTTCTTCGTTCGCCAGCGGCTCAATAAGACAGCGTCGCGATCGAATTCGCAGCGATTGACGACCACGCGCGTGAGCGGGTTCAGCGGATTGTGTTCATAGATCGACACCAAGCCGCCAGGACGTACGACGCGGCGCATTTCAGCCGCCAACGAGGACCATTGGGCCGGCGGTACATGATGAAATACGCAAATGGCGAATGCCATGTCGACGCTGTCGTCGTCGAGCGGCAGGTGGTCACCGGCATACGACTGATAGCGGCCGCGGGGATTGGCCGTCTGCGCACGCGCCACGCTATCTTCAGAAACATCGACGCCGTGGAGCGCGCCCAAATGCGGGATTAAGTAGCGATCGGTCTCGCCCACGCCGCAGCCAACGTCGAGCAGCGTCAGATCCTTGAGCGGCCCAATCTTCGCCGCCGCGGTCGCGAGAATGTCGTTCGCCTTCACCTCGGTGAAGAAGTCGTGGCCGCAGCCGATGAATGAGATGGATTCAGCGACTTTGTCGCCATAATTGTCGGCGTAGTGATCGAAGAGCTCACTCATGGTAGTTTCGCTTTACTTGCTCGCTTCACGGACGACCAGCGTGGCCGTCGGCCGGCGATTGGAGTAACGGAGGTGGACCCAGTTCGCTTCCAGCCGGGCGCCTATGGCGCGGAATCCGGACATGCCGTCCAGCGCCCCGCCAGCGGGAAACTGCAACCCGTCCAAATAGAATTTCGGGCTGAACATGGAACGGAACTTGCGCTCCAGAAATGCCTGGAAGTGCGGCGGCAGCGGCTGCTGCGGGTCGAGGGCGACGACGGTTGCGGCGCCGCGGGTGCGCAGCTCGTGACCCTCCCCCGTGGCCGACACTTCGAGCTCCGCGCGGACCTCGCACGGACGTTCGTACGCCGCGCCGTCGATCTCGACCCGCGTGAAGCGGAATCGCACAGTCGCGCACTGGGGCGTGAAGTGGATCCGCACCGGGGACCGCCAACTCCAGTCGACGCTCCATCGCTGCGGGTCAAGGCCAATCATGAACTCTTCGCTGTTGCCGCCGGTGAGTTCCCGCTGCAGCATCGAGAAGTTGACGTCGGTCCACGCGGCGCCCGCCACTTGCGGGCGGAGGATGCCTTCGAGCGCCGCGTCGTGGAACGACAGCCCGAGCGTCTCGTCGCCCTCCAGCGGCGGCGGGTCGTGCGGCTCGGTCCCGAGTCCCGACGGCGAGGGCGGCAAATACCCGAGCTGCACGGCCGTTGGCTGCACGCGGGTCGACCAGCGCACGGCCGTGTTGCCGGTTCGTGCGAGGAAATTGAGAAACCTGTGAGACTTCTCGTTGAGCTTGTCGACGGCCACGTCGAGTTGCTGGCTCATCGACGCGGCGACATTCCGTTCGACGAGCGATTCCGCCTGTGCCTCGGCCGAGGCGCGGCTGCCCTGGACGCGGCGCGACGCGGCGCGGCGGATGAGCCTGGGGGCGTCGATGCTTCTGATCGTCGAGTGCAGGTCGGCGACCGCCTGAGGCGTCGTCGCGACGAATCGCTGGCCGTTCCAATAGATGTCCGCGTAGGCCGTGAACTGCGACGTGGATCGACTCGACACGCGAACGCGGCCCGACGTCGAGACGTTGTGGGGCGAGTAGATGTTGCCCCGCGAAAAGACGCGGAGCCGGGCGTCGGCAGGCGCGTTGAACAGCTCCGCCCGGCTGTGCGAGTTGACCGACGCCGTGCCGACGACGGTGGCGTTGCCGATGCGGTTTCGCGTGGGGCGCTGTTCTTGCGTCGTCGACTCGAATCGATCGAGCTTGGCCTCGATGTTGTCACGGTGAATGAGACCAACGATGGCGGGGCTGCTGAACCGCACGCGGAGCGCCGCGAGGGTTTCCGGCGCCTGGCCTGTGGCGGCGAGCCACCAGGCGGCGTCTTCGAGTGCGGCGAAGTCGACTGGCTGGGCTTGGGCGGCATGCTCTAATTGCGCCACGCGGCGGCGAAATTCGCCGGCCATGTCGCCGTTGGCTTCGCGGACGGCTTCTTCCCAGTCGAGATAGTCGGCCAGCGCCTGGCGAAGCTCGACGATCAACGGATGCTCAAGCCCTTCCTGACCCGCGTAGAACCGCTTCGAGATGCGGCGCATCGCGTCGACGCGCCAAGCCTCGGATTCTCGCAGCGGCTGCGCCCAGGCGTCCCAGTTCAGATACTCGCGCCAACCGTCGCGCGTTTCGATCGAGTCGACGGCAAGTTTGGCGTCAAACGACTCAATGGCCGCGCGTAAACGATCCTTCAGCCGCGCGCGCTCAGCGTCAATCGCAGCTGCGTCGAATGATTGCTCGATGGGCTGCGCGTGCGCGGCCTCGCAGCGCACGAATCGGTCCCCCGCGCCGACGACCGTGACGCACGTCAAAAATGCCGCCAGCCGCCTCATCCGCCGCTCTCCAGGGACGCCTGTTGTTGCCGTGCGGGGTTTGCCCGCGGGTCGCCGGGCTCCAGCACCTCGTACAAGAGCAGTGTGTTGAACATTTCCTGGATCGTCTGCTGACCCCACGGAGCATTGACGTTGGGGTCGGGATTCCGCGGGTTGAACTTCGTGTTGTCCCAATATGCGGTCGCCAGCAGGGCTTGTTCGGGCGTGATCAGCACCGGCTCCTTGAACTGGTAGAACCGCTGCCAGTTGAAGTCCCACACGGGTACCGACAGGATCGTCTCGCCGCGGATGGCGTCGTGTTGCGCGAAGTCCTCGAGCGTTGCTGGCGACAGGCCGCGGGGGTTAACCAGTTCCACGCGGAAGCTCTTGCCGCGCGAGTGCATGTGCGGGCGGATGCCATGCAGCAGCACCGCGCGGCCGTTCGTCTCGCGGCCAAAATGATAGAGATCCTGCAGGCTGTGGTTCTCCAGGTTCGCGGGGATCACCATGTCCGCCCGACTGCGGAACGGGAACCATGTATCGAGCAGCACGTCCGGCCGGCGATCGTAAAACTTGATAGCGACTTCCGACTGGTCCGCAGCGGCCGTGCCGTTGGTTGTGTAGTGCACCTCGAACATGAGGTTGGCGCCCTTGCTCAGCTTCATGCCGGCCGTCTTGCCTGCGGCGTTCTCGCCAAGGTACCGGCCGAACACCATCTTGTTGCCCTCTTCATTGCCGGGCGTGTAGCCGCCGAGCAGCCGGGCGCTTTCGATCCCCAGACCGTAAATGAGGATCTGGTCGAGCGCCGTGGGCTCGCGGTCGACTGGGCCGAAGTACTCGTGCACCTGGACATGGTGCACAACCGTGCTGGCGCCCGGATGCGTTTCGATGGCCGCAATCCAGCGGTCCTCGGGGAATCCCTTGCCGCCGTTGATGGCGACCGGAAAATACATGTAGTCCAACACGCCGGTTGCCGGCACCTGCATCGGCTCGGCCATGCGGAACACGAAGTCCGGCTCGCCGATCTTCCAGTGGCGAGGATTCGGCCAGGCGACCGGGCCCGGGCCGTCCGACGGATTGCCTTGCTTGCGGTCGCTGCGCAGCCACTGGAGCAAGATGCGGCGTTCGTCAGCGGTGAGCCGCTCGTCGTTGGCGAACTCGCGGGATGAGGCGCCTGGGTACGGCGGCATCCGCTCGTCGCGAACCACTTCCTCCACCATGTCGGCGTACGCCACGACGTCGTCAAAGCTCTCGAACGGCATCGGCGCCACTTCACCTGTCCGGTGGCACGTCTCGCAGCGGCGCCGCAGAATGGGCGCCACATCGCGGTGGAAGGTGAGCGGACTGTCGCTGCGATCCACCGCGAGGTCGAACGTGATCTTGCAACCGACCGCGGGCTTGCGCGGCGTCGCGACGGGTCGCCCGTCGAGCAGCGCGTCGACCGCGTCGGCGAGGTAATGCTCAGCGGCCTGCGGCTTGGTCGCGCCTTGGATGTTTTGATCGTCCACAGGCCCGCGGTAGTGGACCTTCAGGTCGCGGTCAAGGACGGCCGCTTCCGACAGTCGCGAGAAGCCAAGCTCCTTGACGAGCGCCAATTCGGCGTCGTGGAGCACGCGGAACGGAATCCGCATGTCCGCCGCGTGGGCCGCCATGGTTTTAGCGCCCATCTCGGGCTTCACATAGATCCCGACGAAGCGCACGCGATCGCCGGGGTACTTCGCAAACTCAGTCGGCCGGCCGGCGCGGTCGCGTGGGAACCAGTTGTATTTGCGGTACAACTCGCGGAGCACTGGAATCGTCTTCTGCACGACCGGGCACTTGTCGTCGAGCACGACGACGACGAAGGCTTCGGTGCGGTCGTCGACGAGTTCCGAGAGGTAATGCCGCGCGCCGAAGATGCTGCTCAGCTCAGCCTCAGCGCCTGCGACAGACTCAGCGCCCGCACCGCGCGCAGCCGACGCAAAGAAGAGGCAACCGACGGCCGCTGCCGCGCCGACGAGCGGTCGGCAAGGTCCAGTCTTGGGGGCGAATCGACGCATCTCTTAATCCAGATCGCTGAGCTTGACGAAGTCCAAATATGCGGTTCCTGCCGAGTAACGCAAGTATATGCCAGGGTGTGCGCCGCGCGGCGCCGCACGCCACGCGCCGTTTGTCGGCAAATGCCGAGCCTGGCGACGCCGGTTCGATCACATGCCGCGTCCCTCGACGCCGCGACGATTGTGGGGATTGAAGCAATGCGCGTGCCAAATTGGGAGATTTGCCAATAAGGCGGCGCAGACGCTCCGCCGCAAGCGGAAAGCACGCCGCATTTGCGGTTTGTAGCCCGTGGGCCGCAATTGCGATTTGGCCGCAACTGGTCACGCGCGAGCCGTCGCTTGCGAAAGAGCAGGCGGCGTCTCCGCCGGCCGCGCCGCTGCGTCGCTCCCCGCCAGGGCCTGCTCGATGCGCTCGTTCAATTCGTCGAGCTGCCGCGCGAGGTCGTCGTGCCGCTTGTCGAGCGTTTGGAGCAATTGAGAACGGTCGATCTCGATCATTGCCGGAGCGGTCAGCGGGACGCGAAGGGCGGCCGATGGACGCCACTGGCTGGGAAGATCGGCGGCGCCGAGACAGCCGGGCGAGCCCGGCCGTGCCTCGCGAGCGTCGATTCCGCCCGGGAAATACCGCTCGTTCCGACTGGGCCGAGTTTGCGGGCGCGCATCGGCTTACCAAGGCGGGTAGGCTGGACGCGTGGCGGCGCCGATGTTACCTTACTGGTTCGCCGCCAACAGGTTAGAGTTGTCAACACTGGCGGCGCCCCCCGATTGTGAGATCGGCCCCACTCCTAGCGGACGAAAGGCGAAGCGTTTGTGGTTAAGTTGACATTGCGTGACAAGGAGACGGCCCAGGAAGCAGTTCGGCGGTTCCGAAAGCTGGTCGAGCGCAGCGGGATCAAGAAGGAGATTCGCGTGCGCGAGTTCTACGAGAAGCCCAGCGAGACCCGTCGTCGCGCCCGTCTCCGCGCCCAACGCCGCGCCCGGCGCGACCGCCTCATGGGGCCGCAGTAAGCATCGCCGCTTTTTACGCTCACATTGCGGCTGAGCGCGTCCTCCAAATAAAAACAGGGCCAGCCGCCCCGATGAGCGACTGACCCTGTTAGACGTGGTGCGCGGTTCTCGAGACGGAGTGGATTTCAGAACGCCACTTCGACGCGGGCGAACAAGCCGTCGAAACCCAGGATGTTGCCGTCGTCGTAGTGCGATACCTGGAAGTCGTCGAAGTCGTACGTTTCGCTCGTTCCCAAGTCATGCCAGGCGGCCCAGAAGTACCCGGCCGACAGCGTCGCATGGCTGCCCAGGTGGACGGAGCCGCCAAGCTCGATCTCAGTGACCGGGATGATCTGCTCGCAGCTCTTGCGAATGAACGACGTGTTGCCGCTGTTGGTGACGAGCGTTTCCAGCTCGACGTCGCCAAGTAGCAGCGACCAGTCGCCCTTGCCATAGAGGCTGAACAAGCCGCGACGGCCGATGTACCGCCGACCCATCAGGCCTACGCGACCGCCGAAGCCGTTGTCGAACGTCATCGTTGTCTGATAAGAGGAAACGATATCACCGTCATCGAACTGGTTCAGCCCGCGCGTCCAGTTCACGTCGGCGAACCGAACGCCGGCGCTCCAGGTGATGTCCCACGCCGGGCACCAGCCGCAGCCGCACCCATCGCCGCACCCGCCGGCGTCGCAGCACGTATCGCAGGTGTCGCCGCAGCCCTTGCCGCCGCAATCCAGGGCGCAACCCAACGGAATGGTCTTCGCGAAGCTGAGGTCGTAGCTCTTGAGGTCGACGTCAGAGTGGCCCTCGATGTCTTCGTCGATCTCGAAAGGTCCGAAAATGTTGGTCGTCGAGTCGCTCTGGGCCGCGACATCGGCGTCGCTGGTCAGCCGCGTAAAGTCGAAGATCACGGCGCCGCCGCAATCCGGCAAATAAAATCCGCCATAGAAGCTGTACGACGAATTGTAGTTGTAATCGAAGCAGTGCCAGGTTTCGCCTTCGCCGATTTCCTGCTCGACGAACGCCAGGGCGTCGCTAAAGTTGGCCTTGGCGTAGATGTACTCGGCGCCGACGATGAGCTGGATGGGCCGGCTTAGCAGGCCGCCAAACCCGCCGCCGCCTGCGGAGCAACTATCGCACGTGGAGCACGTGTTGCAGGCGCCGTAGGAGCCGAGTTCGGACTGCTCCATGGCGTCCATTTCGGCGGCCATGTCGCCCGGGGCCGGCTCGTCGGCGGGCGTGGGCACTTGCTTGGCGTGCGAGGTTGCGCCGCCGACGATCAGAGCAAACGCTGCCAGCGCAGCGGCGCCCCATGAGTGCAGTTTCATCCTGGAATCCCCCCTAAAGAGTGCCTGTCGGGCCGCCCTGGCCCCGGCGCGGACGCGGATGATCCGCGGCCGAGCCCCCCTGATCCGAGCGTGGCGCCGCGCGCTAGCGGGTCGGCAGCGCTCCCTCGGATGCGTATCTCACACTTGGGTAATCGGACGCCGCACAACCGGCACTTTCGGATTTTTGCGACAATTCGGCAGAATCGGCGCCACGTGCAGAATCGCGACGACCGCTACCAACCGGAGAGTTTGACAGCGGCCGCTATCGCCAATCGCCCGAGAGCGTGAACGCCGCCCAGAACCGCGGCGGCAAACGCTTGATGGCATTGGCATCCGCCGGTGCGTCGGCGCCGCGCCGCATATCGGGATTGCGCAGAGCCCAGAGCTGAGCTTCGCGCAACGCATCCAGCGGCAACATTTTCTTCTGCAGCAGGTTGTTATAGAACTGCTCCATGATCTGCCGCGTCACCAAATCGTCCACTTTCCAAAGCGACGCGATGGTCGTCCGGGCGCCGGACACCTGGAACGCCCGTTGGATGCCCAACAGCCCTTCGCCGCCGGCGGTTTCGCCTAGACCCGTCTCGCACGCCGACAGCACGACCAGGTAAACGCCGCCCAGCGGCAGAAAGGCGATCTCATCGGCCGTCAGAATTCCATCGTCAGGCATCTCGGCGAGGTTAGCGCCGTCGACGGGCATCGCCGGTGGATTGTTCGCGCCGGCGAAGACCAGCCCCGAGAGCAATCCGGGGCTCAGGCCAAGGAGTTCGTCGCGCCGAGTCGAGAGGCCCCCGCCCGAGGGCTGTTCGGCTCCGGCCGACTGATCGGCGGACAACGCGGATTGGATTTCGGGCGCCGCGAAAAAGCCGTGCGTGGCGACGTGAATCTGAAAGCATTGCGGCGCCACCTCGCGGAATCGAGCTTCGGTGGCCTCGGTCCCACGGAGGTCGACGATCAGCCCGTCACGCGCCTCTTTGAGCGACAGATACGCGCGGCTGATGCCGTCCACCTCGAGAGCCCCATATTTGAGCTTGTCCCACTTCAAGTCCTTGGTCGCGGCTCGAACGCCGGCGAATAACCTGTCGGAGAGCAGGCCCGACTCGACCGGCGGATCGGTCACCGATTCGGGTGTGACCGCGTCTTCCGGGCGATGGTCGTAGTCCACGTCGCCGACGAGCAACAGCTCGTGCTCGAAGGGATGCGTCCGCGCCAGCGGCGCTACGAGCTCCGGGATGAGTTGCGGCACGGGAACCAGCGCCAGCCGGTACTGGTCCAGCAAGTACGTCTCCGGCTGTTCTCCGGGGAGCGCGGCAAAGGGCAAACGCCCCAGCGTTCCGTCGGGCGAAACGAGGATCGTCTTGGCGTCGCCGATCGCCAGGGCCAGCGGCGCCCAGAGCTTCTGTTTGAGCACGGCTCCAGCCTCTTGGCTGGGGCCCAAACCAAAGTTTTCGCGCCACACGTCAATCGCGTCGGCGATCGGCTTGGCGGCGCCCAGCTCAATCATTTGCACCGCTTTGCCTGGCCGCACCACGAAGGCGACGAACTTGCGCTGGCGATCCAGTTGGCCGGGCTCCAGTTCCGATGGCCAGGCGTCCCAGAACTCGAAGTAGTCGACGAGCGCCCCGTCGGCCGGCAGCGATTGGACGACGCCCTCGAGGGTCACTTGCTCGGCCGCGTCGCCACCCGCCTCAAGCCGCACCGCCCTGCTCCGCTCGTTGTAGTCGATTTCTCGGCGGCGCTTCTCGGCGGACAGCTCGTCCATCCGCTGTTCCCATTGGGCGACTTTCTTCTCAGGCCTGGCGCCGGCGAGCGTCGACCACTGGCGGACGACTTCGTCGAGTTCGGCGCGCAGCGGCGCTAGCTCGGGAGCGCTGGCGTCGAGCCGCGACTTGCGCTGCCGCACGAGCGTCGAGCCCTTCCACGCGAGCACGTGGCGGTACGCCGTCTCGTCGCCTTCGCCCAAGCGAATCGCACACCGCAGAAAACTGTCGAGGTAGAACTGTAGGCTCTGGCTAAAAAAGATCTGCTGTCGCTCCGTGAGGCGGTAGGAGTTGGTTTCGACGTGGTCGAAGACGATCGCCAGCGCCTGCTGCAAACCCAGCGACGCGTCGGCGTAGCGGCCGCGGCGTTGATTGAGCCCAGCCAATCCGGCGAGCGAGTACGCATAAAGCGGATGATCGGCGCCCAGGGCCCGCTGGCGAATGGCGATGGCTTGGTTGTAATACGACTCGGCTTTCTCGAACGCGCCCATTTGTTCGCAGAGCGACGCCAAGTCATGCAGCGCCGCGGCATACTCCGGCGATCGGTCGCCCGCGGCGGCCTTCATGATTTCCGCGGCCCGCTGATAATTTGTTTCGGCCCGGTCATAGTTCTGAATCGTCATCTGCAGCGCGGCGAGGTTGGCCAGGCTCTGCGCGTAGCCACGGTCGCGTTCGCCAAGGAGCTGCCGGCGAGTATCCAGCGCCTCCTCGTACTGGTTGAGGGCATTGACGTAGAACTCCGGCTGCCGGCTGTTGAGCGCCGCCAGGTCGTCGAGACTGGCGGCGTAGGCGGGATGCAATGTGCCTGTGACATCACGGCGGATTGCCAACGCCTGTTCGTAAAGCGCCTTCGCTTCGAGCGGTTCGCCGAGCGCCGCATACGCGCGGGCCGTGCTGGACAGGCATCGGGCGTAGTCGGCGTGCTTCTCGCCGAGCACCTCGCGGCACAGGGCGGCCGCCTGCTCGGCGGATTGCAGCGCGGCGCTATACTCGGCATCGTCGTCGTGGCGCGCGGCTTCGTCCAGGGCCTGTCCCCATTGCAAATAGTTGCGGAGTTGGGCCAGCGTGAAGGTGCGCAGAAGCCGCACGTCGGCTAGCGCGATTTTGGCGTCGATCGTCGTCCAGTGCTCGGCGCCGTGATGGGCCTCGCGCCATGCCAGTGCTTCGGAGAACCGCTCTTCGGCGAGGCGGAGGTTCTCGGCCACGATGCCCGCGACCGCCGCGTCGTCCCCGTCCGGCGCCGGCAGGTTCGCCAGAGCCGCTTCCTGGTACGTGCGGGCGATCCACTCCACCGATTTGACCGTCTCCACGTGGTCGACGCCCAGCCACTGCCGCTCGATCTCCAGCATGACGCCAGCGGCCTGGAGAGCCTCGGCGTAGTTGTGGGCGCCGCGCAAGCTCTGCGCCTGGTCCCACTGTTTGTCCCGCAGCGTTTCGCTGCGATTGTCGGCATACAGCTTCGCGGCGGGGTCAAGCTTGATCGCCTCGTCGAAGTCGGCGACCGCCGCATCGTACTCCCCGCGATGGCGCCAGCCGATGCCGCGGGCGCTGTATCGTTCAGCGTTGTCAGGCTGAAGCTTGATCGCCGCGTTGAAATCCGCGAGCGCCTCTTCCCACAGTCCGGCGAGCCGGCGGGCGTTGGCCCGATACTCGTAGTACAACGGCGTCTGCGGCGACAGCTCGATCGCCTTGGCGTAGTCGGCGATTGCTGCGGGGTACTCTTCGTCGTTGTAGTGCACGTGGCCGCGGTAAGCGTACCGGGCGGCGTTCTGGGGATCGAGTCGCACCGCAGCGTTATGATCCTGCAGCGCCGCGTCATACCGGCCAAGCTGCCGCTGGGCGATGCCGCGGTTTTCGATGTATAAGGCGGTCGCGGGGTCGAGACGGATGGCCGTCGTGTAGTCGTCGATCGAGCGCTCGTACTCGTTCTGGTAGAAATACGCATCACCGCGGGCGTTGTAGCGCGCCGCATTTTGCGGTTCGAGCCGGATCGCTTCGGCGTAGTCCGCCAGGGCCTCCTCCCAATGCCCGCCCGCGCGACGCGAGTTCGCGCGATTCTCGAAATAAATCGCCGTCGCCGGCGACAGTCGGATCGCTTCGTTGTAGTCCGCGATGGCCCGCTCGTAGTCGCCTTGGGAGTTATAGGCGTTGCCGCGATGGTTGAAGCGGGCGCCACTCTGCGGATCGAGCCTGATGGCCTGCGCGAAGTCGGCGTAGGCCTTGTCCCACTCGCCCAGGTAGCGGTGCGAGATGCCGCGGTTCTCCCAATACAAAGCGTTCTGTGGGTCGAGCTCAATCGCTTTGCTGAAGTCGGGGACTGATTTGGCATAGTCGCCGTAGTAGTAATAGGCGTCGCCCCGGGAGTTGTACCGCGCGGCATTCGTTGGATCGCGCTCGATGGCCTGTGTGTACTCGACGAACGACTCCTCCCAGTCGCCGGCCAGGCGACGGGAGTTGGCGCGATTTTCTTGATACTGGGAATTCTCGGGATCGAGTTTGATCGCTTCGGAATAGTCGGCGATCGCTTCTTTGTAACGACCCAGCGCGTGGTACGAATTGCCGCGGAAGTTGTAGCGCGCCGCGGTGACGCCGTCGGTGGTCAGCTCCATCGCGCGCGTGAAGTCGGCAATCGCGTCCTCATACCGCTCGGCGGCGTGATATGCGTCGCCGCGGGCATTCAATCGAGCCGCCGAGTCCGGCTCCAGGCTGACCGCCTTCTCGTGGTCGGGCAGCCACTCGGCCGCAGGCTTTCCGGCGAACCGAAGCGCAAAGCCCCGGTTCTCATAGTACAGCGCCACGTTGGGGTTGAGGCGAATGGCCGTCGTGTAGTCTGCCGCCGCTTTGAGGTACTCGCTCTCCCAGTAATAGCCGTCCCCGCGCGAGTTGTGGCGCACGGGGTTATCGGGATCAAGGCGGATCGCCTCGGCGAAGTCGGCGAACGCCTCGATCGTGCGTCCCAGCAATCGGCGGGCAAACGCCCGATTCTCCCAGTAGAGGGCGCCCGTCGGGTTCAGCTCGATCGCCTTCGCGTAGTCCGCCTCGGCCCGTTCGTAGTCGGGCTTGTAGTAGAAGCCGTCGCCGCGGGCGTTGTAGCGCTCGGGATCGTCGGGATCGAGCGCGATCGCCGCATCGTAGTCGGCGAACGCCTCGTCCCACTTGCCGGCGAGGCGTCGCGAGTTGGCCCGATGGTCCAAGTACAACGGATTCTTTGGATCGAGTCGGATCGCTGCGCTGTAGTCGGCGACGGACTCGTCGAACCGACCCTGGCTGTGGTACGCGTTGCCGCGCTGGTTGTAGTACTCGGCGTTGTTGGGCTCCAGCTCGATCGCCTTCGTGAAGTCGGAGTACGCCTCGTCCCACTTCTCCAGAGCGCGAAAGCATAGCGCCCGATTAGACACGAATAGTCCGCGTTCGGGACTGAGTTCCATCGCCTTGGCAAAATGCGGAATCGCCGCGGCGTAGTCGCCCTTGAAGTAGTAGCAGTCGCCCAGCGCGTTGTGTCGCGTGGCGTTCTGCGGCTCGAGCTTCACGGCCTGGGAGAAATCGGCGATCGCGTCGGGCCACAACGTTGATTTGGCGCCGGCGGGATCGCGCTGGGCAAGTTGTCGTCGCGCGTAGCCCCGATTCTCCCAGTACAACGGTCCGTCCGGCTCCCGTTCGATCGCCTTCGCGTAATCCGCCGCCGCCTCGTTGTACCGGCCTAGATAGTAGTAAGCGTCGCCGCGCGTGTTGTAGGGACGGGCCGTACTCGAATCGAGCGGAATCGCGGCGTTGGCGTCCGCCAGAGCCCGGTCGTACTCGCCTATCCGGATGAGCAAGACCGCCCGGTTCGTCAGGACAATGGCTTCCTGCGGCGCCCGCTCGAGCGCCGCATCATAGTCGGCCAGCGCCTTCACGTCGTCGTTGAGTTGTTCCCAGCAGATCGCACGGAGGTTGTACGCTTCGTCGTCGGCTTCGTTCAGGGCGATCGCCTGCGTGAAATCCTCGATTGCCTGTTCGTGCTTCCCTTGCCCGCGGTAAAACTCGCCCCGCGCGATGAGTCGGGCGGGGTTCTTGTCGTCCAGTCGGATCGCCTCGGCATAGTCGGCGAGCGCCTTCTCCGGCTGGCCCGCCTCGCGATGGGTGTTGGCCCTGTACTCGTAGTAAGTGGCTGAAGAAGGCGCCATCTGGATCGCTGTCGTGTAGTCGGCGACCGCTCGATCGTGCTGGCCTGCGTTGTAGTAGGCGTGACCGCGAACCGCGACGCGCTCCGGATTCTGCGGATCGAGGCGCATCGCCTCGTTGTAGTCGGCAATCGCCTGGTCGAACTGGTCGGCCAGGCGATAGGTGTTGGCGCGAAACTCGTAGTACGCCGCGTTGGCCGGTGCCAGGCCGATCGCCGTGGAGTAGTCGCGGATCGCCGCGTCGTATTGCGACTGGGCGGAATAGGCGTTCCCCCTCGACGCGTACCGTTGGGGGTTCTGCGGTTCGAGCGCGACGGCCTGGCCGTAATCTCGCTGGGCGGCGTTCCAATCACCCGCGAGCCGATGGGCGTTGGCGCGATTTTCGAGGTACAAGGCTTCGTTCGCGGCAAGCGTGATTGACTGCGTGTAGTCGGCAATCGCCGGCTCATAGTCCTCCTTGGCGTAGTAGGCGTTGCCGCGAGCGTTGTAACGAACCGCATTTCGCGGATCGAGCCGGATGGCCTCCGTGTGATCGGCCAGCGCGTCGTCCCACTTGCCGATCCCGCGGTGGGCGTAGCCGCGGTTCTCGTGGTACAGCGGCTCCTCGGGCGCCAGCTCGATCGCCTTGCCGTAGTCGGCGACCGCCGCCCCGTAATTGCCCTGGTAGTAGTAGGCGTCGCCGCGCGTGTTGTAGGCGATCGCGTAGGCCGGATCGAGCTCGATCGCCCGCGTGGCATCACTCGCCGCCTGCGCGTAGCGCTCCAGCTTGTTGAGGAGATTCGCCCGATTGTTGCGAAGAATCTTGTCGTCAGGATTGCGTCGCAGCGCGGCGTTGTAGTCCACCAGCGCCTGGTCGTACTTTTCCATCGCCTCATGGACGATGCCGCGGACGTTGTACCCGTAGTCGTCCGCCGGATCGATGAACATGCTCTTGTCGAAGTCGTCGATCGCTTGCTCGTACTTGCCCGCGAGATAATAGGCCCAGCCACGGTCGTTGTAGCGAGACGCCGTCTGGCCATCGAGCGCGACGGCGCGCGTGTAGTCGGCAATCGCCTCGTCGTACTTCTGTTGATCGACGAGCACGGCGGCGCGCTCGGCGAGCACATCGAGGTTGTCGGCATCGAGTCGCAGTGCTTCGTTCAAGTCAGCAAGGGCCTGATCGGCGTGGCCGCCGGCGCGAAGTTCTTTCGCCCGCGCCAGATAGGCTGTGGCGTCGGCCAGCTCGGGGAGTTCCGCAGGCGGGGAAGCGGGCGCCACCTCAGGCGCCGCGGGCGCTACGCCGCTCGTGTCGGGAACGCTCGACGGTCCCGCAGAGCCGCGCTCGCTCCCCGCGTCGCCAACCGCTAGCGGCGCCGACCCGTCTTGTGCCGAAGTGACGGCCAGCGGCGTCCCCAGAAATGCGACCAGCATCAACTGCTGAAATGCAAACCCTCTCATCGAAAGCCACCGGCTCGGTTGGTGGACTCCGTTTGCGGAGCGAAGTGGCCCCCTGGCAGAGCCGAGGGCTTTCATGGCCTCGCGCGGCAATTGTCTCAAGGAGTTTTATCGCTCAGGCCTCATTCCCTGGCAAGTCTGCGTCACGGTTCTGCGGCGGGGCGCTTCCGCACCGTCCACGAGCGGCGGTGGACGGCATACGTGGCGATGTCGGCAGCCGCATTGCCGCCCCGCTCGCCGCGGCCGAACGCCAGGCGGGCGAGCAACTGCCCCGCCGGCGTGGCGAGGCCCGTCGGGTCGTCATCGCCGCCACGGTTGGCACTGAGCCCCGGTTGCTCAAGGAACACAAAACTCTTGGGCGGCGCCCCGGCTTCCGAAAGCGTTGCCACGACGATCACGTCCTCCAGGCCAGTCGTGCTGTCGTTGATCGGAAACTCAGCGACCGCCGGTTCTCCACCTGGAACAACGCGATTATCAAACCCGCCCGCCAGTTCCTGCGCAGCCGTGGGAAAGTAGCTTCGGATGCGAAACGCGCTCTCGACGTACAGAATCGTGACGTCGACTGGCGCTCCGCCGCGGTTGAACACGCTCACGCGAATCCTGTCATCGTCGTAAGCCTCCAGCGGCTTCATGGCGTCGACCGGCTCGAACGCCTTCCGCTGGGGATTCCACCGCTCGACCAACGCCTCGAGCATGACCGCGGGGTCGTAGGGGTCGCCGATGACCATCTCACCCTCACTCGTGGCGACGCGGCGGATGTTCATCGCCTTGGCCATCGCGTGGAGCGCGCGAGCCAACTGCGAATCGCTGCGCTGCTCCAGGGGAAACGGGCCGAAGGCGTCGCCGGGAAACTGGGCCGCTTCATCGACTTCCGCGTTAAGGAACTCGCTCGCTTCGAAAGCTCGTCGCAGAAACAAGTCGTCGCCGTCGACCACGACCACGGCGTCGGGCAGATCGTCCGCATCGGCCGGTCGGATGAGCGAGTCCGGCTCTTCGGCGAGCCGCCGAATGATCGCCTTGACGGCCTCGCAATCGGTCTGGCGGTCGGCAGGATCCCACGGCGCCACAGCCACCGTCATGCTGATCGAGCTGCAGGCCGCGTAGGCCAACTCGCACCGGCCGGGCGCTGGCAGGTCGCCAGCCGACGCCAGGGCGATGACGTCATAGGCACACGACTCGATTCGCGCCGACGTGGGGGTCGCCTCGATGATCTTGACGCACCCTGCCGCGACGTCGTCGTCCTCGGCGCCGACGGGCGGATAGACCCGGTAGATGTTGCCGACGTTCGCCCCGTGCAGCAGGCCGACGTTGATGGACAGCCGACCGAGCTCGTCGCGCGCGAGCATGACCGCCGAGCGGTCCTGCCACCGGCCGTTGCCGAGCACTTCGCGGTTGAGCTCCTGAGGCGCGCCGAGCATGAAGCCTAAATCATCCCACTGCCAGCCTTCGTAGCACCAGCGAATCTGCTGAGCCAGCTCGCGGTAGGTGAGCGGCCGCCGCGACCGCGCCAGCACCCAGTTGAGAGCGTAGCTGAGGCGGCCATAGGAGGGACCGTCTCGTTTGTTGTCGGGCGGCATCGGATGCTCGCGTTCGAGCGTGCGATCGTCGACGGCGAAGAGTGAGATCATCCCACTGACTCCGCTGCCCTGCTCAACGGCGACGTCGCCGATGCCGGCAGGCGCATCGTCGTCCGCCGCCGCTTCTGGATCTTCGGAGGGCAGGTCGTCAAACGCCTCTGGCGGATTGATCAACCACGGAGAGACGTGCCGCTCGCGGTAGAACGCGTCTTCGTCCCCATCCTCGTCCTCGATTCCGCGATTCAGCGTCCCCGAGTGGCACGTGTCGGCGACGAAGAACACGAAGGCCCCGCGGGCGCGAATCGCGTCGAGCCACTGGCCGATCTGATCGTCGCGAATGGCTTTCGGCAACGGTTTATTGAGCTTCCACTCCGTGACGTCTTCAGGAAGAAAGACTTCGTCGAGTCCATCGCGCTCGTCGTCGCTGGGGTCGCCTGGGTTGTCGTCCTTCTGTTGACTGCCGTGACCTCCGAGCAAGATGAACACCTCGTCTCCTGCCGCAACGTCGCCGATCAGCGCTTCGAACGCCGCGACGATGTTGTCGTGCGTTGGTCGCCGCGAAGGTTCGTTGCCATGCAGGAGCGTGACGATCTCGGCGTCGTCGTAGCCAAAGCGATCGCGAAGCAGTTCGCGCGTCAGCGCCACATCGTTGCTCGGGCCGCGAAGCTGGTAGCGGCGCCCCAGCTCGGGATAAGCTGTGCAGCCGATCAGCAAGGCGTGCTTTCGACCGCTGGCGGAAAGCTCCGTTTGAGCTGGCGCCGGCAAATCAGGCAGGGCGATGCTCAGCATGCCGGCGAAGGCAGCGAACCACCGAACAGTCATTGTTGCAGACTCTCCTGACATGACACCCGCCACCGGGGTGGGCTCAAACTGCCCAGCCTACGACGGAACGCATCGGCGGGACAATATCGCTTCGACGCCCCGAGCGCCGCCAGAGTTCCCGCGTCGCCGACGCTCCGCCTGCGGCCAATGAAAACAAGCGGACGGGGTCGGCCCCGGCCGCTTGGCGGCTGCTCGAAGGTTTGCTCGGCTCGCCGTCAGGCGGCCAACCGCCGGCTGCGGTTCCGCAATGCCAGGGCGCCCACCGCGGCCAGCGTCAGCACGCCGGCGCTCGGCTCGGGAATCGCCATCTCGCGGAACTCCATTTTGTCCATGTCATGGTACGGCCGAATGTCCACGCCTGCCCACTCAGGAGTCTCGTCCAGCTGTTTGAACTGGATAGTCTGTGACGCACTATTGGGAGCCGGGCTGGCCGAATTGACGAACAGGGCGACAGCCGTAGCGGGAATCGTCTCACTGTCCGGCTCGCCGCACAGGATTAAGCGGTAGTCGGGATATTGAAATTCGTTGGCGTCGGTCGTGTCGAGATCGATGTTGAACACGACCTTCTTGCCCGCAGTCAAGCCGTCGAAATTCACGGTGAGCGTCTTCATGTCCGCCGACACCGAACTGCTGGTGATCGTTACGCCCGCATCGGTGTACATCGTGTTCTTGATGAAGTCGGTAAAGCCGCTCACTGGGTCGCCAGTTCCGAACACGTACGGCCCTGTATGATTGATCTCGAACGTCAGCGTGGTGATTGGCGCGGCCGAGGCCACGGGGCCGATGTCGATTCCATCCCAGTTCGTGATCATAAGCGCCGGCCTGTTGCGGGCTTGGATGCGGTTGTTGGGATTGTCGCACGTCTCGTCGTACACGATGTCGTAAAACGTCGACGCATTGATCGCGCCGTGGCGCTTCGCGTCGAGCGCATCGAGAAGCCGTGCGCTGGGCGAGATGTCCAGATTAAACCCGGTAGGCGCCGGCACGACTGCCAACGCCTTCTGGCCATCCGCGGCGACGCTCAGAACAAGGGCCGCCAGGCCCAACGTGCAGAAAGCTCCACGAATCCGCAGAATGCTCGCGCCGGCCATGTGTCATCTCCCAATCCAACCGCGGCGGTGAACCGACTCGTCCCGAGTCGTCCGTCGCCATTTGGTCATCAAGTTGCTTGCTGCACGGGATCGGGAGCGATCCTCAAGAAAGGTCGGGCTGACTGGTTCAGCCGCGGCCGCATTCGATCGGCGAGTCGCCCCCGGCCGCGCGAAGCGGCGTTGCGACGTACTTGTGCGCACACCGTAGGTGCACGCCTGGGTTTGACGAGCGTCAGGAGGCCGTTTGTCCGAGCTCAGCGTTCAGGCCATGCCTGCGTCGCGAGCGTCAGGAGCTTCGAAGAACCTCGCCGCGGTCCGCAAACGGGGTATTTTCGACCCCGTTGCAGAAAGCGAATGTCTGGGGCCGCCCGACCGAAAGTCAAAACACGTGAAGCGTGCCGAGGCTGACGGTGCGGTTACGCGAGAAGGTGTTGCGGACCCAGGCGGTGTTCGACGCCTGTTCGGACAGCAGCCGAGCCCTGAAGACTCGCCGCCGATCGAATGTTCATGAGGTCCACAACCCAATCGTAAGAGAATCGAACGAAAATACCGCTATCTGCGTGCAGGGAACCTCCCGGCACCTCTGTAGGATATTCGGGCAAAATAGGCGTGTCAACAAACTTGTGCCGAGAAGGGGGAGATTTCCTGCCGCCGCCGGATGTAGCGACCATGCGGCGTTCGCCGGGGTGCGTCGCTTCGGATTGCGACGCCTCGGCGCGGTCGAGACGCCCCCACTTGCCGCGAGCGCATAAAAAAGACGCGGCGGGATCCCCTCTCGCTTCCCAGCGCGACCCGCCGCGTCACGAAACACTTCGCCCCTCCCCAAAGGCGAAGCACTCCACCGGAAACCTAGGTCACGCCCTCCGGGTGTCAAACGCTCCGGCGTCGAACCCTCTCCCGGAGACGCCGCGTGGCGATTTGGCCACACATTTCAGTCCGAGTTCGAGGCGACGGAGTAGTCCATGCCCACGTCCAGGGCCCGGGCGGAGTGTGTTAACCCGCCTACGCTGACGCGGTCGACGCCCGTCTCGGCGATTTCCCGAATCGTGTCCAGCCGCACGCCGCCGGACGCTTCCAGCTCAACCCCAGGGGCCCGCTCGTCGCGGAGCGCCACGGCCAATCGCAACTGGTCGACGGTCATGTTGTCGAGGAGCACGATCTCAGGCCGTTCCGGCAGCACCGCGGCAAGCTGCTCCAGCGAGTCGACTTCCACCTCGACAATCATCCCCACCAACGACCGCTCGGCGGTCAACTGCCGGACGAACTCGCGCGCCTGCCGCACGGCCGCGGCCGGAATCTCATCGGGCGCAAGTGCTCCGGCGGCCATTTGGGCGAGGTGGTTGTCTTTGATCAGCACCGCGTCATACAACCCTGTGCGATGGTTGCGTCCGCCGCCGCAGCGGACAGCATATTTTTCCAGCCGCCGCCAACCGGGCGTCGTCTTGCGGGTGTCGTATACGCGGCAACGCGTCCCGGCGGTCTGTACGACGAACTCGTGCGTCAGCGTCGCCACGCCCATCATCCGGCCCAGCAAGTTGAGCAGGATGCGCTCGCTGGTAAGCAGGTCCCGCACATTGCCGCGGACGTGGGCCACCAGCCCGCCGGCGGCGATTGGGGCTCCGTCCTTCGCCGCGGCCTCGAGCGTTACACGGGCGCCCAGCTCGTCGATTGCCAGCGCCAGCGCCGGCACGCCAGCGACGATTCCCGCTTGCCGAGCGACGATGTCGGCTGCTCCCACGCGATCCGGCGGGACAACAGCTACGGTGGTCCAGTCCTGCTCGCGCTCCAGGTCCTCGCGCACCGCCAGCCGCACAATGTGGCGGCAATCCTCGGCCGTGGCGTCGTCCCAGTCGATTTGCTGAAAGTCGCGGACCACGGCGGGACCTTGCTTGAAGAAATCGTGGCCGGCAATTTTGGCGTCGACCGGCTATAATTTCCCGTTTGTACCGCGCGCATGGTCGCCGCGTCCACGACCGCCACTGGCCGCAATGCAGCCTCCCGCCAACCGACCGTCGAACTCCTGGCTCCGCCCGCGCGACCAAGCGAGCCTCACGGCGTTGGGCGCCGCGGCCCTGGCGCTGATGGCCGCCATGTGGTGGCGGCACGGCGGACCGCGCGGCGGATTGGTCGACGTCGACCGTGCGGAACCGCTCGTGGCGAAGTTCCAGGTCGACGTCAACCGCGCCGATTGGCCCGAGTTGATCCAACTTCCTGGCGTTGGCCAGGTGCTCGCCGAGCGGTGGATCGCCGAGCGCGAGCGCGGCGGCGAATTTCGCAGCCACGACGACCTCGACCGCGTCCGCGGAATTGGCCCCCGCACCCTCGAACGCATCCGCCCCTACCTCCTACCCATCCCCGACGACTCCGGTTTCGTCCAACGCTGATCCCAAAGCCGCGACCATTGGTCAAACCATCAAGCCGCGACCGCTGATCGCGCTCCCCAAGGACTCACGCCGTGCAATTCCGCCTCGAATCCCCCTTCGCTCCCGCCGGCGACCAGCCCGCGGCCATTGAGTCGCTCGTCCACGGCCTTCAGGAAGGCCGCCGCGAGCAAGTGCTCATGGGCGTCACCGGCTCGGGCAAGACGTTCACAATGGCCAACGTTATCCAGCAGTTGCAGCGTCCCGCGCTGGTGCTTTCCCACAACAAGACGCTCGCCGCCCAGCTCTATTCCGAGTTCAAGGAGTTCTTCCCCCACAACGCGGTCAGTTACTTCGTCAGCTATTACGACTATTACCAGCCCGAGGCGTACATCCCGCAGCGCGACATCTACATCGAGAAGGACGCCTCGATCAACGAGGAAATTGACCGCATGCGGCTGGCGACGACCAGCTCATTGGTCAGCCGCCGCGACGTGATCGTCGTGGCCAGCGTGTCATGCATCTATGGCTTGGGCTCGCCCGAGGATTACAAGGCGATGATGGTGCCGCTGGCTGTGGGGCAGACGGTCGACCGCGATAACGTTCTCTCGCGGCTGGTCGATATCCAGTACGACCGCAACGACACGGACCCGGCCCGCGGTAAGTTCCGCGTCCGCGGCGACTGCGTCGAGGTGTGGCCCTCCTACGAAGAGTTCGCCTACCGCGTCGAGTTCTGGGGCGACGAGATCGAACGGCTGTCAATCATCAACCCGGTGACCGGCGAGGCGGTCGACCAGCTCGAGCAGATGTACATTTACCCGGCCAAGCACTTCGTGCTGCCTGAGGAGCGGATCGACAACGCCGTCGACGCCATCCGCAAGGAGCTCGCCCAGCAACTCGACCACTTTCGTACGGTGGGAAAGTTGCTCGAAGCCCAACGGCTCAACGCCCGCACGCGGTTCGACGTCGAGATGATGATGGAGGTCGGCTACTGCCCGGGGATCGAAAACTACAGCCGGCCGCTCTCCGGCCGGGACGCGGGGGCGCCGCCCTCGACGCTATTCGACTTCTTTCCCAAGGACTATCTGCTGTTCGTCGACGAGTCGCACGCCACCGTCCCGCAGATCGGCGCCATGTACGCCGGCGACCGCAGCCGCAAGGAAACACTGGTGGAGCACGGTTTCCGATTGCCCAGCGCCTTGGACAACCGGCCGCTCAAATTCGACGAATGGCGCGAGCGCATCGGCCAGGTGATCTACGTGTCCGCCACGCCCAGCAAGTACGAACTGGGGCAGACCGGCGGCGAAGTCGTCGAGCAAGTCGTCCGGCCCACAGGCCTGCTCGATCCCGTGTTGGAGGTGGTCCCCGCGCGCGGCCAGGTGCCGCACCTCCTGGAGCAAATCCGCCAGCGCGCCGCCGGCGGCGAGCGCACGCTTGTCACGACGCTCACCAAGCGGCTCGCCGAAGACCTCGCCAACTACCTCCAGGGAGAGGGCGTGCAGTGCAAATGGCTCCACAGCGAGCTCGACGCCTTCGAGCGCGTCGAGCTGCTGCGTGACCTCCGCACGGGGCGGTTCGAGGCGCTCGTGGGCGTCAACCTGCTCCGCGAGGGGCTCGACCTGCCCGAAGTGTCGCTGGTGGCGATTCTCGACGCCGACAAGGAGGGATTCCTCCGCAGCGAAACCTCACTCATGCAGACTATCGGCCGGGCCGCTCGTAATGTGAACGCCAAGGTGATTCTCTATGCCGACAAGATGACCGAGGCCATGCAGCGAGCCATCGACGAGACCGAGCGCCGCCGCAAACTGCAGGAGGCGTACAACGCCGAGCACGGCATCACGCCCGAGACGATCGTCAAGGCGATCCACCGCGGCATCGAGTCCGAAGCGTCCGCCCACGCCCGGGCCAACGCGGCGGTGGGCCGCACGGACGACGCCCAGTACATCACCGAGGAGTTTCTTGCGGAACTGGAATCCGAAATGCTGGAGGCGGCAAAGAATCTCGAATTCGAACGAGCTGCCATCCTCCGCGACCGCATCGAGCGCATGCGGGACAACATGGGCGAGCCGGTCGCGTCCGTCCACGAGTCGACCGGCGGCAAGTCGGGCCGCGGCGGCAAACGCGGCCGCGTGCCCCGCCCCAAGCGCAACGCGTGAATTGCAACTGATGCCGCGTCAGTATTTAGCCCTCGGTCACTGACCGGGGGCTAAGTGACTGTGTTTGCCGTCAAATAAAAGAAGAACGACCCCCGAAGGGATCGTTCTTCGCGATTCAAGATTCGCACGAGCGCCGCCGAAGCAGCGTTCAATTGCGCCGAGATTACTCAGCCTTCGGCTCGGCGGCCGGGTCGGCCGGGGCTGCTGCGTCGCCCGCGGGGGCCGGCGCTGCTTCTTCCTTCTTGCAGCCAAACGCCGGAAGGATCAGGCAAAGTGCGTACAGACAAAGTGCAATGCGTCTCATCGAGAGACCTCCTGTTTTCAAACCTGGTCAAGGCCCCGCCTGGGAACGCCGACGTGGCGCTCCCGCCAAAATTGGGTACTGACGGCCGCGCTGCGGAAGTCCGGTGCGAACGTCGGCATGGCGGTCGGTTCGTCGCGTCAGCCTAACAGGGGACCAAACCCCCTGCAATCGGGTGGGAATGGCGCCGAGGCGAACTTTTGCGCCGCAAACTCTCCGCAGTTTCACCAGGCAGAGCGAACGGCGCCGCAATCTTGCGTTGCCGATCGGATCGGCCTGAGCGCCAAGCGCCACCGCGGCCGAAACTCAAAAGGGACGGTTCGCCCGCGACAGGGCCCGCGCCTTCCGCCGGGCCCGCCACCCGTCCATTCGCCGCCGTCGGGCCATTTCTTGCTCAGAGAGCCTCGGACCCATGAAAAAAATCGCGTTCACCGGCCTGCTCGTTGCCACCGCCGCGTTGTTGACCGCCGTTTCCACGGCCTCAGCCCAGGAGCCGGCTCCCGCTGGGGAACAACCGGCCGCGCCCGGCGTCGACGGATGGTATTACCAGGCCGCTCCCGAGCGGACGACCCCTGCGCGGCTGTCGGTGCAGAAGGCCCAGCAACGCGGCGCCCAGCGCATGGCCCGACTCGACGCGCTGCGGTGGTACGGCTTTTCAAACAGCCGACCTACGGCCTCGGCCCTTCCGTGGACCACGATGTACAGCCCGGCGTGGCAACAACCCGGCGGCCGCCCCTTCGCATGGTATGTGAGCCACCGCCCCGTGATTGTGATCGCCCACCCGACGCCGATCTATCGGTAATGAAAGCCACCGGCTCCGCCGGTGGACCGCATCGTCGTTGAGATGAGAGGCGAGAAAAGTCCATCGGCGGAGCCGGTGGCTTCCATCAGCGCGTCGCGCTATGATCTCTTCCGCGTCTTCGCCGCGCGGCAGGCGCCGAGCAACTTTGCTAACGGCCGCGCCGCCTTCGACCCCGACGGGTCGCGGCGCAGCGCCTCGCACAGCTTGCCCGCCGACTCGACGATCGCCGTGGTTTCGGCGCTGATTGGCTGACTGGCGATCTCTCGGCTCACGCGACTGACGGCATCCCAATCGCGGTTGGTCGCGGCGCGGAACAAGCGCTCGACGCCATCGAGCTGCGTGGCGACGACGGCCTCGACGCGCGACGCCTGGACGGCCAGTTGCGCGTTGAGCCGCGCCAGGCGTCCGAGCGACGGGTAGTCAGAGGCATCCACGACAGCGCCTTTCGCGTGGGGACCCCTAGGCGGCGCGCTGCTGGGGGACGCCGGCGCACGTCGCCGTCGCCGACAGCTTTCGCAGAGCCAGCGGCGGCAAACGATCGGCGGCCCGCGCCACGATCACGGCGTGCCACGACGCGTCGACCCCAGCATGGCGAGCAAGCGCCAACCGCGTCTGCCGGCGAATCTCCCGCCCGGCCCGGCCGCGAATGTAGCCGCGCGCCTCGCACGGACTCATGCCGGTCACGCGATCGGCCGCCAAGCGGCACACGCCCTCGAGGCTGGCCTCGGCCACCTGGCGAACGAGGGCGTCGATTGCCTGGCGCCGCGAACGTGCAGCGCGCAAGAGTTGTCCAATCATGCAGCGAGTCCTTTCGTGCCAAGGGGACGGCGGGCGGCGTCAACGGCGCGCTGCCGCGTCGCTCAGCAGGGCGTGCTGGCGCACCGCTACTTGGAATCGACCCGCCCACGGGCGGTCTGCACCAGAAGACGCCGTCGCGGGCGTCGTCGGCACGCCCCGCAAGGACGGCGCGGATTCCCCACGCCCCCCAATCACCAAAAGACCTGCACTTGACCCACGTGGGCCGATTTCTTAGTTTTCAAGCGTCAGGCCAGCGCCTGTCGTGGTGCCCCTGTTGCGGCGCCGTAGCCAAGTGGCTAAGGCATCGGATTGCAAATCCGACATCGTGAGTTCGACTCTCACCGGCGCCTCTCGCCAAACCGGCTGCTCGTGCGGCATATTGCCCGCGCTAGCAGCCGTTTTCGCGCGCCCTCGCTCACTCCGGAGCTGCCACCGGTGCGCGATTCTCGCGAAAGACCAGGGCGAACACAACCATGATCACGGCCGCCAGCGCCGCGGGGATCGCCCAGATCATCCGCCAATTCAGCGTTTTGAGCGCCTTGACCGTCAGCTCGTTGAACTCGCCCTGAGCTGCGGCGATCTGTTCGTCGAGCGCCGTCGCGTCGGATCCGGTGGCTTGAGCGCGCTGCGCCGTGAGCTCTTCCACTTTCTTCGCCGCCGCCTGTCGTTGCTCGTTCAACGGCTTGTAAGCATCCGGCGTGTAATGCGTCTCGATCTTACCCGCGATCAACGCCCCCAGAAACATGCCCAATCCCAGTGTGAACAGCACCAAGAGGCCTTGCGCCTGGGAACGAATTTGCGGCGGCGCCGCTTGATCCGTGTAAATCTGCCCGGTCACGAAGAAAAAGTCGTAGCAGACGCCGTGGAGCAACACGCCCAACAGAATCATCCAGGCCACGCTGTCGGGCGCCCCGACGGCGAACAGCGTGTACCGCAGCACCCACGCGGCCATGCCGGCCAGCAGCATCCATTTGACGCCCAAACGGGCGAAGAACCATGGCATCACCAACATGAAGAAGATTTCGGACATCTGCCCGAACGTCATCTTGAACGGCGGGTCGGCAATCCCTGCCTGGGCGACGGTTCGCTCGGCGAGCTGGTAATAGAACGCCAACGGGATGCAAATCAAAAACGAACTCATGAGGAACGTGAAATAGCTGCGGTCTTTGAGCAAGGCCATCGCATCAAGACCGAAGATTTGCCGCAACGACGCCGGCTGGCCCTTAGCCGGCGGGGGCGTGTGGGGCAGCGTGAAGCTGAACAGTCCGAGAAGAATCGCCGCGCCTGCCGCCTGGTGGAACATGCCGACGTTGCCGCCCCAACCGGTCCATGTGAGTAAAAATCCCGCGCCGATCCAGCCAAAGGTGCCGAAGACGCGAATCAGCGGAAACTCCTTCTCTGGGTTTTGCATCGAGTGGAACGCCAGCGAATTGGCCAACGCGATGGTCGGAAAGTATGTGAGCGTATAGGCGAAAAGCACCAAATTGATCTGAGCGGGCGATGGCGCGTCGACTTGCGTTAGCGAGGCGACGGCCAACAGCAGGCCTCCGCCAAGCAGGTGCAGCGCGCCCAGCACGCGTTCTGTTGCAAAGAACCGATCGGCGACGACTCCCACCAGGAACGGCGAGATCATCCCGGCGATCGGTCCCACAGCATAGGTCACGCCGATATCGTCGCCTGAGAAGCCGACGAGTCCTAGGTACCGGGCAGCCGTCACCTGCCAGGAGCCCCAGATAAAAAACTCCAGGAACATCATCACCGAGAGTCGCATGCGAACGGACAAGGCAGTTCCTCCCCAAATAGGTTTGCGACGGGCCGTCGCGCGCTGACTTGCGATGCTTCAGAGTGTAATCGCGCCGACCGAGCGTCGGAAGGCGTTCCGACGAACCAACCGTACCGTTTGGCCCGGTTCTGCCGCGTACCTGCCGTGCGATGAATTCGCCGCATCGGCGCCGCCGAGAATACGCCTGGACCAGCGCAGATTGCGCGGCGACCGAGCGTTGAGCAGGGCGGCTCATGAAAGTTTCGCTGATCGTTACCACGTACAACCGCCCCGACGCATTGTCCGCCGTCTTGGAAAGCGTCCGCGGCCAGGCGCGGCTGCCCGACGAGACGATCGTCGTCGACGACGGCTCGGACGAGCGAACCGCCGCAGTCGTCCGCCGTTTTCAATGCACTCTGCCCCGCGTACGGCATTTGTGGCAGGAACACGACGGCTTCCGACCGGCCCGGATGCGCAACTGGGGCATTGCTGAGGCCGACGGCGACTACCTCGTGCTCGTCGACGGCGACATGGTCCTGCACCCGCGGTTCGTCGGCGACCACGCCGCCCGCGCCTCCCAGGGGCGATACCTGCAAGGCGTGCGGCTGCCGTTGACGGAGAGATCGACCCGCGCCTATTTGCAACGGCCGTTCGCGGTTCGCCCGTGGCACGTCGACGGTCTGCCCAAGGCCAAGTACTTGATGCGCAGCGAGACGCTGGCCTGGATCTTCTCCACGCGGCCGCACAGTCGGTTGACGCGTATCCATTCATGCAACCAGTCGTTTTGGCGCGACGATCTGTTGGAGGTGAACGGCTTCGACGAGCGGTGCAACGGGCTGGGCGGCGAAGACGCGGACTTGTGCGCACGGCTCACCAGCGTGGGCGTGCTGCAACTCCGGCTGCGGTTCGTGGCGCTGGCGTACCATCTTTACCATCCGCCCACGGCTAATTGGTCGCAAGTTGCGGTGCTGCACCGCACGTCGCCTTGGGCCGAGCGCGGCATCGACCAGCATTTGCCCGCAACGCTGCCCATGCCTTCTCACACGACGGCGCCTACCCGCCGCCGCGCCGCTTGACGGCCTAAGGCGTGCCGCTCGCGCGGTTGCCAACGGCGCGCCGTCGCGGAACAATGGTCGCATCCCCTTCACGCGATGCGAGGCCCGCGATGAGCACGACCCCCGGTTCGCTGGCGTGGCGTGACGCCGCCGTCGCCGGCTTTTGTTACCACAAGAACATCGCCGATCGCGCCGTCGCGCAGATTTCCGACGAGGCGTTGCGGTGCGCCATCGACCCCAACGTCAACTCGATCGCCGTGATCATGAAGCACGTTGCGGGCAACCTGCAGTCGCGGTGGACCGACTTCCTGACCACCGACGGCGAGAAGCCCTGGCGCAACCGCGACGATGAGTTTGTCGATACGTTTGACTCACGCGACGCGCTACTCGCCGCCTGGGAAGCCGGGTGGGCCGCGGTGTTTGGCGCCCTGGAGGCGCTCACCGAAGCCGACCTCGAACGCACCGTCGCCATCCGCGGCGAGCCGCATAGCGTCGCCCTCGCCACGGAGCGGTCGCTGGCCCACACGTGCTACCACGTCGGGCAGATCGTGCTGCTGGCCCGGCATCTCGCGGGCGACAGGTGGAAGACGCTAACCATCCCCCGCGGCGGCTCGGCGGCCCACAATCAGAACGTGTGGGGCGCGGGCGAATACGGCCGTCGATCAAGCTAAACGCTTGGGCCAAGTATTGGGTCAGAGCAGGTATGGGGTCAGTTTGCCGCCGCTTGCTCCGCGGGAGGCGTCGCGGCCTGTTCACCCTCGGCAGGCGCCGCCGACGGCGCGTCGAGCGCCTTGATCTGCTCCTCGAGCTCCTTCACGCGAGTCTCGGCCTGCTCCTTCGCCTGCGTGGCCGCCTTGAACTGCTGCTCCAACTCCGAAGCCCGCGAAGTCGCCGTCGCGGCGATCTCCTTGGCCGTCTCAAGTTCCTTCGTAGCCCGCATTTTGACCACCTGGGGGTGGTCCCAGCCGAGGTTCACTTCCAGGCCCGGGATCGCCGTCTGCAAGGCCATCGCCGCGTCGTAGGAAATCTTCGTTTTCCACACATACAAGCGATACAACTTTGGCAGCCCCTTGAGGTGCTCGACACCCGCATCCGTCACAGCCGTACCGTAGAGGTTGACGTACTCCAACCGCGACAGCCCGGCGAGGTGCGCCAGCCCCGCGTCGTCGACGCTCGACTGCTCCAAGTGCAATTGGATGAGGTTTTTGAGTTGGGCCAACGGCGCGAGTCCCGCCGCGCTTACCTGCGCCTTGCCCAGATTGAGCCACACGATCTGCTCCGCAGCGTCCGTGAGGGCCGCCACGGCCTCGTCGCCCGGAGGCGACGCCGCCTGTGCGAAGCTCACCTGTAACAGCGGGCTGTCGCCGAACAACGGCATCACGGCCCCGCCCGCCGCCTCGATCTTCGCGATCGCCTCGGCCGAGGCCGACGGCAATTTTGCCAGTTCGGGATCATCTTCGCCGGGGGTGCGCGGCGCGGCCGGCTCCACTGGCTTGTCATCGCCTTCCTTCGGTGCGTCCGCCGGCGGCGCGTCACCTGAGGTGAACGACGCCCCCTCGGCAATCCATTGCTTGATCAGCTCGATCTCCTCCGCCGACAGCGGATCGCCCCCCTTGGGCATCCGTTTCTTGTCGTCGGCCGGCAGCGAGATGCGTTGGAAAAGTTCGCTCTCCTCCGGTTTACCCGCGACCAGGAGCGTGTCCTTGTGGAACGCTCCAATGGCGTCCGCCGCGTCGAGCCGCAACTTTGCCTGTTGCTTGTCGGCGCCGTGACACCCGGCGCACCGCTTCGCGAAGATCGGCTGCACCTGCGTGGCGAAGTCGACCTTCTCGGCGGCGTGGGCCGCAACAGAAGCTGTCAACGTGCTGAGAACGCATCCGACGGCAAACAAACGGCGTGGCATATCACGACACTCGCTGAAGTTGATCAAGTGACTCATCCCACTCGCGGGGCGGCGTGGCCGTCCGGCTAATGACTGTGCGTGAACGGGCCGCTTTATTGTAACCCACGCTCTCGAGCGTCGCACCCGCCTCGCGGGGCGTTCACTCCGGCATGGCAAACTGCTCCCTATCGACGTGCGCCGTGCGCATTAGCCCGGTGAGTCGCTCAACGATTTCCGCGTGGTCGGCGGCGACATCCGTCATTTCGCCCAGGTCGGAATCCAAGTCGTAGAGCTCGACGACTGCGCTGGCGGGATCGAGGGCATTCAACCGTACGGCCTTCCACCGGCCCTGCCGCACGGCCTGCTTGCCGCCCTGTTCGTAGAACTCCCAGTAAAGATAGTCGTGATGTCGCTGGTCGGCGGCCTTGCCCAACAACGTGGGGACGTACGATATGCCGTCCGTGTCCGCCGGCGGTGCAACGCCCGCCAGTTCGCACGCCGTCGGCACGAAATCCCAGAACGCGGAAATGTGATCGGTTGTTCCGCCCGCGGCCACCGTGCCGGGGCGCCACGCGATGAGCGGCGTTCGCACGCCCCCTTCGTACATGTCGCGCTTGCCGCCCCGCAGCGGGCCGCTGGAGTTGAAGGTGTCACGACTCCACCCGCCTTCGCTCATCGCCCCGTTGTCGCTGGCGAAGAGGACGAGCGTGTTTTCGGCGATGCCCAGTTCACGGAGCTTGCCAAGCACCTGGCCCACCGCATCGTCAACGCATGTCACCATGCCCGCGAACGTCGCACTGGGGTGCGTTTCGGCGCGATAGTGATTGCCCGCGAACGGCGTCTCCGCGAACTTGCCGACGAACGGATCGCGCCACTTCGCCGGCGCCGCCAAGTCGGCGTGCGGCGGCGTCAGCGACAGGTGCAAGAAAAACGGCACGCCGTCGGCGTGCTGCTCGAGGTACTGCAACGCGTCCTCGACGAACAAGTCGTTGGCGTAGTGACCGCCCTCCTTGCCGCGGTTGCCGGGATAGCGCACGCGCTCGCCGTTGCGCCATAGCGACCGCGGGTAGTGCCGATGGGCGGCGCCGTGGCTCACAAACCCAAAGAAATGGTCGAACCCCTTGTCATTTGGATGGCGGCCATTGGGAGTTCGGCACGACAGGCCGCTCTTGCCGATGAGCGCGGTGTCGTAGCCCGCGTCCTTCAACAGCCGGGCGATGCAAATGTCCTGCGGATCGGGACGGAAGGCGATCTCCCCGTTGGCCCGTTGATACACGTGCCCCGTATGCTGCCCGGCAAGCAGGCACGCCCGCGACGGCGCGCACACCGTGCTGCCGGCGTAGTGCTGCGTGAACCGCAGCCCCTCGGCCGCCATGCGGTCGAGATTCGGCGTGGCGAAGTTCTTCTGCCCGTAGCAGCCAAGATCTCCGTATCCGAGGTCATCGGCCAGGATGAAGATGATATTGGGCTGGAGCGGCTGGGCGTGGGCGGCGACGGCCACCGTCCCCAGGGCCAGCGTCCCCAGCACCAGCGCGACCAGGGCCATTTTGCATTTAGCGCGCCGCGCCGGGGGCCCCAGTTTTTTATTGCAGAATTCTCTCATTTTGCCTCCGTCGCTTCCACGCGCACTCGCGAAACGCCGAGCGACGCCATCGCGGCCGGCGTGCTCGACCGCATCGACTCGATCTGCTTCGCCGCGCCGGTGTTCTACCACGTGTCGCGGTATTTCTTTGGCGTGACGGGGTGAGTTCCCCTCCCTCGAAGGGACGGGAGTAACCGAGCACGGTCGCCGGTGACGACCGTCTGCCGGGCGGTCGTCAGAGCCGTAGGCTAGGGAAGGGACTCCCGACCGTGACCCGGTGCTCACGTCG
>JBIOVA010000027.1:0-9525 GCA_044867485.1 Lacipirellulaceae bacterium | reverse complement strand
TCGTCGGGCTTGTTGAGCGCGGCGACGTAGGCGTCGACGCGCGCGGCGGCGGCCGCGTAGCGCTGTTCGAGTTCGGCCAGAGTTGTCGCGCCGCGCACGTCGGCCAGCACGAGGACATGGACCGTCTTTCGCACGTTGTCGAACACGACCATGTGGTCGAACAGGCCAAATGCCAGATCGGGAAGATGGCGGTCGTCGGTGGGTGCGTGGGGGAGGCGTTCGACGTACCGCACAGTGTCGTAGCCAGCGTAGCCGACGGCGCCGCCAATGAACGGGGGGAGCTCCGACAGGTGGGCGACGCGGACGGCTTGCACTTCGCGCCGCAGCGTTTCCAGGGGATTATCGACGGTGCTGTGCTCGACCTCCCACTCTGCTCCCTCTCCCTCCGGGAGTGGGTCGGGGTGAGGAGGCACGCGTGTACCAGGCTTCTCCTCGCCCTGCCCTCTCCCGGAGGGAGAGGGTTTGCTGCGCCGGATCGTCACCGCCGTGCCGCGGGCTTCGATGAGCAAATACGGGTCGCTCGCGACGAAACTGTAGCGGCCGACCTTCTCGCCGCCGATGACGCTCTCGAACAGTCCGGCCGCGCCGCCGCGGTCGAGCCGGGCGAACGCTTGCACCGGCGAAAGCGAGTCGCTCAACAGCTCGCGATGGACGGGGACGAAGTCGACGCCGCGGGCCAATTCAACGAATCGCGCGAGCGGAGGCTGGTGCGCCATGGCAGCGGAGTGCAGGCCGCGGTCGTGCGGCGTCGGGAGATCAATGGGGCGGGTCGTCGCAGCGAGTGCTGTCGTCACTGTAACACCGCCCTTGCGGCGTCACAACGCCGCGGCGCGGCGCGACTCATCTTCCGCTGCGGCAACGGCTTAGCGCGGTTTGCAGTTACCTTGACACTGGAGGGCGCCCAGCTAGAATCCCCTTAGCGTGGCGCGGTGTTGGGTTGTCGCCGGGGCGATTTCTTCAGTCCTGTCGTGGGACAGACACAGTTTGTCGCCCCAAAACACGATGAGGGGCCGACGAGATTCTTCGGCCGACCTCAGAATGACGGTCCGGCGGACCTGAGAATGACCGCCGACTGGGCCCTTTGGTTCGGGACGCCCCTTTTATGAAATGCCAAAAGTGCGATCGCGCCGCGACGTTCCACATCACCGATCTGATCGACGGTGAGCCGAACGAATTGCATCTCTGCGAAGAATGCGCGCAGGCGTTTCTCGCGCCGTCGCAGCAGGAAGGCGCCGAGATGCTGCCGGCGATGGCCGGGTTGCTCGCCCAGCATCTCGCGGTCGGCGAAACGGCCGAGGAGCTGCAGCGGCTCGACCAGCGCGCCTGCCCCGTGTGCGGCATCACATTCCTGCAGTTCCGCAAGCAGGGCCGGCTCGGTTGCCCGCACGACTATGTGTTCTTCGAGAAAGAGATGGAGCCGCTGCTCTTGAGCATCCACGACCAGACGCACCACATCGGCAAGTCGCCCAAGCGTTGCCCGCACGGCGCCGACCAACAGACGCAGCTCATCCGCCTGCGGCGCGAGATGAAAGAGGCGGTCGCCGCCGAGGAGTACGAAAAGGCCTCGCATTTGCGGGATGAAATCCGCGGGATCGAAGCGAACTTCCGCCAGTCGGCGTTGGAGAAACAGGAAGGCGGGAGTTAACGCCGCCCCGCTCAGCCCCGAGCTCGACCCGGGGGTCCGCAGCCCCCCGATCGCGACAAGATCCAATCCCATGCAACCCCCCGGTCGAGCCGCGGGCTGACGCCGTCCGCCACGCCATGACTCTTGACGACCTCGCCACTTCGAGCGGTGAATGGCTCCGCGGCTCCGGCCCCGAGAGCGACATCGTCATTAGCAGTCGCATTCGGTTGGCCCGCAACCTCGCGGACTTCCCGTTCATCTCGCGGGCCACGGAGACCGACCGCGCGGAGATCGAAAAGATTCTCCACAACCAAGTCACCGCACTCATCACCGCCGGCAAGACGCCGGCCGACTTGCTCTACCTCAATGTGAGCGACCTGGCTGAGATCGACCGCCAGTTCCTCGTCGAGCGGCAGCTCATCAGCCGCGAGCATGCCCAGAGCGACGGCTCGCGGGCCGTAGTGATCGACCCGTCCGAACGGTTCAGCGTGATGATCAACGAGGAGGACCACCTGCGGATCCAAGTCATGCAGAGCGGGCTCGATCTTTCGGCGGCGTGGGAGCACATCAATCGACTGGACGACCTCATCGAGGAGCAGGTCACCTACGCATTCAACGAGCGGCTCGGCTACCTCACCGCGTGTCCCACCAACGTGGGCACCGGCGTGCGGGTGAGCGTGATGCTCCACCTGCCGGCGCTGGCGATCACGCGGCAAATTGAAAAAGTGTTCAAGAGTCTGCACAAGATCAACCTTGCGGTCCGCGGCCTGTACGGCGAAGGCTCGCAAGCCACCGGCGACTTTTATCAAATCTCGAACCAGGTCACTCTCGGCCAGACCGAGGAAGAACTGGCGAAGAAGGTGGCCGACGTCGTGCCGGTGCTCATCGACTACGAGCGGCAGGCCCGCGAGTTCCTCATCCGCGAGAGCCAGGAAACGCTGCACGACCGCGTGAGCCGGGCGTTCGGCATTCTCCGCACAGCGCAGACGATCAGCAGCGAAGAGACGATGCACCTCCTCTCGAGCGTGCGGATGGGCATCAACCTGGGACTGATCGGCGACCTGGCGATCCCCACGGTCAACAAGCTGCTCGTGCACACCCAGCCGGCGCACTTGCAGAAGCTCTCGGGCGTGGAGCTCGACAAGAACGACGGCAACATCGAGCGCGCAAGCTACCTGCGGCGGCATCTCAACGCGGAGAAGAAGGGCAACGCGTCGAATAATTGACGCGTTCCGTGATCAAACCCGCGATGCCGTCGCGGACTTTGCGCTGACGGAAGTTTATGCGACGACTTCCTCCACCGGCTCCGGCGGCGCCAGCTCGTCGAGCCGACCCAGCCGCACCAGCGCCGGCCAGGCCGCCGCCACGGCGACTACGGTCACGAGCGTCATCACGCCCCCGCCGGCCACAGTGAGAATCGTGTTCAACGGCGCGCCGGCCAACGGCAGCAGCGACTGGGCGACGACGCCCGACTCCAACTCGCCGATCTCGTTGCTCGTGCCGATGAAAATGACGCCCACAGCCGACACGCGGCCGCGCATTGAGTCCGGCGTCATGAGCTGCAGCACGGTGGCCCGAATGACCACCGAGATATTGTCGGCGGCGCCCAGCGTGAACAGCGCTGCGAGCGACAGCGGGTACGACCGCGAGACGCCGAACACGATCGTCGCCAGGCCGAACACGACGACCGCGGCCATGAGCGATCGGCCCGAACGGCGAAACGGCGGCCGCATCGCCAGTACGAAGCTCATCGCGATGGCGCCCACCGACGGCATCGCTCGCAGCCAGCCGAACCCCTGCGGCCCGACGTGCAAGATGTCGTTGGCGTAAATCGGCAGCAGGGCCGTCGCGCCGCCAAACAACACGGCCACCATGTCGAGCACCATCGTCGAAAGGATGATCGGATGTTGCGCGAGGTAGCGAATCCCCTCGACAAGGCTGCTCCACGAACTGGGCTCGGCCGTGCGGGCCTGTGGCGCCGGCTTCACCATCGTCAGGCACGCGATCTGCACCAGGCTGGACACGGCGTCGAGCAGATACACCGTCGCGGGCGTGTAACGGGCGAGCAGGAATCCGCCGAGCAGCGGCCCCGCCGTCGCCGCGAGCTGGAACCCCACGCTCCGCCACATGGCGGCGTTCGGAAAAATCTTAGGCGGCACGAGTCCCGCGACAATCGCGGTGGCCGCCGGCCAGCCGAGCGCGCGAAACGCGCCTGTGCCCAACAGGAAGAGATATGTCCAGCCCAGCGACGCCTGGGTGGCCGACGCCCACGCCAACCCCAGCCCGCTGAGCGCCAGCCCGGCCTGCGAAAGCATGATGAGGTTGCGCCGCGAATGCCGGTCGGCCGCGGCGCCGGCGGGCAGCGCCAGCAAGATCACCGGCAGCGCGAGCACCAGCCCGACGATCCCCAAGCTGAGCGGCGCGTGCGTGCGTTGATACACCTCCCAGCCCACGGCCACCGTGCGCATCTGGTTGCCGGTGTTCGAGACGAGCGACCCGACGAGAAACAGCAGAAACCCGCGCTCGCGAAGCGCGGCGATCGGGTCAACGGCGGAGTCTCGTGGCATGCGGCGTGGGCGCTTGCGGCGGCAGAGCGGAGTGGACGATGGGACCAAATGTAATCGCTCAGGAAGCAGCTTCGCCAGGGGCGGCGGCCAACGCCCAGCGCCGACCAGTTGTCTCTCGCGTGGCATGCTACGCCGTTAACCTTTCCCGAAAGAAGTCCGCAGATGTCGCAGATGAGCGCAGATGGAAGAAAACGATAGGGAAGGGGAAACGCAGCAATGGCTCCTCCATTCTTGATTTCATCTGCGGACATCTGCGATATCTGTGGAAAACTCTGAAATCAGCAGGTTAACGGCGTAGGGCGGCATGCCCTCGTTCGCGTGGGCATGGTGACTCGTCGCGAAAAACATGGCCACGTCGGCAGACCTCCGAGGCCATGCCGCTCTGCCCTTCAACGCCGCGGCTGTGAAATCGCACGTCCCGGGCCGTTTTTCTTGACGCGTTTGTCGCCGCATCGGTAGACTGGAAAGGCCGACCGTAAGCCGCGGTCGGCGAGGCGCCACAGCGCACGGACCGCACTTCTTCCAAGGAAACGTCATGCCGCGCATCGAAATCACCGGCGGCAGTTCGGGGTCGAACGACACGGCCCTGCTGCAAAACGCCCTCGACGCCGTTGAAGCGGGGGGGGGGCGTGGTGTACGTGCCTGACGGGACGTACATCCTCACCGGGCCACTGGAAATCGGGGATAACACCCACTTGCAGATGAGCGCCGGCACGACGCTGGAGCGGAACTTCGCCCTGACCGCTCAGGGAACGATCCAGAACAAGGATCGAGCGAACGGCAATCAGAATATCCGCGTCTCCGGCGGGGCAATTCTTGCGTTCAATTCGTCGGCCTTCGGCAAGCACCTGATCTTTCGCCAGGTGACGTTCCTCGCCATCGAGAACCTGCGCATCTTGAGCGTCTATGGCGCCGAATGGAACACGAGCATCATCGACTGCGAGGACGTGACGGTTTCCGGCCTGGTGATTCACAGCGGGACGCAGATCGGCGAAGACGGCCTGCACTTCGCCGGCGGCAAGCGGATCGCGATCACCAATTGTATCGTCGAGTGCGGCGACGATGCGTTGTCGTTCACGAACGAGCCGGCGTCGCAGGTCGAGAAAGAATTGGAAGACGTCGTCGTCTCGAACTGCTACCTGTTCAGCCGCAGAGCCAATGTACTCAGGATCGAGGTGGCGCACACGACGCCCACGCCACAAAAAGCAATTCGTCGCGTGCGGATCGCCAACATCGTCGCGAAAGTGGGCGACGGCAGCGGCTTTGGCAGCGGCGTCACGATTCTCGGCCCCGTGCCGGGGAGCGACTTGCTGACCGATATTGAGATCGACGGCCTCTGGCTCGACGCCAGCCAGAGCGGCGGCGGATCGCCCGTCGACATTGACAATGTCAAGCGGGTGCGGCTCCACCGCGTCGTCGTGATGCAGCCGAAGGTCCGGGTGACGATCGACGGCAGCACCGACGTCGAGCTGCGCGACTGCGTCGTCGACTCGCCGCAGAATACCAACCAGCAATGTCTGCTTGTCGCCAACGCCGCCGCCTGCTCGAACGTCCGGATCATCGGCGGATATTACCGGAACGCGAAGGACCACGCCCTTCTCTTCGGCACCGCTAGCAACGCGGTGACGGGGTTCGAGATCTCCAACATTCTGCTAGAAGGAACGCCCAGCGGGCCGACTCCGACGGTGAGCGGAATCAACCTCATCAATGCGTTCGACGGAATCGTCGTCGGCAACAAGATCACCGGTTGCCAATTCCAGGGGGTCGCCGAACAAACCCCATCCGACGGGAACTTGTTTATCGCCAATCTGCTGAATGGCAACGGCGTGATCGGCGCGCTGCAACTCAAGGGTCCGAACAGTGAGGCGATCCGCAATGTCGCCGAAGCGGGCAGGAAAATCGACGACAGCGGGGGATTCCGTCAGACGATTGACGGGTGGAATCAAGATAACGTTGCAGCTAATCAGACAAACGTCGAATTGCTGCGTTCAGCCGGTCGTTTCCGGGCCTTACGACCCGGCTCAGTAACGGGCGTCATTGTGACGAGTACGGAAGCTCGAACCGCGGGCACGTTAACCGTGACCGTGTACATGAGCTCCAATGCGCTGGCAGGCCAAGTGGGCGCGAGTATCGGACTGTCGGCCGTGCTTGACGCGACCAACACGAGTCGCCATGCAGTCACGCAACCAAAGGATATCGTGGCGGCCAAATTCCTAGCTGGCTACGAGCTTTACATGGTTGTAAGTACGACGAGTACATGGACTCCAATCACCGCCGATATCCGTTGCGCAATAGAGATCGAGGATTAGCGTCAACTTGCCAATTGTCTGCCCTAATACGGAGGTCGATCCATGAACAGCACTTTTCGAGCAATACTTACTCCACTCGCGATCGCTTCGGTATTTGCTTCGTTGACATTTTCATCGGCTCACGCAGCCTTCCTCGAAGGCAATGAAATGATCGTTCGACTTGAACACGCGACTAATCCCGGTGATACAGTGGTTGGCGCTGAAAGTGGACCGTTCACCGTCGGCGCTGGAGTCGAGGTTCAGAATCTTACTCTCGATCCAGTCTTCGGCACTTCAGTGATCGTCGACATCGATGTCTCTGACGCGGCGATTTTGATTACCGCAGTTGAAGATCAACCCTTTGCTCACAGCGAGGTGTTGTTCTTCGGTGATTTCAACATGACGATTCCATTCATAAAAAGCGTGAAGGTCAATCCGGCGACAACTTGGGCAGGCTTCACGGCGTCGCGCGCGAGCGCGTCCGGCGACCAGATAAGCGTCAATTTGTCACAACTCCCTGGTCTGGCGGGCCAGCAGATTCTGCTCGACGTGATTCCCGAGCCCGCGGCCGGCACGCTCATCCTTGGCGCGGGACTGGCGCTGGTCGCGGCCCGCCGCCGGCGTCGGCTCGTTTGATAAGTCGGCGCCTTCAACGGCGCCGTTGGCGGCCGACCATGGCCAGGGCTCCGATCGCCAGCAGTCCCGCCGCCGGCTCGGGCACGGCCCCCGCGGCATCGCCGGCCGCGGCGACGCTCGTGGCGACGAACCCGAACTGGTCGCGCCACACTTCCAAATCGGCGCCGTCGACCATGCCGTTGCCGTCGGCGTCGCCCTCGACGTCGTTGAGGCGCCGCTGTCCGCCTTACGTGTCGTGAGAGGATACGTCGCCGGGCAATAAGGGCGGTTGTCCTGGGCCGCGTACGCGGAGAATGCGAAGTTCCTCGTCGCGCAGAACGAACACGACTCGATACGTGCGCCCGCGGCGAGTCTTGAAAAATGCCTGGCGCACATCCTCGCCAAGGATCGCCGCTTCGGGCGCCGGCGATCCGATCCAACCGCTTTCGGCCAGTGAGTTGAGCCGATCCTGCAGCGCGGCCCACCACGCTGACTGACCTTGCCCCCAAGTTTGATCCACTTGGAACGCTAGAGAACAAGGGTTTTCGGGCCGGGCGCGCCCGGCCCGAAAAATTTCGCGAACTCGGTTGGGGTCCGGTCCCCGAGGCTGCTATGGGGCCGGCGCCGGTTGTAGTCTTCTCTCCATGAGTCGACTTGGTCCTGTGCGTCCTCAAGCGCATGTACCGCTTTCTCGATAAGCGCTTTTACCACAGGTCGCGCTGGGAATTCGATCTTACGGAGTTCGCCTGTGAGCATATCGGGGTCAGCCGCAACTACGATACGGGCCAGCTCAAGCGGCGACTGCAACCGGCGATCGCAGAACTTGAGGCAGTGGGATTTCTCGAACCCCTCCCGGCGTCGCAGCGCTTCGTAAAGATCTCCCGCGGCGAGTGGCGCATTGTCTTTATTCGGAAAGCCGTTCCGCAAATCGAAAGGCCAAGCGAAGACGCGGCACTCCTCATCAAGCGGCTTTCCGATCGCGGCGTGACGCCATCGGTCGCGACGGAACTTGCGCGCGACTTTCCGCGCGAGCTAATCGAAATGCAGATGGAGGTTCTCGATCGCTTGCAGCAAGCGAAGGAACGGGAGTCTATCCGGAACCCGGCCGGGTATCTCGTGAAGTCGATTCGCGGGGGCTACGCGCCGCCAGCGAATCTTTTTCCGAAGCGAACTTCTCCGAAGGTCAGCCCGTCGCCGAAGCCTGAGGTTCTACAGCAACCTGATCCCGTCCAGGAACAAATCAACGCGTATCTTTTATCACTCAGTAAGGAGGATCTCGATGAGCTAGAGCAAACCGCCCTTCAGCATGTTGAGCCGACGCTTCTTGAAGGCTACAAGCGATCCGAGCGGGCAGGTGGGGCGGCATTTTCTGTCTATCGCCGCATGGTTCAGGAGCGCGAGGCAAAGCGCGTTCTTTTCACCGATCCTCCGCCGATGAAGTCTGTCGCCTGAAAAGGCGTCGCTCATTCGTTTCCCGTCTCATCAAGGCGACGAAGGGCCTCGGGCGGCGTCAGAATCTCAAGTTCTGGAAATCTCGCAGCGAAGTCCTGTCCTTCTGCAGTTGACTCGTCGCGTAGCGAAAGCAGATCCTGGTCGCGGGACACGACAAGCTTCGCCTTTGCCGCAACGGCAAGGTCGATGTAGTGGGCGTCGTCCGGGTCACGCGGAAAGTCGAAGACGTGTGGCACAGACTCCATCACCGTCGCGTGTCCAACAAGATCGTGACAGAAGTCCTCGATCATCTGTTGCGTCACGCGAAACTTTCGTTGCACGTTCGGGCGCGACGCCACCTCGCGGAGCTCGTCAATTCCGTAAGCGGAGATAAACAGAGTGAGCTTTCCGGACTTCGCGGCCTCAAGGAGCCGTCCTGCCGGACCGCGTGATGAAAGGAGTGCTTGAAGGAGCACGTTGCAGTCAAAGACTGCTCTCTCTGGGAGAGTCATTTCTTAGCCGCCCGACGTTCTTCCCGCATGGCGTGCTTTTCGGCTTCAAGAAACTCAAATGACTCGTCCTCGCTCATTCCGGACTCTTCGTAGGCCTTTCGCGCAGGCGCAAGGACTTCATCAAGACTCGGAGAGGCAAGCTCTCGCTTGATAGCCGAGATCGCTACATCTTCGGCAGTAACGCCGGAAGCTGCCGCACGGGCTTCAAGCCCTTTGGCAAGCGGGTCGGGGATGACGAGGTGTAGCGACATAATTGGCTCCTACTTCAAGGGTACGACAGGCCGGGAAGCGAGTCAATTTCTATTGGCGAAGCCCGAACGGTCATTTAGCCGAAAGCAGCGAGCACAGCACCCGATCAGGGATTTGCTTACCCTCCCCGAAGGGGTGCGGGGTCCGTTGATGGACGACGAGTACGGGGACGTGTACTCGGCCGTGTATGCGTTCACCGGGGCCGACTACTCCCCGGCCGAGCTCAAGCGGATCGCGGA
>JBIOVA010000026.1:0-58803 GCA_044867485.1 Lacipirellulaceae bacterium | reverse complement strand
ACTCGCCGATGGCGCGGGCCAGGGCGAGTGCAAAGCCAGTGAGTAGCGCGGGCAGCACCGTCGGCACGATCACCCGCCAGAAGGTTTGCCAGCGGTTGGCCCCGAGGCTGGCGGCGGCTTCTTCACTCTCTCGCTCAAGGTCAGCCAGGGCCGGCTCAAGCGTGCGAACCACGAACGGCAGGCCGATGAAGATCAGGGCAACGGTAATCCCTAGTGGCGTGAACGCCACGTCGATGCCGAGCGGCTCGAGGTACTGACCGATCCAACCGTTCTTGGAATACACGGCCGTGAGCGCGATGCCGGAGACCGCCGTCGGCAGGGCGAAGGGCAGGTCGACCATCGCGTCGAGCAACTTGCGACCCGGGAAGCGGTAGCGGACCAACGTCCAGGCGACGACGAAGCCAAGCACGGCGTTGACCGTCGCTGCGACGAACGAGGCGCCGAAGGTGAGCTTGTAGGACGCGATGACGCGCGGATTCCACGCCGCTTTCCAGAAATCGGCCCAGCCCATGCCGGCCGATTTGAGGAACAACGCCGACAGCGGCACAAGCACGATGACGCTGAGGTACAGCAGCGTGTACCCCATCGTCAGGCCGAAGCCGGGGATGACGTTTCGCTTTTGGGCTTTGGTGAACATGGGGAGTTGTTTCGGCCTTTTTTTGGCCCCGTTGGGGCCGCGTCGTGTAGCCAGGGGCGCGAGCCCCTGGTGAGCAGTCGCGACCGGTCTTACGAGCCCCAGCGGGGCGACATCATTCGCGCCGTCTCATGCCGCCCCGCTGGGGCTCCGAACTTCTGCGTTGAGCAGCTCTCCAGGGGCTGACGCCCCTGGCTACATGACGTCGGCCCTCCGGGCCTCGAGCGCGGTGCGTCATTGCACCTCCAAGTTTGTGCCGCGCGCCTCAATCTACCTCTGCGGCCAACTGCTCCTGAATCGCGTCGAACACGCCGCCGTCGGCGAAGTGTCGGGCCTGTGCCTTGGGCCAGCCGCCAAACACTTCGTCGACGGTAAACAAGGGGATGTCGACGAATCGCTCCAAGTCCTTCGGATCGGCGTGCTGCGCGAGCGACGGCCGATAGAAGTGTTTGGCGACAATGCGCTGCGCCTCGGGCGAGTAGAGGTACTTGAGATAAGTCGTCGCGACGTCGACGGCGCCATGGGCCTCGGCGTTGCGGTCGACGAGCGTGACCGGCGGCTCGGCGAGAATGCTCACCGAGGGCACGACGATCTCGTACTTGTCGGGGCCGAGTTCCTTCACGGCGAGGAAGGCTTCGTTCTCCCAGGTGATCAGCACGTCCCCGACCGCGTTTTGCACAAATGTGGTCGTCGAATCGCGGGCGCCGGCCCCGAGGATCGGGGCATTCTTGTAGATGCTGGTGACGAACTGCTGCGCCTTAACGTCGTCGTCGCCATTGGTGCGAAGGGCGTAGCCCCACGCCGCCAAATAGTTGTAGCGGGCGCCGCCGGAGGTCTTCGGGTTCGGCGTGACGACATGGACGCCTTGCTTGGCGAGGTCGCTCCAGTCCTTGATCCCCTTGGGATTGCCTTTGCGCACGAGAAACACAATGGTCGAGGTGTATGGGCAACTGTTGTTTTCCAACCGCGATTGCCAATCCGCGGGCAGCAGCGGCGGGGTGGTTTGTTTGACGATCTGGTCGACGTCGTAAGCGATGGCCAGCGTAAGGACGTCGGCTTCGAGTCCCTCGATGACGGCCCGGGCCTGCTTGCCGGCGCCGCCGTGCGACTGGTTGATCGTCACCGTCTGGCCGGTTTCCTTCTTCCAGAACCTGGCGAAGACCGGGTTGTATGCTTCGTACAGCTCGCGGGTCGGGTCGTAAGAGACGCTGAGGACCTCGACGGCTTCCTTCGGCCCCAACTCGCTTGCGGCATCGGGAGCGCTGGCGGCGCTGGTTGCTTCGCTCCTCGAGTTGCACCCGGCGACGGCAAGGAGGCCGACGGCCAGGAGCAGCGGCGCGAACGGTTTGACGGGCATGACAATGTCTCCAAGCTCCGAGATTGGTTGGACGAAATCATTCGCGGCCAACCCCTTTGCATGCGGCGTACCGGAGAATCGAACCATGACGCAAACCATTTGTGCCACACGGTTTATAGATGGCCCACGGTGAATTCGTGGCCTCCTATCCGTGTCATATCACGGATTTATCCCGTGACATATAATTGCTTTCACGCAAATATAACGGAACTACCGCCTATGAATCGCTTTCGCGAAATCCTGCTCGCCGTCTGGCGCGAGGCTTGTCAGCACATCGAAATCCACGAGTCGGCGGCCGGCATCGCGGCGCTGCTCGCTGAGCACATTCCGCTGGCGCGGTTGGTCGTCGAACGGATCGAGCCGGACCATCACCTGGTGGCAACGGTCGCGTCGGCGCCGAAGAAGCTGCGCGATGCGTCCCCTGCCAGTCGCGAGTGTTCGTCGGCGGACATGAAGAAGTTGATGGCGTGGGTCCGCCGCGGGGAAATCAGCGGCGCCGATCGCGGGGGCGGTTTGCCGGCGGCGCTCGACCTACTGTCGTTCACCGAAGACGGCGGCGATATCCGCGCGGCGCCCCTGCGCAGCCGGGGCGAGGCCACAGGCGCGCTCATCGCGTCGACTTCTCCGGGGCAGCGATTCACCGCGCGGCACGAGCAGATGCTGGCGATGTTGCAGGAACCATTTGCGGTGGCGTTGGAGAACGACCGGCGTCTGCACGAGATGGCGGCGCTGCGGGAGGCCGCCGAAGCCGATCGGCGGTCCCTGCTAAGGCGGCTGGGCAAGCAGGACGCGACCGAGCACATCGTGGGCGAGCGCGGCGGGCTGGCGCCGGTCATGAAACGCGTCGACCTGGTGAGCGGCGCCGACGCACCGGTGCTGATCCTCGGCGAAACGGGCTCGGGCAAGGAAGTGATCGCGCGTGCGATCCATGTGCGGAGCAACCGCCGCGAGGGCCCGTTCATCCGCGTGAACTGCGGCGCCATCCCGCGCGAGCTGGTCGACTCGCAACTGTTCGGCCACGAGAAGGGCAGCTTCACCGGAGCGATCGAGACGCGGCAGGGCTGGTTCGAGCGGGCCGACGGGGGGACGCTATTTTTGGACGAGATCGGCGAGTTGCCGCTCGAAGCGCAGGTGCGGCTGCTGCGCGTACTGCAAGATTCGCTCGTCGAGCGCGTGGGCGGGCGTCAGCAGTTGCGGGTCGACGTGCGCGTCGTGGCGGCGACACACCGTGATCTTTCGGCGATGGTGCGCGACAGCCGGTTCCGCGAAGACTTATGGTATCGCATCGCGGTGTTTCCGATCCTGTTGCCGCCGCTTCGCGAGCGGCTCGCCGACATCCCGGAATTGGCGGCGCATTTCGCCGAGCGGGCGGCGGTGAAGTTCGGCCTGTCGCCGGTGGAGCCCACGGAAATGGACGTCGAGGCGTTGCGGTCTTACCACTGGCCGGGAAACATTCGAGAGCTGGGAACGGTCATCGACCGGGCGGCGATCCTGGGGGAGGGGCACACGCTGGAGATTGCGGCGGCGCTGGGTTTGGGCAGCGACGCGGGACACTCCACGACGATTGGCCAGCGCGCCGCCGACAGCGGCACGGGGCCGAAGACGGGGCAGGGCCTCGTGTCGCTCGACGAGGCGCAGCGACGGCATATTTTGGCGGCCCTGGAGCACACGCGCGGGCGGATCGAGGGCCGCCGCGGCGCCGCGGCGCTGTTGGCGATCAACCCCCACACGCTGCGGGCGCGAATGCGAAAGCTGGGCGTCAATTGGTCGCAATTCCGCGGCGAGTGATCGCGGCGCCGCCGCGTCAGCGCTTCGTTCGTTCGCGTCGCCGCAGTTCGCGCTTGCGCGGTGTGCGACTGCCGGCTTCCGCCAGTGGCTGGGAGAAGACGGGAGGGGAATCTTACGGATTCAGCTCTTCGCCGGCGATCGTGGAGAGGGCGCGGTAGGCGGCGGGGTCGAGGTCGTCGTGGAAGAACTCGACGTGGCCGTCGGCGAAGGCGAACGCGGCGCCGCCGGGATGCTCGCTGCCGAAGGAGCCATCCTGCCTTTCGTAATTCGTGCCGGAGCCCGGGGGCGTATTGAGGGGAAAGTCTGTGCTCCGTAGGCAGTCGGAGTTGACGCGAGCGTACGTCCATGTATTCGACGATTCCCACGAGTCCGAGTGCATCACTTCGCCGATCATGAGCGTGCGCGAGAGGCCATCGGTCACCTCACGGACAGCGCGCACCGTGACGTAGAGGAACAGGCCGTCATTAAGGTACTTCGTGTGGTTTTTGGTATAAGGCGGATAGGTGCGCGACCCCAGCGTGCCTTGCACGAAGGCGTAGCTGCCGGTGGCGGCGAGGGCCGGCTTGTACTGGATGCTGACGGCGTCGGAATTGTCGCTGGGGCAGACAAACACGGCGGGGCGCTGCAGGATGCCGTCGGCCTTCGCGGGGTTACCGTACCACCAGGCGAGATCGTCGATGTTGCGATTCCAGAGGCCGCCGCGGTCGACGCCGAGCTGGTCGAACAGGGCTTGTTGCTCCAATTGGGGAAGGATCGTGACGAAGCCGCTAGCGGCCGATTTCTTTTCGGGCGGCAGACCCGGCGGGCAGGCGGCGATCGAAGGAACCGCCGGCGGGTTCGCGTCGCCCACGTCGTCGCAGCCGACGCGACCAGCGGGAAAGTGGCCGTGGGCGGACTCGTAGTTGAGCAGCGCGTCGGCCAGTTGTTTCTGGTTGTTGATGCAGGCGTCGCGGCGCGCCGCTTCGCGGGCGGCCTGAATCGCCGGGAGCATCAGCGCGATGAGGACGCCAATGATGGCGATGACGATTAGCAACTCGACGAGCGTGAAGGCGCTCGCCGGGCTGTCCGGGCGACGGGCGGCGGCTCGGCGCAAGGGGGCGAACATGGCCAACTCTCTGCCCAGAGAAAGCACGAGCGGCAGGTCCGGGGCGGACATCCGCACGCGGGATCGTTCTGTCTTAGGATATCAAAGTCGGCGCGGGCTTGCGCCAAATCCCGACCAATGCGGGCTCTGACGCGATTTGCAAGATTAGGAACCGGCTGCCACATTGGACCTAGTAGATTATCCTACCGGGTTATGACCGATCCGCGGAACAGTAGGCGAAAGCCGGAGGACGGGCCGCCCGAAGTGATGGACCCGGAGGGATTTGCTGCGCAATATCGAGATGCCTACCACCGGTTGACGCTCGTGGCCGCGGGGGTCACAGGGACGCGGGAATCGGCCGAGGACATCGTTCAGGAAGCCGCGATTATCGCCTTCGAGAAAATCGACCAGTTCACGCCGGGCTCGAATTTCTCGGCCTGGTTGGCGGAAATCGTCCGCCGCTGTGCGCTCAACCACCGCCGGAAGACGCAGCAGCGGCGCACGTTTGCGGCGGACCCGGCAGCGCTGGGGCAAATGAACCACCATGCGACGCCGACCGAAGCGTCGCCGATCGCGGCGTCGGGCCAAATCCTGGCGGATCAGGCGTCGTTCGACGACGAGTTGGCCGCCGCGCTGCAGGCGCTTGGCGACGAAGCCCGATCGTGTTTGCTGCTGCGAATTGTGGACAAACTGACCTATTCAGAGATTTCAGCTTTATTGAAAATCCCCGAGGGCACGGCGATGAGTCACGTGCATCGGAGTAAGGCTGCCCTGCGAAAGCGATTGTCGGGCGCGGGCGATCCCGATGCGTCGCCCTCACAGGCGCGAGACGGCTAGACGATGACCGATCCCCACAAATCCACGCGCGACGAAACTCGCCACGACGACCGGCTCGAGGCGTTCCTCGACGGTTTGTTGGACGAGGCGCAAGCGGCTGCGTTCGTGCAGCGGCTGCTCAGCGACCCGGCGCTGCAACGGCAGGCGGAGTTGCAGGCGCGCATCGACGGGGCGCTGGAGCGGCTGTTCCACATCGAGGTCCCGTCGCGCGAGGCGGTGGCGGCCGCGTTGGCTAGCGCCGTAAGTTCTGGGGGCGATTCCGGCCGCGGCGAGAGGACCGCTCCGGCCGCGGCGCCGGCGACGCCCGTTGCCCTGGCCCGATCGACGCGCGATCCGCTGCGGTCCAGGCGGGTGGCGTGGGCGGCGGCGGTGTTGGCCGCGGCGGCCGCAGTGGCGTGGGTGCTGGCGGCGATCCCATGGGGCGGCGGTCGCGACGGGCCACTGTTCGCTGCGCGGCCGTTGGTGGAGATCTACAACAACGCCGTGGCCAGCGGGTTCGAACCCACCTACGAGTGCCGCGAACCCGAGCGATTTGCGACCACGTTCCTGGAACGGCAGGGAACGCCCTTGCAACTGCTGGCGATGCCTGAGGGGGCGCGCATGCTGGGCCTGGCCTATGTCGGCGGGTTGAGCCCGCTGACGACCGCTATGCTGTGCATCGTGGACGAGCAGCCCGTGATGGTCTTCGTCGATCGCGCGGCCTCCGACCGTGCGATTGCGGCCGACCTGGGCGACGCGACGCTGCGCGTGTTCCGCCAGGAGCGCGACGGACTCGTGTTCTACGAAGTGACGCCCCTGGGGGAGCCCCGGGTCGTCGATCTCATCGCTCCGCAATCTGACGCGGAGACGGGCGAACCGGCGGCGGGGGCCTCGGGTGCTTGAGGCGCGCGGATTGTGCCATTCCATGGTGGTTCGCGTTGCGCGGGCGGCCCCAATTGCAACGATCGCAAGGAATCTTGGGCGTCGCCACATTCTGGTAGTTGAGCAAACCTGGAGCGTACGGTGCGCGCCGCCCCGCGTGGAGGGCCTGCGCTTGCCGTACGGTGTGTGGCGTGTCTGCGCGCTGGCGCGGGCTCTCGGGTTCGACTTCGCCGCCGCACCAACTCGCAGGTCTGAAACGAGAGGGGTGACCTCATGAGGAGATTCGCGCAACTCGGCTTGACCGCAGTGCTCCTGGCCGCGGGGGCTTCGACCGCCGCGGCGGGCCTGTTCCTGCCCTCGATTCCCAAGGGGACGATCGCCGTCCGATTGCAAGCCGTCGCCACCGGCATGGCGGCGCCCGACTATGGCATCAGCCCGCCGGGCGATATGGACCGGCTGTTCGTCATCGAGCAGAACGGCCTGTTGCGAATTCTTCAGAACGGCGTGTTGCAGCCGGGCGCCGCGCTCGACATGCAGAGCCGCGTGTCGCCGCCGTTCAATCCGGCCAATGCCAATGACGAGCGCGGCTTCCTGGGATTGGCGTTTCATCCGGGATTCAACGATGCCAACAGCCTCGGCCATCGCACGCTGTATACCTATTCCAGCGAGCCCATTCCAGAGAACACGCAGCCGACGTACATCGCGCCGAACAACGCGGTGCAGAACTACAAGCTTGTCGTGAACGAGTGGAAGATGAGCGCGGGCGACTCGAATGTGGTCGACCCCACGACGCGACGGGAGATCATCTCGTTCGGCAAGAACGCCGGCAACCACAACGGCGGGACGATTGCGTTCGGACCCGACGGCTACATGTATCTGGCAGTCGGCGACGGCGGCAACGCGAACGACGTGGGGGCGAGCCATATCGAGCCAGGCGGCAATGCGCAGAACCTGACCACGCCCTTGGGAAAGATGCTGCGGTTCGATCCGCTGTTGCCGGCGCTGAACCCCGGCAGCGCCGACCCGGTGAGCCCCAACGGGCAGTACCGCGTTCCGACGACGAATCCGTTCCAAGGCGCCGGGCAAGTGCCGGAGATTTACGCCTACGGCCTGCGGAACCCGTACCGATTCGCGTTCGACCGGGCCACCGGCGAGCTGATCCTCGCCGACGTGGGGCAGAACAATATCGAAGAGATCAACCGCATCGTGCTTGGCGGCAACTACGGTTGGGCGGTCAAGGAGGGCACGTTCCTGTTTGACCGAGCGACGGGGACCATTGGCGCCCCGCCAGGAAATAATAGCCCCGGCTTGCCGGCGGGCTTGATCGACCCAATCTCCGGCCCGATGGGCACGCTGCAGTACGATCACGGCGACGGCATCTCGGTGACGGGCGGGTTCGTCTATCGCGGCACGGCGATTCCGGAGCTGGTTGGCAAGTACGTGTTTGGCGACCTGGCGATTCGCAATGCGCCGCCGCGCGTGGACGGGCGGTTGTTCTACGCCGACTTGCAGATGGGGACGATCCATGAGTTCCTGCTGCCGCAGTTCGCCGCCGGCATCTTGCCCAACGGACTGACGGTCCACGGGTTCGGCGAGGACGGCGCGGGCGAGCTGTACGCAATGGTCACCAACACGCCGGCCAACGGCACGGGCGGCATCGTGTACAAGTTCGTGGCGATTCCGGAGCCGGGCAGCATGGCCCTGTTGGCAATGGCAGCGATCGGCGCCATGGCGCTGAGGTCAACTCGCAAGCGGGCGTAACGGTTAGCGACTGGCCCCGAGACCTCGTGGAACATTGGGAGAGTGACGCCGTGGGGGTCGGACGAGTCGGGCAAGCGCGCGGATGGGCGTGTGCGGCGGCGGTTTGTGCGCTGGCGTGTGCGAGCCTCCCCGCGCGTGCGGCGGAGTTTCACATCGACGCGTTCGACGCCGACGCTCAAGGCTGGGGATCCGGCGGAGCTGTGGCGACGTATCGGGCCACGGGCGGCGTGGGCGGCGGCGGATTCGTGTTGGTCGAGGCGTCCAACCATCTGGCAGCCTTTACTAACGACCTGGCGTGGCGCGGCGACTTCGCCGCGCTCGGCCCGGCGCAGGTGAAGGTCGACATGATGGTTCCGTTAGAATCGCCGCCGATGGAAATGCGCGTTGTGCTGTTCGGCGCCATTCCGCAGACCGATCGCTGGACGTCGGCACTGGCGAACATGGTTCCCAACGACGGCGTTTGGCGGAGCTACACATTCCCGCTGGGGCCCGACGACATCGTCTCGCCGAACGAGTCCGGACCGTACGAGGAGATCATGGGCAACGTGACGCGATTCATGCTGCGGCACGACGCGGGCGAGCCGAGTCACACGTTGTTCGACACAATCGATGGCTCGCTCGGCATCGACAACGTGGAGCTTGCCTCGGCGGCGCCGGTCGACGTGCCCGGCGATTTCGACGGCGACGGCGACGTGGACGGCGACGACCTGGTCGACCCGACCGCGGGGTGGCAGACGCGGTTTGGCGTCGACCTGGACGGTAACGACTTTCTCATTTGGCAGCGGCATCTCGGCGACCCGCTTAATGCGGGCGCCGCGTCGTCCGCGCCGGAGCCCAGCGGATTGGCTATCGTTCTGGCGGCAGCGGCGCTCGGAACATGTTGGACGCGCACCCAGAAACCGCGTCATTGAGCGTCATCCCGGGAGGCCCCCACCGGGCGTCGCTGCTGCTGACTTTGGGCTCAGGCTGCTTTAAGATTTGCAGACGCCGTGGCCTGGCGCTCCCTCACCTCGCCACGGCGAGTCGCCGCGGCGACCCGGCCCTCTCCCGGAGGGAAAGCGGGACTGGTGTGGGCTCGTCAGCGGCCCGCTCGGCGTCGCGGAGGCGGTGGGCGCGGTCGAGGGCAGGCTGCACCTCGTCGGCCAGACTCCCGTCGAGTTGGACGGCTTCCTCCAAGTCGGTGATCGCGCGGCTCCAAGTCCCCAGCTCGACGTACGCCCGGCCGCGAAGCGCGTACGACGGGGCGTCGAGCGGGTCAGCATGGAGGGCGTCGGTGGAGGAGAGAACTGCGCGGTGCGGGCTGCCGAGCTCGAGAAACGCCTCGGCCAGCAGACGATTCGCTTCCACCGATTCCCCGCCGTAGCGCACCGCGTCCTCGAAGTCTTTCACCGCCGTATCGGGAAAGTTCAGCCGGAGCAGCGTTTCGCCGCGGAGGAGGTACGCCTCGGCAAACGAGGGGCGGGCGTCAATCGCGGCGGTGAACTCGGCGAGGGCGTCCTGGTAACGCTGCTGGTTGAAGTGCTGGATTCCGGCGTCGAACCGCGGCTGGGCGTCGTCAATGATTTCCTTGGCGGCGGTCCGTTGCACCGCGTCGTCGCGGGGCGGGGCGCCGGCCTGTTCGGCGGCGGCGACAAGTTCGGGATCGAGCGCGCGGGCCGTTACAAGCTTGGCCTCAGCGGCTACGGCGTCGTCCGCCGTGGCGAGTTGGCGGCTCCAGTTGAAATAGGCCCTGGCCAGCAGCGGCCGGACCTCGCCGTCCAGCGCGGGAACGAGCTCGACGGCCTTTTCCAAGTCGGCGACCGAGCGGTCGTACTGACCGCGAAGCAGGTACGCTTCGCCCCGGCAGCGGTACGCGGGGGCGGCGTCGACCTCCGTGGTGGACAGCCAACGAATCGCTTCGGTGCAGTCGCGCACGGCCTTGTACAAGTCGCCAAGCTTCACGTAAGCCTGACCGCGGCGGGCGAAGGCGGCGCCGTGGTCGGGACGCAGCCGGATGACTTCGCTAAAATCGGCGGCCGCCGTATCGGGAAAGTTCTGATCGAGATAGGCGAGCCCGCGCTGGAACAGGACGTCGGCGTCGAGCGACGCGTCTCCCGTGCGCCCGAGCGGTCGATTGCCCGCCCGCAGCGCGGCGAGCGCGGCCGTGAACTCCTCCACCGCCTCGCCGGGCTTTCCTTCGCTCCGGAGCTGCTCGGCAGACTCGACGTGCTGCTGAGCGATCTCCGCGGCCGACGCCGGCTTTGGCGCGGCGGCTTGCTCGGCGTTGGGGGAACCACTGCAACCGCCGAGCGCGACCAATGAGACGGCGATGGAACTTGTCAGAACAATGTGCCGAAACGGCAAGAGTCGTCGCGAGCGCATGAGCATCAACCTGGGGCGCCAGAAGAGAGCGAGACAACTGTTAAGAATTGTAGGTCGCCCCTATGATGCGTGCTAGCATCGCACGCCTGGCCAGGGCGTTGCCGAATGTCAACTTCGCCGACGTGGCAGGTGGCGATCGGTGCGGTTGAGTGAATTGGGGCGCTTCGCGCGCGACTTTGCCGGCGACGGCGACGCGTGCTTCTTCTTCACCGTTAAGGCGCACACAATGCCTCGAATGCAACTCATTTGCGGACTGATCTTATTGGGTTGTTTCGCTTGTGAATGTGACGGGCAAGAGCCCGGCGCCGTGGCGGCGAAGCCGTTGTTTCGCGATCCGGTGTACGACGGCGCCGCCGATCCCGTCGTGATCTGGAACCCGGCCGTCGAACGGTGGTGGATGTTCTACACCAACCGGCGGGCGAGCGCGCCCGGATTGTCCGGCGTCGCGTGGGTGCATGGCACGCCAATCGGCATTGCCGAAAGCGCCGACGGCGGCGCGACGTGGACGTACGTCGGCACGGCGGAGATCGAGTTGCCCGAGGGCGTCGCCGGCGACGAGCCGACGCATTGGGCGCCGGACGTGGTCCGCGGCGACGACGGGCGGTGGCATATGTTTCTCACGGTCGTGCCCGGCGTGTTCGAAGACTGGGGCCATCCGCGCAACATCGTTCACCTGCGCAGCGACGACTTGCGCTCGTGGAGCGCGGGCGAGCCGCTCAAACTGGCGTCGGACCGCTGCATCGACGCGTCCGTGTTCCAACTGCCCGACGGCACATGGCGCATGTGGTACAACAACGAACGCGACGGCAAGTCGATCTACCTGGCGACGAGTCCCGATCTCAACGAGTGGACCGAACGGGGAAAGGTGATCGGGGACCGCGGGTGCGAGGCGCCGAAGGCGTTCCGCTGGCGGGACAGATATTGGCTGCTGGTCGACGCGTGGGCCGGGTTGGGCGTGTACCGTTCGGACGACGCCGATCGCTGGACGCGGCAGGCCGGCAACCTGCTGGAGGCGCCGGGCCGCGGCGCAGACGACCAGGTGAAAGGCGGCCACTGCGACGTGGTCGTCAGCGGCGACCGGGCGTTTGTGTTCTACTTCACGCACCCGGGCCGGCGCGGCGAGGCGGAGCGGCGCGACGGCGTCGACCAGCGCCGCAGCTCGATCCAGGCGGTTGAGCTGCAACTCACGGACGATGGCTGGCTCACCTGCGACCGCGACGCGCCGACGCACATTCGGCTCTCACCGCCCGCGCCGTGACAGGTCGTCGACGACGATCTTCGCGAGCTCCTCAGGCAAAACTGTCGGGGACTGTCCCAATTTTGCGGAGTCCTCGGAGCAAAATGGGACTGTCCCCCTACCGCAGACAGTTTTGTTAGAGCTCCTCAGCCGGCATCGCGCCGTCCTTGTTGTTGGACAAGTTGGTGAGCACGACGACGCTGCCAGCGTCGTCCGTGCACCGATCACATCGGCGTGCCATGCCCACGTCCGCGTGGGCATGTTGAGTGAGACAGGGAGAACCACGGATGTCACGGATCGGAGAACGGCCGCGGCGCCGCCGGCGAAGTCCGCTCCCGTCCGATCCGCGAAATCCGCGCGATCCGCGGTTCACGAATGCACGACGGTCTTGAGCCCTGCAAGGGCGCGCTAAAACAGCCCAGGGCAACGCCCTGGGTCGTCGACGCCAACCAACCGCTCGCAGCCCTGGAAGGGCGACATGATCCGCGCGCCATGCCCACGTCCGCGTGGGCATGTCGTCACGTAGCCGCGTTTCTCCGAAATGCGGTTGCGAGTTTCGGAGAAACTCGCCCACGTGGGCCGCGTCGCGGACCGACGAGGACATGGCGCCGCCCTAGCCCCCCTCCGTGTGCCATGCGCTCGTCCGCGTGTGTACGCACCTCGGATTGGGTGGCACGCCCAAGTCCGCGCGGGGCGTGGTCGAGCCGGCAACGTTCGTCGCATCGAACCGCGCCCTGCGGAAGACCTTGGGCGCGCCGCCCGGATTCCCAGATTGCCTCTCGTCCGCGCGAGCATGCGAAGGGAGCGCCCGACATGCCCGCGTCTGCGGACCTCCGAGGGCATGCCGCCTGCCGCATGGTGAATCTTCGCAGTCGTCGGACATCGACCATACAAACGACGATCGCGGCAAGCAAGTTCGAAGATATCTCAGGAACTTCTGTGACGCTAAATCTTCCGAAAAGGCGCTCGCCAATGCTGATTTGCCCCGTTAAGGGAACGCTGCTTTGAAATTGCTTTGACCCGCTGCTTAATGCGATCTCGTACTCTCCGTCTCCGACGCCGATGATCTCGATGTCGAGGCTTTTGCCAAGAAGCTCAAGAGGAAGGTCCAAAGTATAGGGTGGAAAGGCGTCATCGAGCAGTATGGAGTCAGCGCCGTCCTCTCCGTCCATAGTTGTTGTTAAGTCGAAAAGAATCTTGCCGAGCACGAGGTCCCCCGGGCGAGCGATGTCTTCCGACGACGTGTAACTTGCCCCAGTCTCTGGATCCGAAATCCGCAACTCTACGGGCGATCGGACTTTGACTTGGGGATTCCGCGAAAAACTCTGGCCATTTTCGGCAATATGAAATTGCGTAATGAACTTTAGTCGTATCCATGGCTCAATCGTAATCTCAGCGGAGTCCCGTTTAAATACACCGCCCTTGAAGTCTCCTGATCCAAACCAGTTGTAGACCGAATACTCCGCTCCATCCTTTGCGTAACGGTTCACCTCCACGAAGTATTTTTCCAGCGTAATGTTCACCTTCTCCTCGTCCAACATCCAGCCCTCAACTGCCGAGACATCCCCATGACTGCCGTAATAACTGTCTCCATTGCCGGGATCGGCGATAAAGATTCGGCTCCCAATATCCGCGGGCGTCCAGTCATCCTCTGGACCGATGGTCAAGTCCAAGCCATACGCAACTACATAATGCAACTCGTTGTCATCGGGTCGCCTGGCACTCTTTGCCTTAGCTGACGCACTCGGAACCGCCAAGAGCACCGGGCGACCCGCCCGCAACTCTTCCACGATTGTCTCCAAGCCACGGTAGTCCTTGTTCTTTGACGGACGATTCAACCCGTATACAAACAGGCCCTCATTTTGAAAGTCAAATCTATCGGGAGCGACGATGATTCCATGTCCATCCTTATCCGTGTACGGCACATACATATCGGAGTTCGCCAAAATGTGGTCCCGCATGGTGAGAGGATCGACTGTATTGCCGTAATATGTAGCGATGGTCGCCAGTGCGGCCAGCACACAACCCTTGGATTCAATGGAATAAGGGGGTTCCTTTTGATCGCCCATCGGCTCGGAGGCCCACGGGCCGTGGAACTGCTTGAATTTGGTAAATGGCGTCATGAGAACGCCGGTGGATATTGGCGGGTTGGAATCCGGCATTGTCGCCGACGCGCCGCCAAAAAGCAGTCCTGAATCATTGATGTATGCGGAGTTCAGATTCACTTCAGGACTCGCGGGGATCAGATCATTGGCGAAGCGCACGCGGCCGTTTACGACAGCGCCGTTCGGATCGTTAATCGGATCGAACCAGATTCGTTCGCCATTTTTCTCGATTGGCGTAATGAGAAAGGGTTCTTGTGGTCTACCGAAGCCCCCCACAACGCCAATACCCGAGATTTGTCCGTTGGCGTTTATTTCGAATGTCCGCTCAAGCGGGTTAAAAAAATCAGCCGGAGAGAAATCCAAGGGTTGATATCGTCCATTTGAAAAAACAAATGGTTCATAGGAATCGGCGACCATGTTTCCGCCGCCGCCGATGAAATCCAGGTCAAATGCAGCCCCAGTTACTACTCCGTCATTTGTTATGTCGTGCAACACGGAAAACTCGCGACCGGGATAGGAGCCGAGTACTGTCAGATCCCCAGACGGAGACCATACTGCCGAGGCGCTTACGCCATAGTTCTTTCCACTGTCGCGGAAAATATAGCCAACCATTTCCCCGCGATCGTTTATGCCGAGGGCGGCGCCGCCAGCGTCCAATGAACCCCGCTCAAATGCTGCATCTTGTAGCATATGAATCTCCGTCCCATCCCAGTAAGCTGGCCGTGCCGTATCGGACGCGCACATGAAGCCAGGAAAGCATTCATACTCCCACGATCCTCTTGCCGAACCCACGCTGCGGTTAGCTCTCGAATTGAATTCTTTTATGGTAGGCCGGTCATAGCTTACAAATCTTTCCATCGGGCGAGTCATCGCGCCTGGCGACTGCATGTAAAAGGGGTCGTATGGTGGTGTAAAGGGTCCCCCAATGTAGGGGCCACTCGCTACGCCGGCTGCGTCCGACGTCCAGATACCCGGAGCGATTGAACTGACGACGCCGGCGTCCCAAACCGCACTCGAAAGCACTGGGTCATTCGTCAGCACGATCATGCGTCGAAGACGATCGACGCCGGAAAGAAAGCTGCCGTCAATGCGTGTGAGCGCAAAGCTCTCCGCAAAGCATTCCAAATGCAACATGCACGTCAGAAAAGGAGCGAGCAAGTGCAGCATTCTACGACGCATTGGGACACTCCGTTGGAAGCGGTGTCAGATGAAAAGTAATGACAGCATGGTGCGTCGTTATCTGGCTGCGACGACTGCATTCAGTCCAAAGAGAACTAGTCGGGCGTCGCCAATATAACGAACGATTGCGGCAATTGCACGGAATTGCAGGGCTATTTTCGGGCGTCTCTGGAGAGACGTGTGGCGACGCGGCGGCGGGAATTCATCCCGCGGGCGGGCGCCATTGGCGAAAGCGAATTGAGTGCCACTGGCGTGCCGCCAGTGCGAAGCGGGGACGCGGACTCCTGTACACTCCAGGCCTGAAGGGCGAAGTGGCGTCGGGGCAACGGCTGAGCCCTCGCCGACGGTCATTGGGAAGCAAGCTGCTTCTCACGGGCACTCCTGCCAGTGGCACGCCGCTTCGCCTTCGCTCGAGCCTACTCCCGCTCGCTCGCCCGAGAAAAACTGGGAGTGGCCCATAAACGCCCTTGACGCCAGGCGCCGAAGCCTATAGTATACAGGCGTCACCCATTCTCCCGAGCGGCCGGGCGGCGCCCCGCGCGTCGACCCGTTATTCTGCTGCGCCGCCGGATTCCCGTCCCCCTCGGGGATGGTCCCCGAAAACCCCCGGGACTGTCCCCATTTGCTGGCATCTTCGGAGCAAACGGGGACTGTCCCCCGACGCCCCTGCCAACCCCGCGCGCAAGCGCAATGGGGACGACATGGTCCAGTCTGACACAGAAGATTGCCCGGCACTGACCTCCGGACTCTGGCCTCCGACCTCGCGGCATTCGCCGCCCCACCCAAATGGGGGAATTATGTCGCCAAAAATGCGATTCGCGACGAAACCACCGCCGTGTCGAGCAGAAACCACCGAACCCCAGCGACACGACGGACGCGACGGGAATTCGAGGCGGCTGCCGAATCATCGCCGTCGTGCTCGTCGTGCCGTCGTGGTGAAGCGACGATCCCATCCTGTCCATGGATCTCCGCTCGACGCCGGAAGTCAGCGGACGAAAGTCACCCGACGTTTGTCCCTCCGCGAAGCGTGCGGACGCCGCGATGTCCCGCCTCGCGCGGCGGCGGCGCCGGACAGAAGTCCCGAATTCTGTCCGCTCCGCGGCGTGCAGCTTGCGGAGCCGCACCCCGCGCTTTCCACTTTGCAAACAAACTGCGCTGGCGCAACGGCGCAGGTGCGCCGCCGGAGCACAACGGCGACCTTCGGATCGCCGGGGAGGTAGCCGACCTGGTTGACGCGAATCCGGGCGCGCTCGGCGGCGCTCCCCCAACTACGAAGTCGCGGCGAGGTACGCAGCGAACAGCGCGAGACGATGGAATTGGCGACGATGCATGAATTCCTCAATTGGAGTCGCGAGAACCTTAGTGGGCGGGGCGGACGTGACGCTCTCGCATCATTTCATGTCGTTCGACACGGCAAGCCGGACCCCTCGGCGGACCTCGGGGTGACGGGTCCATCGCATCGCGACCTGCTTACGTGCCGCTTCCCCGTGCGCGTTGTGGCGGATTATACTCGGACCTTTGGCCGGCGCGGGCAGCCACTCGTCTGGGAGGGAGAATCCTGTGAAGACGCGACTTGTCGAACGCCCCGGGTCTGCTCGGCGGCGTCATTGTGCTTTTGCGGCGTTGCTCGTTGCGTCGTTGGCGACAGGTTGCAGCGACAAGGCCGCCTCGACTGCGACGCCCGGCGAGGACTCCGCGGACGACGGGAAACACACGATCGTGATGATTCCCAAGGCCACGCAGGCCACGTTCTGGAATCAGGTGCGGCGCGGCGCCGACCGGGCTGCGGAGGAGTTTCAGGTCGAGCTGATCTGGAAGGGCCCGGCGAAGGACAATGATCGCACCGAACAGCAGCGCGTCTTGCAACAATTCACCAACGAGAGCGTGGACGCGATTCTGCTCGCTCCCACCGATCGCGTGGGTCTGGCGGAGGACGTGCGCACGGCGACGGGTAAGGGGATCCCGGTGTTGATTTTCGATTCCGGCCTCGACGCGGAGGTGGGCAAGGATTTCATCAGCTATGTGGCCACCGACAACCTCGCGGCGGGCAGGCTCGGCGGCAAGGCGCTCATGGAGCTGATTGGCAACGGCGGCAAGGCCGTGTTGTTCCGGCACATGGAGGGTCAGGAAAGCACGACCAATCGCGAGACCGGAGCGCTGGAAGAATTTAAGGCCGCGAACGCCGAGATGCTAAGCGACAACCGTTACAGCGGCGAAACGTCGATCCAGGCGCAGACGACGGCGCTCAATATGATCGACGTGATGCGCGAAGCGGCGGGCATCTTCGCGTCGAACCAGACGGCCTCCGAGGGGCTGTTGCTCGCGCTCGAGCAGCAAAACCTCGCGGGGCAGGTGAAGTTCGTCGGGTTCGACAGCTCACCGTTGTTAGTGCGCGGGCTGAAGGAGGGCCACATTGACGCGCTCGTGGTGCAGGACCCAGTGAACATGGGCTACACCGCCGTGAAGTTGATGGTCGAGCACCTCAATGGGGAGAAAATTGACCCGCTGGTTCACACGGCCACGCATCTGGTGACCCGCGAGAATATGGGCGATCCCGAGATCGCCCCGCTCATCGAATAACCCGGGCCGCAGTCGCGTCGCATTTGAACGATGACCGATTCCTCTTCCACGGCGCCGCGACTTGTGATGCGCGGCGTGCGCCAGCAATTCGGGGCGACGCGCGCGCTGGGCGGCGTCGACTTGGAAGTGCGCGGCGGCGAGGTGCTGGCGCTCGTGGGCGAGAACGGCGCCGGCAAGAGCACGCTCATGAAGGTGCTCAGCGGGGCGCTCATTCCGGACGAGGGCGAGATGCTGCTCGACGGCGCGCCGTACCGGCCGCTCTCGCCGGCCGACGGCCGGCGCGCCGGCGTGGCGATGATCTACCAGGAGCTGTCGCTGGCGCCGGATTTGTCCGTGGCGGAGAACATCCTGCTGGGCGTCGAACCAAAGCGCGGCCCGCTGGTGCGATGGGGCGAGCTGCGGGAGAAGGCCCGCGCGGCGCTGGCCGAGGTGGGGCGATCGGACCTGCCGCTGGATGCGGCGGCCGGGCGGCTGTCGGTCGCGGAGCAGCAGCTTGTGGAGATCGCTCGCAGCGTGGCCGTGGGCTGCCGGGTGCTGGTGCTCGACGAGCCGACCAGCTCGCTGGCGCAACAGGACGTGCAGCGACTGTTCGCGCTGATCCGCCGGCTGCGCGAGCGCGGGCTGGCCATTATTTACATCTCGCACTTCTTGGAAGAAGTGAAGGAGCTGGGCGATCGCTTCACCGTGCTGCGGGACGGTTTGGTCTCGGGCGGGGGCGAGGTGGCCGGCACGCAGCCGTCCGACATCGCAGCGATGATGGTCGGGCGGCGGGTCGACGATTTGTACCCGCGGAGCGCTCGCACGCCGGGCGAGGCAGTGCTCACGGTGCACGGATTGGCCGGGGTCGCCAAACCGGCGGCCGCGTCGCTGGTGCTGCGGCGCGGCGAAGTCGTGGGCGTCGCGGGAATCGTCGGGGCGGGGCGCACCGAATTCTTGCGGGCGCTCATGGGCCTCGATCCGATCCGCGCCGGCGAGGTCCGCGTGGCCATGCTCGCCGGCTGGCAGCCGCCCAACGTGCGCTGGGGGCAAGGGATGGGGCTGGTGAGCGAGGACCGCAAACGCGAGGGGCTGGCGCTCGACCTCTCGATCGCCGAGAATATCACGCTGGCGCGACTGGGCGGGCTCGGGCCGTGGCGGTTTGTCACCCCCGGCGGGCAGGATCGGGCGAGCCAGCCGTTGGTAGACCGGCTGGCGATTAAGTGCGGCTCGCCGCGGCAGCCTGCGTCGGCGCTTTCGGGCGGCAATCAGCAAAAGGTGGCGCTCGCGCGGCTGCTGCATGCCGACTGCGACTTACTGCTTTTGGATGAGCCGACGCGCGGAATCGATGTGGGTTCGAAGGCGCAGATTTACCGGCTGATCGATCAACTGGCTACAGGCGACTCGGCGACAGGCCGGGCGCCTCGTGCGGTGCTGATGGTGAGCAGTTATTTGCCGGAACTGTTGGGGATTTGCGATCGCATCGCGGTGATGTGCCGCGGCCGCCTGGGCGAGTGCCGCCCCGCGGCGGACTTGGACGAGCATCGCATCATGTTGGCGGCGACGGGCGCGGCGTGACAGGGGGATGTGACTGGTGATCGGTGACTGGCGATTGGGTGGGACGGGGTGACATGCGTGACGATCGTTCCATGGCGACGCGGGTGATTCGGGCGGCCGACAAGGTTGGCCCGTTGTTGGCGATGATCGGCGTGTGGGCGCTGTTTGCGGCGCAGAGTTGGAAGACGTTCGCCACGTGGGAGAACACACAGAATATCTTGCTCCAGACCGTGGTCGTCGGCATTGCCGCGTTGGGCGGCACGATGATCATCATCTCCGGCGGGATCGATCTGTCGGTGGGGTCGCTGATCGCGCTGGTGGCGGTGACGGTCGCGCTGTTGATCAACACGCTGATCGGCTGGGAGTGGAACTCTGGCGACGCGGTGCTCGCCGCAACATCAGCCGGGATCATTCTCGGCGCCCTGTGCGGGTTGTCCATCGGAACGATGGTCATCGGGCGGATCGGACGCGTGGTGACGCCGCTGGCGCTGGGATTGGGCGCCCTGATCGCGTGGAACTATGGCTTCGGAACGCCGCGCGGCATGGCGGCGCTGGGCATCGGCGTTGTCGCGGCCGCCGGCGGATGGTGGGGTGATCGCCGGATCAAGCCGCCGCTGGTGCTCACGCCGTTCATCGTGACGCTGGGCATGTGGGGCGCCCTGCGCGGCGCCGCCAAGGGAATGGCCGACAATGCCGCCGTGTATATGCCGCCCGACTTTACGACGCGGCTGTTTGGGTTCATGCGGTTGCCGCAGTCGAAGGCGGACGCTTCGCTCATTGCCAGGCCGTGGGAGTGGTGGTCGCCCGGCGTGTGGGTGTTCCTCACGCTGGCGGTGATCGTCGCGGCGTTGTTGCGGTATACGCAATTTGGCCGGCACATCTACGCCATCGGCTCGAACGAGCAAACGGCCCGGCTGTGCGGCGTGCACGTCGAGCGGGCGAAGCTCAAGATTTACACGCTCGCCGGGGTGCTGGCTGGGGTAGCCGGCGTGCTGCAGTTCGGGTTCAACAAACTGGGCGACCCCACGACGGGCGGCGGCTATGAGCTGAAGGTGATCGCCGCCGCAGTCATTGGCGGCGCTAGCCTGTCGGGCGGCGTCGGCAGCGTGCTGGGCACTGTGGCCGGCGCCCTGATGATGACGATCATCGACAACGGCTGTACGAAGTTGCAGCTCGAGGTGTGGATTCAGGAAATCCTCACCGGGGGGATCATCGTGGCGGCGGTGGCGCTGGATCAATTGCGGCGGCGGGCGGTGAAGTAGCGATTTGTAGCAGGCACACTCCGTGTGCCGTCTGCCTGAGAAGTACACCGCGGCAGGCCTTCGAGAAGTTCAAGCTACGGCACGCGGAACGTGCCTGCTACATTGGCGCACCATGCAGCACGTTCCCCTTGGCAAGTGCGGCGTCTCGGTTCCGCGGCTGGTGTTTGGCACGAGCTGTTTGGGGAACCTGTACGAAGCGTTGCCCCGGGACGCTAAGCTGGCGATTTCGCGGGAGTGGTTCGCCCACGTGCCGGCGCCGGTCGTGCTTGATTCGGCAGGGAAGTACGGCGCGGGGCTGGCACTGGAGACGATTGGGGCCAACTTGCGCGAGTTGGGCGTCCGGCCCGCCGACGTGGTGATCAGCAACAAGCTCGGCTGGCTGCGGACGCCGCTTGCTGGGCCGGAGCCAACGTTTGAGCCTGGCGTGTGGGCGGACCTGCGGTTCGACGCCGAGCAGCGGATCAGCTACGACGGCATCCGCGCGTGTTGGGAGCAGGGTTGCGAGTTGCTGGGCGAGCCGTACCGGCCGCAGCTTGCGTCGGTGCACGATCCGGACGAGTATCTCGCCGCGGCGACGACGCCGGACGATCGGCGGCGGCGGTTCGACGACATCGTCGATGCGTACCGAGCGCTCGCGGAACTGCGGGAACGCGGGGAGATCCAAGCCGTTGGCGTGGGTTCCAAAGACTGGAGCGTGATCCGCGAGATCGACGTTGTGACGCCGCTCGACTGGGTGATGCTCGCCAACAGTCTTACGATTTTCCGTCACCCGCCTGAGTTATTGCAGTTCGTCGCAGGGCTTGTCGCGCGCGGCGTGGGCGTCATTAACTCGGCCGTATTTCATGCGGGGTTTCTCGTCGGCGGACGGTTTTTTGATTATCGTGAAATGTCGCGGGACGACCCGGCCGACCAGGCGTTGTTTGCCTGGCGGGATAAGTTTCTCGCGCTGTGTCACGAACAGGAGGTCGACCCGGCGACGGCGTGCGTGCAGTTCGCCCTGTCGCCGCCGGGCGTGGCGGCGATCGCGATGAACACCAGCAATCCGGCGAATGTGGCAAAAAACGCCGCAGCGGTTGACGCTCAACTCCCCAACAAGTTTTGGCGCGCCGCGAAAGCGCGCCAGTTGATTTCCAATGACTATCCCTATCTGTGATGGAGAAAGGCGGACAAACCACTAAGGCGCAAAGGCACAAAGATGAGCGACGGACGAGACCGCTAATTATCACTAATCTTCGCTAATCTGGATTAGTGCTGATTAGTGGCCAATCGTGCTCTCACTTTTCCCTTTTTTCTCTGTGCCTTCGTGTCTTAGTGGTTCGTCTTCCGACGTTTGCAATGCTCAAGGCCGGCATTCTTAATCCGCAGATTAGTTCGCTGTTGGCGCGCGTGCGGCACACCAACTCGTTGGTGATCGCCGATCGCGGGTTTCCGCTGTGGCCCGACGTAGAGACGATCGACATCTCGCTAGTCGACGACGTGCCGACGGTGCTGGACGTCGTGCGGGCCGTGCGAGCGAATTGGGATGCAGGGAAGGCGTGGATGGCGGAGGAGTTTCGCCACTCGAACGATGCCGCGAAGCAAGCGGCGTTTGCGGCCGTGCTGGAAGGGATTGGCGTGAGCTACGTGCCCCACGCCGATCTCAAACGTCGCGTGCCGGCAGCCGTCGGGCTCATTCGCACGGGCGACGCCACGCCGTTCGGCAATGTCATCCTCGAATCGGCGTGACGCGGCGCAGGAGGCCGTCCCATGAAAGCGATGGAGATCACGGCGCCCAACGACGCTCGGCTCGTCGAGCGGCCGGAACCGACGCCGCGGCCGGGCGAAGCGCTGCTCCGCGTCCGGCGGGTCGGCTACTGCGGCACGGACTTGAGCACCTATCGCGGCGTCAATCCGCTGGTGGCCTATCCGCGCGTGCCGGGACACGAGATTGCGGCGACGATTGAGGCGCTGGGCCCAGGCGTCGGCGGCGACTGGCGCGTCGGGCAGGATGTGCTCGTGATGCCGTACACGAGTTGCGGCCAGTGCTCGGCGTGCCTGTGCGGGCGCAACAATTGCTGCGCGGCCAATCAGACGCTCGGCGTGCAGCGCGAAGGCGCGCTCTGCGAGCGGATCGCCGTGCCCGTGGAGAAGCTGATCGCCTCGGAGCGGTTGTCTCTCACCGAGTTCGCGCTCGTGGAGCCGCTGACGATTGGCTTCCACGCGGCGGGGCGCGGGCGCGTGGCAAGCGGCGATACGGTGGCGGTGATTGGCTGCGGAGCGATCGGGCTAGGCGCGACGGCTGGCGCCAAATTTCGCGGCGGGACGGTCATCGCGATCGACGTGGATGATGCGAAGCTGGATTTGGCGCGGGCCTGCGGGGCCGCGTATGTCGTCAACTCGCAGCGCGAGTCGCTGCACGAGCGGCTGCTGGAATTGACCGGCGGCTTGGGCCCTCGTGTGGTCGTGGAGGCGGTTGGACTGGCCGCGACGTATCGGACCGCGGTCGAGGAGGCGTGCTACGCGGGCCGCGTGGTGTGCTTGGGGTACGCCAAGGCGCCGATCGAGCTGGACACGAAGTTGTTCGTGCTCAAGGAGCTGGACATCGTCGGTTCGCGGAACGCGCTGCCGGCGGACTTTGCCGACGTGGTAGGGATGCTTGAGCGGGGCGGGTTTCCGTCGGAGCGGATTGTGACGCACACGGTGGGCCTCGCCGAGGCGCCGGCGGCGTTCCGGCAGTGGAGCGACAATCCCGTGGCGGTGACAAAAATTCACGTGACGCTCGACGCGTGACGTGCAGGACTCACGAGACCAATTCGCAGAGCATCGCTGCCGCCCAACCGGCGTAGTTGCCGATGGCGTAGCCCAACAACGCCATCAGGATTGCGGCCGGCACGAGGCTTTCTTTGTGAAAGGCCGCAACCACCGACGCGGACGCGACGCCGCCGATGTTCGCCGCGCTGGCAATGGCGGCGGTGTGAATGTCGACGCGCATGAGCCAGGCGCCTAGCAGACAGAACAGGCCGTGGATCGTAATCCAGACGGCGCAGCCCAGCAGAAACGGTACGGCCTCCTTGGCGGCTTTGCTGAAATCGGCCGAGGCGCCCATGTGGGCCATGAAGATGAGCACCAGCGCCATACCCAGCTCGCGGCTGGCGCCGAGGCGCCGCAGCGGCGTCATCGAAAGGGCGACGCCCAGCGTGGTGACCAGCAGGATTCGCCACGTGCTGGCGCTTAGGAAGGGGTCTCGGGCGGGCAGCACCGTCGCCAACGCGCCAGCCAGCCATGCCACGGCCAGCGCAACGGCCAACAGTGACAAGAAGTCGAACGTCGACGCCGCCGGACGCAGCTGCTGCTCGTCGGTCACCGCCGACTCGAGTGCAGCGACTTGCGCGGCGTCTACGCGGGTGAAGCGGGCGAACGGCTCGGCGAACTTCTTGGATGTCAGCAACACCGGCAGCCACAGCGAATACAGGGTGGCGTCGCCCAGGACGGCGAGTCCCTTTTCGGCCTCGCCGGCGTTGATCATGTCGCTCACCGCGGCGAGATTCGCCGTGCCGCCCACCCAACTGCCTGCCAGCGAGCCAAAGGCCTGCCAGGCGCTGGGGCTCAACCATTGCCGGACGAGTAACAATCCCAGGGGAGCCCCGACGATGACTCCCAGCGTGCCGAACAGCATGACGGCGACGCCGCGCCCCATGCCGCGCACGGCGCCGACGACATCGATGTTGAGCAGTAGCAGGACGAGCATCATCGGCAAGATGACTTCGTCGAGCGCCTGGTGAGCAGGGCCGTCGGAGGGAATGACGCCTTGGTAGGAGAGAACGGCGGGAATCGCATAGATGAACACCAGCGGCGGCAGGTAGTTGAACAGCCGCCAACGGGTCGCCTTCTCCACCCAATAGGCCAGCGCGCACACGCCAGCGAGCACTGCCAGCACGCCGGCTGGGCTCGTGATCGGCAGCGACACGGCAGCCAGAGTTGGTAGATTCAACAAGGCGGTCGCAGAGGACGCGGAGAAAGACATGCGGCGCGGGGCGGCGGGGAGGCGCGGGGCGGCACTTCCCTATCGTGCGCCGGAAGGCGTCGCCTCGCTACGCCAGTTTTTGCATTCAATTGCCGCCGATGCGCAACTCCGTTTCTGCCTCTGTGACCTCTGCGTCCTGCTGTTGTCCCTCTGTCGCTTTGGCGATTTCGACGGCGTAGACGTGCGACGGGCCGTGCATGTTCGAGCGAAACACGATCCACTTGCCGTCGGGCGTGAAGGTGACGTTCGGCTCCAGGTCGTAGTCGTGGGCGGACATGTCGACCAGCCGCTGGGACTCGAAGACGCCGATCTTAACCTGTTTGGCGGCGCTGGTCGGCAGGCCCTCCATCGTGATCAGCTTCGGGCGGAGCAAGTAAATCCACTGACCGTTGCCGGGGGGGTCGAGCGTCTCGTGGCTGGGCGTCATGTTGGCGACGCTCGCGGGGCCGCCGCCGTCGCCGGCGAACAGTTTGCCGTCGGCCGAGATGTTGTAGTGGACCGACCACTCGTTTCGTTCGAGGTGATGCCAGGTGCGCTTGCCCGTGGCGATCTCGTAACCAGCGACCCAGAACACCAGGCTCCGGGGCGTCTGTAGATCGTACCACACCGTCTTGCCGTCGCGGCTGAAGAACTCGTGGCCCTCGATTTCCATGTCGATCGTGCGGGGATGGACCATCGTGAGGCCGCTGCCGTCGGTGCGGATGATCCACGTGCGGTCGACAAAGTGCCAGGGGCCCTCGTGGCAGAACAGGATTTGGCCCGGGTCGGTCGGCGAGCACTGGAGATGGTTGAGCCAGTCGTTCGACCGGTGGATCACCTTCGTCTCGCCGGTTGCGACGTCGATGGTGTAGAGCACCCGCGCGGCGCCGCTCGACCAGCCGGGGAGCAGCCGGCCTTCGAAGCGGCCATCCGGCGGCGTGCGGGGGTCGGCCTCCGCATTGGCGTCGACGCCGACCCCGACGATCAGCGTCTCGTCGGCGTTGATCGCGACGTTTCCGCCGCCAAACTCCTCGGGAAGCGTGGCGATGCGGCGTTCCTCATGCGTGTCGAGATCGGCGGCGAACACGGCGCCGCCGCGGCGGAAATTGAGACCCGGGGGCCGGCTCCCGTCGCGCCGGCGGCGCACGTCGCCCTGGGGGCGGAGGTCGCCATCGCGCCGGCGCTCATTATCGCGGCGCGTGCGACGGATGTAGTACACATCACCGCTTTTGAATCCGCACAGCAGCGTCTCGACCCGGCCTTCGACGACCTGGTCGAGCGCGCGCGTTTCGAGGTCGACGGTCCAGACGCCGGTGGGCGCGGTGAAGATCAGCTTCTTGCCGTCGGCGGAATAGGGGTACTGGTGGAAGTAGAGGCTCGCGCTGCCGGGCTCGCGGGAGAGCCGCACGACGCGGTGGCCTGTCTTGGCGTCAATCCACTCGACGGGCGGCTCGCCGGGTTGTTGGTCCTGGGCGGCGAGCGGGGAAGCGAAGAGGGCAAGCAAGAGTAGCGCGGCGGTGTGGCGCTGCGCGGCGGCGGTGAGCATGGAAACCTCCCCCGATGAAAAGTGCGCGTCGACGCCATCATACCCGACGCACCCGCAGATTTCACGCCGCTTCGTGCTCTTCGATGGTCGGGGCGTCGCGGCGGAAGCTCGCGTGCAGCGTGTCCCAGTCGACGACCAGCCGGCCGCCGGTCGACTCGTGCTGGGTCGCCCAGTTGGTCAGTAGGTCGAGGCAGGCGTGGTCGACGTAGCGGAGCCGGTCCAACTCGACGTGCAATTCCGTGTTCTCCGGAATCTGTTCGAGCGCCGCCGCTAGTTGCGGCAGGCGAACGAACGTGGCGGCGCCGGCCAGGTGCATGACGAACCGATTCTCCCGCGCGTCGTGATCGATGCGAATCTTGAGGTGGGAAAATGTGTACAACAGCTTCACCGCGGCGAGCACCACGCCGACGATCACGCCGGTGAGCAGGTCCTCGACGACGATCGTCGTGAGCGTGGCGAAGTAGATGCCCACTTCCCCCGAGCCAACGTCCCACAGCTTGCGGATACTCTTGAGATCAACCAGCTTGTAACCGGTGTACACGAGCATTGCGGCCAAGCTGGACGTGGGGATCATCGCCAGCAGCCACGCAAACGCGACAACGAAGACGAGCAGCCACACGCCGTGGAGAATCGCCGAAAGCCGCGTCTTGCCGCCGGCCTGGATGTTCGCCGAGCTGCGGACGATGACGCCGGTCATGGGCAGAGCGCCCAGCAGGCCGCATACGACGTTGCCGACGCCTTGCGAAGCGAGTTCGCGGTCGTAGTTGGTGCGGCTTGTGGGACTCAGTTGGTCGACCGCCGCGGCGCACAACAGCGTTTCGGCGCTGGCAACCAGCGCGATGAGCAGACCGGATTTGACAATCTCCGCCCACGGCGCCGTGGCGAAGAGCGTCGCGGTCGGCCAACGGATTTCCTTGAGCAGCGAGCTCGGCACCTCGACGTAGAACACCGGCAGTGCGTACAGCGCAGCGAGCGTGGTCGCGAGGCACACGGCAATCAGCGGCCCCGGGACCAGCCGCAAACTCTTGGGCGCCAGCTTCTGCCAGGCCACGATGACACCGATGGTGAGAATGCCCAGCAAGGCGGCGAGGCGATGATTCTTGAGGCGGCCCGAGGCGGCGTCGATCGCGGCGACGGACGCGGCCTGCGTGTGGACGGCGTCGACGGCGCGGCCATCGCGAAGCGCCGCCTCGGCGGCGGCGCTCCGCGCTTGGGAATCGGCCAGCGCCTCTTGGGCCCGGGTGAGATGCGGCGATGGGCCAACCTTGACGACGACGGCGGTCAGCTCGTCGCCAAGCCGCGCCAGTTCGGCGGAGATTTGCTGCTGGTCGGCGGCGAGTTCGGCCAGGTCTTCGACGATGATCGACTTCAGCTCGGGCGTTTCGTCGACGGCTTCGTGAAACGGGACGTGCTCGCGGACGTGCGTGCGCAGCAACACCTGCTGGTGGGCCAGGTCGGCGATCGTCTTCATCGCGCGCGTGCGAAACTCGCGCTCTTCGAGCTTGGCCAGATGCGGGACGCCGACGCCTTTCCACACGGCTTCGGGGATGCTGAGTAGGTTTTCGAGGCCGGTCTTGCGCGGCTTGTCGTCGACCATCACATGGAACTGGCTGGCGAAGATCAGCACGCCGATGCCAGCGAGCATACCCTTGATGACGGCGGGTGACACGGCGCGGAACCATTGGCCGAGCCGCAAGGCGCCGGCGGCGATCTGAAACCCGCCGGCGACCAGCACGGCCAGGCCGAGCATTTCGAGGCCGAGCCGCTGGACGATTTCGTAGACGATGACGGTGAGTCCGGCGGCGGGGCCGCTCACCTGGAGGGGGCAACCGGCGAGGGCGCCGGTGACCAGGCCCCCGACGATGCCGGTGATGAGCCCTGCTGCGACCGGTGCTCCCGACGCTAGAGCGATGCCCATGCATAACGGCAGCGCGACGAAGAACACGACGACCGACGCCAGGGCGTCGCGGCTCCAGTGATAGGGGGCGACGTTGACGTGGCCGTTGGTTGACGGGAGCGATTTCGATTTCATGAAACGGTGTTTCGATTCTTTAGCTGAAGGTGGCTCGGCGTTTGCATCAGGTCGTGAGCTTGACGGGTGGGAAGCCCTCCCCTAGCCCCCTCCCTTCGAGGGAGGGGAGAGCGTTAGATCGCGGGGAGCGCGACGGTTTTCTCCGAGGGTTGCTGGAGGCCACGGTCGATTCGATTGAACTGGCCGGCGACCGGGTCGTACGAAAACACCTGGCCGGCCTCGAACTTGTACACCCAGCCGTGCACCTTGAGCTCGCGGCGCGCCATGGCCGCCAGCACGCAGGGATGGGTGCGTAGGTTTTCGAGCTGGACGAGCACGTTCTCCTCGACGGCGGCCATCAGCCGCTCGCGCTCGCCGTGCAAGTGGTGATAGTTCTCCTTCATGATCAGGGCGGTCGCCTCGGCGTGGGCCAGCCAGCCGCGCACCGCCGGCAGGTCGGCGACTTGTTCGGGATGGAGCAGCCCGCTCATGGCGCCGCAGTGCGAATGGCCACAGACGACGATGTCGCGCACGCCCAGGACGCTGACGGCGTACTCGATAGTCGCCGCTTCGCCGCCGCCGTTGGGGCCGTGGGGCGGCACGATGTTGCCGGCGTTGCGGAGAATGAACAGCTCGCCCGGCTCGGTCTGGGTGAGCAGGTTGGGGTCGATTCGGGAGTCGGAGCACGTGATGAACAGCGCCTGCGGCTGTTGGCCGTCGGCCAGCCGTTGAAACAGGCGCTGCTGCATCGCGAAGATTTCCTCCTGAAAACGGTGGATGCCTTCGACGAGCTTTTGCACGGTTCGATTCTCCTCTGGTGCGAGGGAGAGCGGCCGCCGGAATGCGGGCGGCGCTCGGCTGCGAGATGATGCGGACGAACCACGCGCGTGAAGCGCTGGCACAGTCTGCACACAAGCGGAGCGGCGGCGAAACGTCTGCGGCGGCCTGTCCTGCACGGGGCAGGGCGGCTGGCATGCCGCGGACGCCGATGGTCTTTGCGCCGCGCGCGGTCCGATGCCTAACAGCGCAGCGGTATCGTCAATCCCAGGGAAAGCTGGGGAACCGTGAGAGCACAGGCCGACGTGTGAGCGCGGCGGTTCGCGGCCGTCGGCAACAGTGAAGTGAGGACGCTCGCGTCGCAGCGGTGCGGCGACGGGCGGCGAAGCCGGGTGCGGGCGTCGCAATGCAGGGCGGCATATTGCGACGAGGGGCCTTCCTGCTGGGACGACTCCGCCTCATTCGACGCCGGGGCGATGGCGGCCGGAACGATGCCGGTGGAGAACAACGCGGCCAAGAGCATCGCTGCGTGCAGCGACGTGCGTGCGCCGCGGGCGAGCCGCCGACGGCAGGCGGCGAGAATCGATTGTGGCGCGCTGGGAGTGTGCATGCGAGCGCGTTCCAGAATCGTGGCAAAAACTCGATCCCACGGTTCGCCGCGGGGGCGTTCCACTTGTAGGCGCCGAACTGGTTCGCGTCAAGGCAAATCGCCACCTCGACTTGACCAGGATTCCGCGGCAGTTGTTGCTGAAACCCCAAGCAAAATCGCGGGTTCCGCGCCTGTTGGAGAATCTTGCTCCCAGCTTGTGGACGTTCGCGGCAGGGGAAATGGGCGACGTGTCACCGGACACTTGGCGTCGCAACGGCAAAGAGATTGGTGCGCAAGAGGGCCATCCGATGTGCGCAACCCGCACGCGCCACGGGTTCTCGGCGGGGTGAGTTTGGCGTATTGTGGACGGGATCGGGGTTTGGCCTTGGTTGGCGAGTTTCTCCAAAGCTCGCTGGCAGTTTCTGAGAAACGGCCCAACAGGATACCCAGCGGCAACGCAGATCATGCAGCACCGCACGCCATGCGTGGCGCGACTTGCCGTAGCGGCAGCGGTCCTGGCCGCCGGCCACGCTCGCGCCACGGACGACCCTGCGGCTGCCGCCCGGCAGGCCGAGGCCGTGGCCTTCTTCGAGAGCCGCATTCGGCCCGTGCTTGTCGAGAACTGTTACGAATGCCACTCATCCCAAACCGCGTCTCCCAAGGGGGCGTTGCGCCTCGACACGGCCCAGGGTTGGCGCAACGGCGGCGACTCGGGGCCGGCGATCGAGCCGGGCAATGCGGCGGAGAGCTTGCTCGTGTCGGCGCTGCGGTACGAGTCGTACGAGATGCCGCCGAAGGGGAAACTGCCGGACGAGGTGATTGCGGATTTTGAGCAATGGATCGCGGCCGGGGCGGTCGATCCCCGCGAGGGCCCGGCGGAGGGGACCGCAGACGGGGAGCATGTGGCGATTGATCCGCGGGATCATTGGGCATTTCGGGGGCCGAATAAGGGTGAGCCGCCAGCAGGCGGCGAAGCGAAGGCGCAAGCGGAGATTGACCGGTTCGTTGGGGCGCGGTTGCGGGACGTTGGGTTGGCGACGTCGCCCGCCGCGGACGCACGTACGCTGTTGCGACGATTGTCGTACGACCTCGTCGGTTTGCCGCCCACGGCGGACGAGCTTGACGCCTTCGTGGCTGATGCGGCCGCCCACGGCGACGCGGCGTATGAGCAAGCGGTCAATCGCCTGTTGGAGTCGCCGCGGTTCGGCGAGCGCTGGGGCCGGTATTGGCTCGACGTGGCGCGGTACGCCGACACCAAGGGGTATCTGTTCGAGGAGGACCGCAACTACCCCACCGCGTACAAGTACCGCGATTGGGTGATCGGCGCCCTGAACGCAGATATGCCATACGACCGGTTCGTGGTGGCGCAGCTCGCGGCGGACAAACTCGACGACCCATTGACGACGCCCGCGATGGGCTTCCTCACGCTGGGGCGACGGTTCCTCAACAACCCGCACGACATCAACGATGACCGCATCGACCTGATCACACGGGGGTTGATGGGGCTGACCACCTCGTGCGCGCGCTGCCACGATCACAAGTTCGATCCGATTCCGACGGCGGATTACTACGCGCTGTACGGCGTGCTGGCCAGCTCGACGGAGACGCCGCGCGAGGATGGGCCTTCGATGCTTGTCGACGCCGAGACGCCCGTGGAGCCGGTCGTGTTTCTGCGCGGTAATCCAGGGGCGCGAGGGCCGCAAGTGTCGCGACACTTTCTTTCGTGCCTCGTCGAAGGGCAGCCGCAGCCGTTTAAGACTGGCAGCGGGCGGCTCGAGCTGGCGCAGGCGATTGCCAGCCGAGACAACCCGCTTACGGCGCGGGTGTGGGTCAATCGCGTTTGGGCGCACCTGTTCGGCCGCGGGCTCGTGTCCACGCCGAGCGACTTCGGCACGCGCGGCGATCCGCCAACGCATCCGGAGTTGCTCGATTGGCTCGCCGTGACGTTCATGGAAGACGGCTGGTCGACGAAGCAGTTCCTTCGCCGCATCGTGCTTTCGGCGACATATCGGCAATCGAGCGCGGCGAATGACCCTGGGCTGGCGGCCGATCCTGAGAATCTCCGGTTGTGGCGAATGAATCGACGGCGGCTGGATCTGGAGGCCTTCCGCGACAGCCTGTTCGCGGCGGCGGGGCGGCTTGATCTCACCATGGGCGGGCCGTCGGTCCAGCTCACCGAGGCGCCGTTTCCCGCACGGCGGGCGGTGTACGGGTTTATCGAGCGGCAGAACCTGCCGGCGTTCTTCCGCACGTTCGACTTCGCCAATCCCAATGTTCACGCTGCCGGTCGGCCGGAAACGGCGTCGCCGCAGCAGGCGTTGTTTCTGTTCAACAGCCCGCTGGTGAGCGAGCAGGCCCAAGCGCTGGCCGCGCGGAGCGCCGGCGACGGCGCCGATCTCCAGCGGCTCGAGCGGATGTATCGGTACGCGTTGGGACGAGGCCCTACGCTCGAGGAGGCGGCCGAGGTGCATGAGTATCTTGCAGCGAACGACGATTCGCAGAGCGATCGGTGGGAGGAATTGGCGCAGGTGCTGTTGATGTCGAATGAGTTCATGTTCGTCGACTGACGGGTGACCGGGATGCCGCACAATTTTCAGCTTGACTACTTGACGCTCACGCGGCGGCAGCTCTTGCAGCGCTGCGGGATGGGTTTCGGCGCCATGGCGCTGGGCGGGATGCTCGCGCCGCAGGCCGCCAGTGCGACGGCGGGCGAGGCGGCCAATCCGCTGTTGCCGCGGGCGCCGCACTTTCCGGCGAAGGCCAAGCACGTCATCCATCTGTTCATGAACGGCGGGCCGTCGCACCTCGACACGTTCGACCCCAAGCCGATGCTGGCGAAATACGCCGGGAAAGATTTGCCCACCGGCAACTTGAAGACGGAGCGGCCCACGGGCGCGGCGTTTCCCTCGCCGTTCAAGTTCCGCCGCTACGGCGAGAGCGGCATCGAGGTGAGCGACCTGTTTTCGCGCACTGCCCAGTCGATTGACGACGTCGCCGTGATCCGCTCGATGCATGCGGACATTCCCAACCACGAGCCTTCGCTCTTGCTCATGAACTGCGGCGAAGCGCGGCAGATTCGACCGAGCATGGGGTCGTGGATTTCCTACGGCCTGGGGTCGGACAACCAAAACCTGCCGGCGTTCGTCGCGATGTGCCCGGGCGGGTACCCGATCCAAGAGACGCAGAACTGGCAGAGCGGCTTCTTGCCGGGCGTGTTCGAGGGGATGTATCTCGACACGCAACACACGGCCATCGAAAAACTCATCGAGCACATCCGTAGCAACCGCACGTTCACCAGCCGGCAGCAGGCGCAGCTCACGCTTTTGGAGCGCCTCAACCGGCGCCACCAGGAGGCCCGCGCGGAGGATGCGGCGCTGGAAGCTCGCATCCAGTCGTTTGAGCTGGGGTTCCGCATGCAGAGCGAGGCCAGCGAGGCGTTCGACGTGACGCGCGAACCGCAGCACGTGCTCGACGCATATGGCCCCGGCGTGCAGGCGCGGCAGATTCTGATCGCGCGGCGACTGGTCGAGCGCGGCGTGCGGTTCGTCCAGGTGTGGCACGGCGAGGGGCAGCCGTGGGACCATCACGACGACATCGAGATGGGCCACCGCAGGCTGGCGCAGGAATGCGACCAGGCGATCGGGGCGCTGCTGGTTGACTTGAAGCAGCGCGGTTTGCTCGATGAAACGCTGGTGATCTGGGGGGGAGAGTTCGGCCGCACGCCGTCGGTCGAGCTTCCCAAGACGGGCTCGAACCAGGGCAAAGTGAACGGCCGCGACCACAACCACTACGGCTTCTCGATGTGGCTGGCCGGCGGCGGCGTGAAGGGCGGGCAGGTCTACGGAGCGACGGACGAGTTTGGGTTCAAGGCCCAGGAGAACCGCATGCACGTCCACGATCTCCATGCGACGATCCTGCACCTCTTGGGCTTCGACCACGAACGGCTGACCTACCGCCACGCGGGCCGCGACTTCCGGCTGACCGACGTACATGGGCGCGTGGTGCGCGAGCTAATTGCTTGAGGCGCGCTACGGCTCGACCGCGAAGCGAATTTGCGCTCGGTCGCCTTGCGCAATGCGGGGCAGATTCCGAATGCGACCGGTGCAGCAAGAAAACGCCATGCCCAAAGTGCGAAAGGCCGTGATGCGGCCGACTTCCATGGCGCCTTGCGTGGCATGAACGCGGCGCGACGGCTCGTTGCCGATGGTCACGCCGAGGAGCAGTCTGCGTAGCCCGCTGCGACGGAGCTCGTCGAGTACGAATTCCAAGAGCTGTCGATACACGCCTTGGCCGCGATGGGCAAAATCGACGACGGCGGCGTGCAACCAGGCTTCGTCCGGCGCCAATTCGATGCGGATGCCCAGTTCGCGCTCGTCGAACGACTGCGTCGCCACCCACGTGCACGCAATGGGTTGGTCGCCAAGCCACACGGCCGCGACGCGGCGCGTTGAGCCGTTCCAGGCGTCGCGGCACTCCTGGCTCGCGAGGGGGCCGAGAGCGGCCACAGCGGAGGCGTCTTCAAGCCAGCGAATCTCGCAAGGCAGTGACGCGCGAGAATCGGATTCCAAGGTTGCGGCGACGTCGGGCGAATGTGTGAACGAAATCTCGTAGACAACAAAGGGGCGGAAGCGAATGAGCCACGCCGGAAGCGAGCGGACAACGTTCTTTGCGGCGCGGTAGAAAGGCGTCAAGTTCGGCATCGCATGACGTCTGAGGCGGGGAGACGGTCTATTCCGCGAACCAGGATTTGGTCATAACCTCCATATTACCAGCGAGTTTTCGCGCCGTGAGCGGTTTCGGCGGGCGACCAAGCACAACGCCGCGCGCGTAACGGCGGGATTCCGCCCACCGCTAGAACTGTGGGGAAATTTGCGATTCATTTGTTTGGGTCATCAATGAGCCGCACTCGCACTGCCGACGCTGAATATGTTTCGCTTACCGCGGACGACATGGCGCGGTTTCATCGCAACGCGCCGGCAGCGCTGGCGCGACGCGGCGGCGCTTTTCTGATGGAGTCGCTGGCCGGGTCGCTGGAGCTGGTGGCAATGGGCGCCGTGCCGATCGTTGGCATGCTGTGGTTCGACTGGTCAGCGGCGCAGTTGCTGGCGTTTCTGCTCGTGGGGGCGTGGGTCGGCATTGTGTGCGATTGGGCGCGGCTGACGCTTGCGGAGCGGGGGGTGAAAGAATTCGGCGAGTCCCACTACAACGACTGGCATGTCTGGGTGGTGGTCGAAGCGCTGCGGGCCGGGCGAACCACGGCGCCGCGGAGCCACGTGCGAGCCAAACATGATCCTTGGTCGGGCGTGTTCGTCGACATTGCGGCGGGCGGGATGGGGACGGCCGTGATCGCCGGGCTGTTGTGGCAAACCCGCATGCAGGGGGAGGGTTTCGCGGGGTTTGCGGACCGGTCGTGGGCGATCGGGCTCTTAGGCATGGCGGCGTACCAAGTCGGGTCGGCTGCGTGGGACATTGTTCGCCATCGACGCTTAGGCGCTATGGCTGGGCCTGTGGAGGCCCAACCGGGGGTGCGCGGCATCGGGTTGTTCCTCTTGGTGTTCGTGATGCTGACCGTTGGCGATCCCGACAAAGGCGACAATCTCGCAGCGCAGCGGGTGATGCTGACGGTCAACGGCGCCATCGTGGTCGTCGGCGTGCTCAATTCAGCGGCCATGTTGTGGTTGTGGCCCGAGACGAACTGGCTGCGCAAGTACATAAGCGAGCGGCCGCGGGAGGTCGAAGTGGCGCCGGAGACGCCCGGCAAGAAACGAAAGGCCAGGCGGCGCTGATCTTTTGATGTTCTTGCGGACGAGGGCGTGCCCCCATTTTGGGGAGGCGCCCCCATAGATGATCAAAAGTCGTGTCACGGGTGAGGGCCTGTTTTTCTCGAGTTTTCTCCCATAGATGATCAAAAGTCGCCGCGGGGGCACAGACTCGGCCCCCCCAAGAGTGGCACGCACATTTTGCTCCGCGAACCGTGCAAAATGAGCCAGACCCTTAGCGTGCGTAGCTGAGTTCGCAGGCGGTGAGCTGCGAGTCTTCGCGGAGGCTGCGGCGGGGCGGGATGCGCAGCTTGTCGAGCTCGTCGTGGTAGGCGTGGACGGCTTCCTCGGCGGTGATTTCGCCGTCGGCGACGCGGCGGAGCAAGGCGACCATCGACAGCGGGTGCTCGGCGTCCTTGATCTTGCGGCCGAAGAGGGCGGCGCGGGCGCCGTGTTTCTTGGCCTCAGCCAGCAGCTTGAACGCGTCGTAGGTGGTGCCGCTGCCGCCGCCGAGGACGCCGACGATCATCGACGGGTCGTAGGCAACGAGTTCCTCGAGCGCCGCGGGGCCGAAGTAGGGGATTTTGAGGAACTCGGGCCGGGCGTTGATCGGCACGCCCGCGAGCATGCGGCAGATTTGGTCGTTGACGAACGCGGCGACCTCGTCATCCGCGACGGCGTCGGGGAGGTTGGGGGCGAAGACCTCGAGGAAATAATGAAAGCCGCGGCGCTCGGCGTAAGCGCGGAACTCACGGAACGCGCTGAGCGTGGCGTAGTCGGCGTCGAGACGATTGTTGAACGTGACGGAGTAGAGGCCGAGATTGACAACGGGAAAAAGGGGACGGGAGTCTTTTGCGTTTGGTTCGGCTGGCTGAGGCGCCGACTCGCTCATCGCAAAAGACTCCCGTCCCCTTTTTCCGTACTGCACCTCTTCGAGGAAGCACGTGGCGAAGGGCCGCGAGGGTTCGTCGCGGTAGCGGCCGCCGCGGGGGAGCCAAATGTCGGTGGCGTCGTTGGCGCGGATCGCCGGAGTGACGTCGCTGGCTTCGAACAGCTGCTCGCCGTGGGCCAGGACGCTCATCGTCGAGGCGGAGGCGAGCAGGATGTCGACGGCTCCCTGGCGGACGACTTCGCGGATTTGCTCGCGGAATTCGACGATCGAGCGGTAACGCAGTCCCGCCTCCCCAGTCCTCCCCACGGAGGGGGAGGGGGCCGGAAAATCACGCAAGCCTGGACTGGCCGCGCCCCAGGCCATGTCGGCGTCTTTGGCGTCGGCCAGGATGAAATGACCGCAGTTGAGGTCCGCGCGGAGGGCGGCGAGCTTTTCGGCGAGGCGGGGTTTCATGCCCCGATTGTAACACGATTTGTTGCCGTGCGATTAGCGCAGCGCGCATCGCAAGCGAGCGCGGCGAAATGCTGCAACGACTCCAACACATATTGCAAGGAAGGCCGCGTCGGGTTCGGGGACGGCGGCGGACTGCGGCGCGCCGGCGCCGAGGTTTTGCTGCCAGACGAGGAAGTCAGCGCCGTCGACGGCGCCGTCGCCGTTGGCGTCGCCCTGTTCGCGCGTGGCGCTAGTCGGCATGCCGAAGTTGGTTGACCACGCCGCGAGGTCGACAGCGTCAACGACGCCATTGCCGTCGAAGTCGGCGGGGTTGAGCGGCGCGGACGAGCTGACGGACAGGACGCCAGTCGTCAATAGACTCCCCGTGTTCCAATGCAGGCCATTTGGCAGCGCGGGCAGATCAAGCGTGAAGCTGCCGCTGGACGACGCAAAGTCGAAGAGGTCGAACGCGTCACCCGCGGCGGGGGTGAATCCGTAGATGAAGTCGACGTCGAGTGTGCCGCCAGCGGCAAGGGCGCCTTCGACGGCCACGCGTTTGAACTGCCCGGGAAGCGCCCCGGCCAATTCGAGGTGCAGAACGCCGCTCTGCATCTGAAAGTCGGCGCCGACCGTCAGCTCTCCTATGGGCGCGATCAAGCCGCCCTGGTTCTCCAGACCCGACGGGGCGTCCGCAACGGTCAGCGCGCCGCCGGTAAAATGGAAACCGTTGCCAGGCCCTACGTCGAGCACGCCGGCCACGAGGACGCCGCCGGACAGGTTGTAGGCGTCGTCCGGGCCGGCTAGGGAGACGCTGCCGCGGACCGTTCCGCCGGTCTGATTGACCGTGCCTTGCCCTTCGGACCCCACCTCGATGTCCAGGATCCCCACGTCGAGCCAGCCGGCCGTGACGTCGAGCGTCGCGACGTCGGACGCCTCGGGGGCGATGCGGAGGCGGTTGGCATACTGGCCGGCGGCGTCGACGACCACCGTTCCGCTGTGAATCACCGCCTCGTCGTAGCGCGACGGTTGCCAATGGCTGCCGGCGGTGACGCCGCCGTCGTCGGTGCGCCAGTTGATGATCTCGGCAAAGCGGTTGCTGGTTTCGCCCGTGAAGACGATCGGCGCGGGAGCGGGGAACTCGCCCCGCTCGTTCACGTATTCGATGAGATTGATGTAGCCGTCATTATCGAAGTCGAGCTTCCAGTCCGGCGTCGCGGCGGGCGAGTTGGGGTTCAGGCCGTGCTGCATCTCCCACGAATCGGGCATGCCGTCGTTGTCGCTGTCCCAGCCTGCGGGGCGGGTCGTCATGGGCGTGGCGAGCAAGGCGGCCAGCTCGGCGGCGTTGGGCGCGGCGGCGCCGATCGGCGGGCCCGTAAACTGGATCACGTTGTTGAAGACGCGGCTGTCGATCGCGTCGCGATCCCACCACCAGTTGCCGACGTGATTGAGAACCTGGGTATACGCATTGTCCGCCAACTGCGTGGTAACGGGCGCGGCGGGAAAGGGCGCCGCCATTTGCGTCAGCGTTTGAGCGGGCGAGCCGAGGCTGCCGAGCCCGAACGCGGACCAGCCGAGGTCCGACCCGTTCGGCTGTCCGCCGGGGTTGACCATCTTGTCGGAATCGATGAAGTTGCCCTGCTGGTAGACGCGGGCGTCGATGTTCTTATCGACCGTGAAGGCGCGCGACGCGCTGCCGGTCGTGCCTGGGCCGGCGATCAGGTAGTTGCCCACATAATTGACGTCGGCGTGCTCGCGTTCGTCCTCGCTGCTCCCTCCGGCGTAACTGGCGCGGTCGCGCCAGTTGTAAATGACGTTGTTGCGAAAGTCGGCGGTGAGAGTCTTTTCATCGTATGTGCCGAAACGGGCCTGGCGGCTGGCATTGTTGGCGTAGAGGTTGTGATGGAACGAGACGTTGGAATCCATCTTTGGCCGCATGAGCGAGCCGTAGGCATGGCCGCTCACCAGCGCGTCGTTGATCATCGTGTACTGGACGGAAACGTTGGTGTTGTAATTGGTGACCGACAAAATCTCGTCTTCCGACCACGAGGCGGAGAGGTGGTCGAAGATGATGTTCGTATTGCCCGTGGCTGTGCTGCCGCCGCTGAAGGTGATGGCGTCCTCGCCGTCGCCGGCGCCTTTGCGGAACGAGAGGTAGCGGAGCACGACATTGGACGTCGTCTTGTTGCTGCTGGCGGTCACCTGGGTGGTGTTGCCGTAGATGGTGACGGGAGAGGGCGCCGTCTGGCCGGCGATGTAGTAGTTCGACAGATTCTTGATGTCGAGGCTGTCGGTGGTGAGCTGGATCGTGCCGCCGACGTCGAACACGATGATCTTGTTCGCACTGTTCTCGGCGAAGGCGCCGCGGAACGAGCCGGGGCCGCTGTCGTTGAGGTTGGTGACGTGGTAGACGGTGGCGTTGGACAGCCAGCCGCCAGCGGGCGGAGCGCCGGTCCAGGCGCCGCCGTAGCCTTCCGCGCCGGGGAAAAAGGGGAGTTGGGCGGCGGCGGGAACGGCGACGAGGATCGTCGCGAGGAGCACGAAGGCGCGAGAGAAGCGAGAAAACAAGTGAAGCATGCGGGCGCCTGTTAGTTCTGATCCGGGGACTGCGCCGACTTTGGGTATGCGAGTTCGTTCAGGTAGACCTCAAGATTCGTGTAGCCTTCGGGGCTGAGCGTCGTCCTGTTGCCGTCGGCCGGGTCCGCAGGATTGAGCTTGTGGGCCGTCTCGAAGGCGTCGGGCATGCCGTCGCCGTCGCTGTCGAAGCCATCCGGGCGGCGCTGCTCGACAAGATCGTCGATGCCGGGCAGTTTGCCGGCGGCATCGCGAAATTCTTCTTGCGAGTTGATCAGGCCGCCGGTGCGGGCGGTGAGCGAGTCGATGACGCGGCGATCGACGGCGTCGCGCCACAGCGAAGCGCCGACCAACTGTAGCACGCGTACATACGCCTTGTCGGCCGGCAGGACGTGCGCCGACAGGCCGTCGATGAAGTTGAGCGGCTCGCCGTCGCTGAGCAGCCGGTCTTCAGCGCCGAAGTCGCGGAACGCGTCGCTGGCGTCGGCGGCCTGCACCGCGACGCCGTCGTGACGGGCGTCTTCGTCGAGGTCGCCCCAGTTGTCGCGCTGGTAGACCGTCGTCGTGTCGGGCACGTTCTCGCGGAAGAAGTAGTCGGCGTTCTTCGCCGGACCGGACACGTAGTAGTTGCCGATGATGTTCGCGCGGACCTCGCCAAGTTCGCTGCGATGCGTGCCCGAATTGCCCCAGTCGTAAATCACATTGTTCGCCAAGTTCATGTCGGTGCGACGGCGGTCGGCTTCGGCCTGGCCGCCGTCGAGCTTCTGCTCCCCGCCGATCGACGGATTGCGGCCGCGATGGTGGGCCCACAGATTTCCGTAAAAGGTATAGCCGCCGACGCCGGACTGCTGGTCCTCGGGCGTCAGCTCGCCGCGCACGAGCGAGCCAAAGCCGTGCGGCCCCTTGGGGTGGAGAGACTCGTTGAAGCTCTCGGCGATCAAGCAATTTTGGATCGTCACGTCCCGCGCCTTGGTGACCGACAGCGTTTCGTCGATGCCCCAGGCAACGGACACGTGGTCGAGAATGACTCGCTGGCTGTCATTGCCGACGTACATGCCGTTGGCGGTGGCGGGGTCGAGATCGCCGCGGCCGCCGGGCGGGGCGGCGGCCGCGTCGCTGCGTCGCACATGGAAGTCGCCCAGCCGGACGCGCAGGTGGCGGATGATGACGTTGGACGCCCGGGAGACCTCGACCGGGTAGCCCCACAGCGTGACGCCGCCGGGGGAGGATTGTCCGGCGATCGTGAGATTGCTTTTGCGGATTTCCAGTGGCGCGTGCAGGGCAACGGCGCCGGCCACGTCGAACACAATCGTCCGCGGCCCCTCGGCGGATCGCACCGCGTGGCGGAGGCTGCCTTCGATTTTGGATTCATTGTCCGGGTTGTAGTCGGCGAGCGTCGTCACATGGTACACGTCGCCGCCGCGACCGCCCGTGGCGGCTGCGCCCTGACCGACGGCGCCAGGAAACGCGACTGGCGCGGCGAATGCCACTGGCGCAAAAGACAGTATCGCGATGACGACGAGCAGCAGCAGTTTGGCGAACCAGCAGTGCATGAGATCCCGCGTAAAAGAAAGAGGCGGCGCCCCACCGTCGAGACGCCGCCTTGAGGTTTCAGCCAACACGCTTAGCGCCGACGGCGACCGAGGGCTCCGGCCGCGACGGCGACGCTCATCAGCCATGCGGCCGTCGGTTCCGGAATCGGGATGAACTCGACGCGGAAGAGGCTGGTATCGATCATCGCCGCCGACTGATCAGCCCGACTCGGCCGCACGGCGAACGTATCAAAGGAAAAGCTGCCGCCGTTAGGGGTCGCGTCGGTGAACAGGACCTCGGCAACGCCGTCGCCGTCGAGTCCCGCCCCGGTCATCCGGGAGATGATGTCGAGCGCGCCTGCAGCCGTGCGCGTTGCCTCAAACACATAGGTATACTGGCCGCCGCTCGCGTACCCGGCATTGCCGCTGGTGGCGCCATTGGCCAACGCCGCCCACGAAGCGCCAGCCGACAACAACGCCGAGGCCGTCGCCGGATCGGTGCGCTCCATCAATTGGAACGGGTTTGTGTTGCCAAGGTTTGGCGACGACATGTTCATAAACATGGCATATCCCGAGTAGGCGCCGTCGCCGGGCGAGCCGTTGGCCGCGAGTCTCGCTGCATTGGGACTATCGACGATCGCGAGGCGAAAACTCTGATTCGTGTTGGTCGCAACCGTCGTGGGCGTGAAGGCCCATGTGATCCGGAGTTTGTCGCCAGCGTTGGCAAGCGTCACCGGAGAGGCGTCGGGGGTGAAATAGGTCGTCCATGACGCCGACGATGTGGTCGAGGTCGCGGCAATGTTCCCGCGGAGCGGCCCGCCGGCGCCTACGGGGTCCAGTGTCCCGGTGCCTCCCTGGAACCAAGCCGACTCCAAGTCGCCGTCGGCGTCAGCATCCACGCCATTCTCGGAGTACGTCGGAGACGCGGGATCGCCATCGGTGCCGTCAAGCCAGGTGTCGTTGACCAACAGCGCGGCCGACGCAAGGGTCGGCGCGAAGAAGAGAGCGGCAATTGCCGCCAGGGGGATTCGAAGTTGTCGACTCATGAGCGCGCCTCCGCAAAAAGATGTGTTTTCAAGGGCGAGGGCGTCCGATGCCTACTGAACCCCAGGTGCTGTGCCGCGACCTGCGGCAGAAAGCGAGACAAGCTTCGACGGCCGCCCTTGGCAACCGCCCCAATTGCATCGTAAGCGGCGACCCCGTCAGCGTCGTGCGTTTGACGAGAGCCTCCGCCGTCACTGCGAACGAGTCGCCGCGTTCCCCTCGGCTCCAGCGACAAGTGAGCCGATACGCAGCGCTGCTGATTTCACTCTAGTTACGCCTTCAATGCGGCCAAGTAGCAATTCTTGCAATAAAACTCCGAAAAGACGCATTGCTAGGTTACTTGCGAGGAACGACGCCTCGCCGTCGCTGCGCGCTTGTGACCGCGAACTTCAATGCGAACAGGCTGCGCGGAGTTTGGTGCGCAGCGAGAACTCATGCCACGGAAGATCGGCCGCCGCCTGCGGGAAATCGCGTTGCGTTTTTTGGAGCGTTTCTTGCAAACATCGGCACTCGACCGCAAAACGGATTTGGAGCAAAATCCAGGCGGTGGGACAATGAACGGCTGAGGCGCTCTGGCACACGACTCCTCCTAACGTGCCGGCCAGGGGTGGTTTGGGGCGGTGACGCGTCGTTCGATGCGGCCCGCCGATGGCCTTGTCGGAACTTTGTCTCGCGGATCAGTGCGCACTTGTCACGGAACTGATCCGAGGCCCATTCGGGACCAGCAGACGAAAATCGCAGGACTGACCGGGTGCGCGCTCCCTTGGCGCGATTCCTGGCGCGATGCGCGAGTCGCTGTGCTTGGACGGCGAAATTGAGGTCGGCCATGACGACGCAGAATCTCAGGCCCGAGGCAGCGCGGATGGCGCCGGTGCGCGGCCCGCGCGGGTTTACGCTCGTGGAGCTGTTGGTCGTCATTGCGATCATCGGCGTGTTGGTGGCGCTGCTCTTGCCGGCGGTGCAAGCGGCGCGCGAAGCGGCGCGGCGGGCGCAGTGTCAGAATCACATTCGCCAGCTCGGCATCGCAACGCACAACTATCACGATACAAAGAACGAGTTGCCGCCGTCGCGGGTCGAGGACGGCGGTCTCACGTTCATGGCCCTGATCCTCGACTACATGGAACAAACGCAGATCAGGAGGCTGTGGGACTACAAGCGCGGGTCAGCAGGATGCTTTTACGATCAGACGCTGCAAGCCCGCACGGCAACCGTTGACGCCTACTTTTGCCCGTCGATGCAGCATGAGAATCGCAGCATTTTGATTCCAGAAGTCCCCGGGGATACACACAGTCACGCGCGCGCCGACCCCGAAGTGCCCGGCACGGTGATCGGTTTCTATGGATCGATATCCGACTTTCGACCGGTGGCAGGTTCGACGTGCTCAGTCCTCAACGACAATGGGACGGTGAGGAGGTTCAACGATAGTGATAGTTACAACAGTCGCACAGCACATCTCATCGATGGCCCGGTTCCACAGATTAATCGCGAGACCGGTTTGATCAGGGAGAACGGTCATGTTCGCGCCTGGCGCGGCGCTACCAAGCTCAAGCACATCACGGATGGCACAAGCCTGACGTTGCTCGCCGGTGAAGTGAGTCGATATATCTCGGAAGGCGGCCACGCCTTCAATGGCGATTTCTCGCCCTACGAGTGGGTTGGTCATCTGGCGCCTTTTTGTCAGCGCTGCAGTCTGCCAAGAAGCCCGACAGGATCGCCGAACGACGTCAATTTCGCTGACCCCGGTTTCGGCGGAAACCATCCTGGCGTCGTGCTGTTTGTGATGTGCGACTCCAGCGTGCAGGCGATTTCCCGAGAGACAGACCTGAACGTGCTTGACCGCATGGCGACGCGCGCGTCCGACGATCACTATGACCTGAATGGCACGGCGACGACTTGCCCTTGAGATGAGTGAGATGGGTTTGACGCGGCGAGTGGAGTGGTGTGCATGACGTTAACAATGGCGACTGCCCGGCTCTGGGCCGCGACTTGGATCGGTCTGTCGTTAGGCGCTCTGGCAGGCTGCGGCGGGCCTGCCGAGGGGCGCGTGACGGGGCGGGTGATCTACGCTAGCGGCGAGCCGCTCGCGGGGGCCAGCGTCATCGCCCGCTCGGACGAAACAGGCAAGACATCGCACGGGACGACCGACGCTGACGGCAACTACGAACTTTCAACTACGAAACCCGGCGACGGAACCCCGCCAGGTACTTACAAGGCAGTTATCATGGAAGAACGGGGCGACCCCGACAGCGTCCGACCGACGACCATCGCCGCGAAGTACGGCCATCCCGACCAATCGGGACTGTCGTTCAAGGTCGTCGCCGGCGAGCACAGGACATTCGACGTGACCGTCGATCCGCGTTAACGCAGCGCGGCGACGCCGTCTTCTGGCATTAGTTGAAATTGACGACCGAGACTTCGAGAGGAACTTCAATATGATCGCGGCGAGCTTTACGTGGCGACGGATGGGCGGGAACTTCATCGGGCGGGGGCTGGGGGCGCTGGCGATCGCGGCGTGCCTGGCGTCCGTGGGGTTGGCGGCGAATTCCTGGGACGGCGGCGGCGCCAGCAATTGGTGGTTCGATCCCGCCAATTGGAGCGACGCGAGCGGCTATCTTCCGCCGTACCAGTCGGCCGACGGTTTGACCAATCCCTATCCCGTGGCCAACGATGCGCAAATTAACATCGGGACCACGGGGGCCTGGAACGTCACTGGCGAGGGGGTCGTGTACGATCCCGACAATGATCCGTTTTACGACGCCGTGGCGTCGGCAACCTACTTCTCCGCCCCGTTTGATTCTCCGAAAGGCGAGGTGCTCAACCGCTTTTACCTTTCACGCAACACGACGAACACCAATATCCTCACCATCAAGAGCGGTTCAATCACCTTCGCGACGCGGCTGGCGGACCCGAACGCTCCGGTTATTGGCACGACGGATTACACGCTTCAACAAACGCCCACGATTATCATCGGTCGCTCGGGAAGTACGGCGACCATGCAAAATGAGGGGCGCGTTGTCCAGCTCGGAGGCACGTTCTCGACAGGCACGGGGTCGACGACTCTCGACATCGGCGGACGCGAAGCCCCCACGGAGGCGAATCCCGCCCGCTGGGGCAACGGCGTTTGGGATTACTGCGGCGGCACGCTGCTCGTGCAACAGACCACCGGCAATGGCGGCATCCGACTGTCCGCCGGCAGCAGCGGCAACGGCACCGGCGGCGTCGGCAAGTTCATCATGCACAACCCGACGACCGGCGGGCGGGTCAAGACGTTTGACTTCACGTTGTGCAGCGACGGCACCAACGGCGACGGCGTGCAGACCGGCGTCGGCATCGCGGAATTCCACTTTGAAAACGGCGGCACGCGGCCGATTCAGATCGACCGCAACCTGACGATCAACAACGGCCTCGACGCCGACCTGGTCGGCATCCGTTCGGCCCGGCTGGATTTGAAGCTCGACGCGGCCCCGATGCTGACGGGCAATGTGCCGCAGGACCTGGGACTGTTCGACGTCGACTTCGGCGGCGTCTTTGGCGGCATCATCGCCGGAACCGGCGACGCCGACGGCAACGGCACGCCCAGCGAGGACACCGACCAGGTCTTCTGGGACGTCACAGGGACGACGCTTCTCAGTGAAGGCGCGACGGTCTCCGCGATCTTCGGCAGCACCAAGTACAACTGGAACATCACTTACACCGGCGACATCCAGTGGTTGGAAGCCGAAAACAGCGTGGTGAGCTCGATCACGGGACCGGGGACTGGTAGGGATGTCGTGCTCATGGGGTTGAGCTCCGAGACGGTGGCCGTGGACGACGCCGACTTCGACGGCGACAACGATGTCGACGGCGCCGACTTCCTGATCTGGCAGCGAAACCTCGGCGCCGGGTCGACCCAGACGACCGGCGACGCCAACGGTGACGGGTTGGTCAACGCGTCTGACCTCGCCATCTGGCAAAATCAGTACGGCACGACTCCGGCGGCGGGCGCCGCTGGGGCTGTACCGGAGCCGGGCGCCGCGGCGCTGGCCGCGCTCGCCGGCCTCGCGCTCAGCGCCACTCGTCGACGCCGATAGCGACACATCGGGACTGCGTTTGGGAGGGGAAGACACACCGGCCGCGGCTCTGCATGCAGGGACCCGAGCGTGCGAGAGCCGCGGCCGCTTCCCTGTTGCGAGCGGTCGGCGATCAGCCATCAGCATTCAGCCAGAAGGGATGGAAGCCCATGCGACGGCTTTGTTCTGGCCGACAGCTGAATGCTGATTGTTGGGGCGCTTCTCAAAATCGCGGCGTGCGCTCCAGCAGGTCAATCAGTTGGTCGCGTCCCACCGGCTTGGTGAGGTGGAAGTCGAAGCCCGCTTCGCGCGCCAGGCGGCGGTCCTCGTCCTGGCCATAGCCGGTGACGGCCACCAGATACGCCTCGGCGAATTCGGAGGTCGCACGCAGCGCGCGACAGACTTCGTAGCCGTTCATGTCCCCGGCGAGCCCGATGTCGCACAAGACGACGTCGGGATGGAATTCAGCGGCCTGAGCCAGTCCGGTCGGGCCGTCCATGGCCGTGGCGACGACGTGCCCTTCCCACTCCAGCATGCGCGCGAGCGGGAGAATCGCGTCGCGGCGATCATCGACCAGCAGCACGCGCCGCGCGGCGATGGGACCTTGGGTCGTGCGCGGCGCGCCGCCCGCAGGCGGCGTGACGCAGGGCAGGGTCATCGTGATCGTCGACCCGCCGCCGAGGCCGGGGCTGGCCGCTCCGATCGTTCCGCCATGGAGTTCCACGAGTCCCTTGGCGAGCGCCAACCCCAGGCCCAGCCCGCCACGGCTGCGTTCCAGGCTGGTGTCGGCCTGATTGAAGGGCTCGAAGATGCGATCGATCGTCTCGCGGGTCATGCCGATGCCGCGGTCGGTGACGGCGATTTCGGCGCAGGTCCGTTCGGCGTCGACCGACAGCTCCACGGCGATGCCGCCCGCGCCGTCGCTGAACTTGACGCTGTTGTGAATGACGTTTGACAGCGCCTGCGTGACGCGCGTGGGGTCGACCCACGCCCACACATCCTCGAGCGGCCCCTTGTAGTTGAGCTGGCCCTGGCTCATCGCCTGGCCGCGGCGGTAGTCCTGCACGGCGTCGCGGAGCAGTTTGCAGAGATTGACGTGCTGCTCGCGGAGCGTGAGTTTGCCGCGGGCGATCCGCGAGACGTCGAGCAGGTCGTCGACGATCTGTGACATGTGCGAGGCCTGGCGGGCGATGACGGCCTGCATTTCGCCGGCTTCGCCGCCAAGGTCGAGCATGCCGAGCACCTGGGCGCCGGTGACGATTCCGGCGAGCGGATTGCGGAGCTCGTGCCCGAGCATCGCGAGGAAGTCGTCCTTGCGGCGATCCGCCTCACGGAGGGCGTCTTCTGACTCCTTGATGTCGGTGACGTCGACCGAGCAGCCGACGTAGCCGAGGAATGCGCCGTCGCCGCGAAGCCGCGTGGCGCCGGTACAGCTCAACCAGCGGTACTGGCCGTCGGCGCGGCGAAACCGGCACTGGGCCTCGAAGGGCTTCTTCTGCTCGAAGGCGGCGACATAGGCGGCGACGTACCCGGCGAGATCTTCGGGGTGCACGAACGCCGTCCAGTTCATCCCGGACACCTCGTCGGGAGTGGCGCCGACGAATCGCAGGTACTCGCGATTGACGAACTGGCAGCCGCCCACGCCGTTGACCCAGATGAGCACGGGGGCGTTGTCGGCCATGCTGCGGAAGCGGGCCTCGCTTTCGCGGAGCTCGTTCTCGGCCTGCTTCAGCTCGCTGATGTCGAGGTTGATGCCGACCCAGGCGATGATCTCTCCGGCGTCGTCGCGCACCGGGACGCCGCGGGCCAGCACGGGGCGCCACCTGCCGTCGACGCCGCGGAAGCGGTGTTCGACGTCCCACGGCAGTCCGGCGCGGACGCATTGTCGCCAGGCCGCGACCGTCTGGTCGACGTCGTCCGGGTGGAGCACGCTGGTCCAGCCCATGTCGGAACATTCCTCTTGCGTGAGGCCCACGAGCTGTAGGAAGGACTCGCTCGAGTAGATATTTCGTCCCGCGGCGTCGCACACCCAGACGCCGTAGTCGATCGACTCGCCGATGGCGCGGTACATGCGCTCGCTGTTGCGGAGGGCCTCTTCGGCGCGTTTGCGTTGAGTGATGTCGGCGACGGTGCCGATGTAGCCGACGACCTCGCCCGCGGCGTCGCGGAGCGGCGTGGCATTGCCCTGCAGCCAGGTGACGCCGCCGTCGGGGCGCAGGAAACGGAATTCGGCGGCTGAGGTTGTGCCGGTGCGGAGGGCCTCTTCCCACCCGGCCACGACGCGCTCCCGATCCTCCGGATGCAGGGCATCCATCCATCCTTGACCGACGGCTTGCTCGGGCGTCATGCCAGCCATTTCGCACCAGTTTTCGTTGACGAACACGTTTTCGCCGTTGGGTTCGGCGCGGAAGATTCCGACCGGGGCGTGGCTGGCGAGCGTGCGGAACCGCTCCTCGCTTTCACGGAGAGCCATCTCGCCGCGTTTCCGCTCGGTGATGTCGATCGTGGCGCCCAGCATCCTCACCGCTTGGCCGTCTTTGCGGAGCACCACCGCGTTGGTGAACAGCCAGATCACCTCGCCGTCGGCGCGGATGGCACGGAATTCCAGCTCTGTGGGACCGTCGCGCTCAATGGCTTCACGAAGGGCCTGGCGGACCAGCTCGCGATCGTCGGGATGGACTAGCGCGGAGAAGTCGCCGACCGTTTCGCTGAACCATTCGGGATTGACGCCGTGAATCGCGTAAAGCGACTCGGACCAGGAGATACGGTCGTTGGCGACGTCCCAGTCCCACACGCCGAGTTTTCCGGTCTGCGTGGCGAGGCGGAGCCGCTGGTCGCTTTCGCGCAACGCGCGTTGAGCCCGCTTACGCTCGGTCACGTCAACCGCAACGCCACAAACGCCGACGATGCGGCCCTCGCCGTCGCGCATGGGGAACTTCACCGACAGGAACTCGCCGTAAAAGCCGGGGCGCTCGACGATTTCTTCTTGCTCGGAAACACGGCCCGAGGCGATGACTTCCAAGTCGACGGCGCGAATGCGATCGGCCACCGATGCGGGCAGCAGGTCGTGGTCGGTGAAGCCCTCGGCGCCCTTGGGCCGGCCCAGCGCCTCGGACGCCAGTGGGTTGACCAACGTGTAGCGGCCGGCGAGATCCTTAATGAAGATGGCGACTGGCGCGTTGACCATGACGGCGCGGAACCGCTCTTCGCTGTCGCGCAAGGCCCGCTCCGCTCGGAGCCGTTCGGTGACGTCGATGGCGATGCCGCCGGTCATGCCGGGCGATCCGTCGACGCCGGGAATGGGAAACTTGCTGACCAGCGACTGGTGGACGCCATCGTCCTGCCTGAGCGTCTCGATCGTCTCGACGCCGGTTTCGGAGGCAATCGCCTGCCGGTCGTTCTCGAGGAATTGTTCGGCCGTTTCTCGCGGGAAGACCTCGTGGTCATTGCGGCCGTACAACTCGGCCCGCGGCTTGCCGAAGGCCCGTTCGGCGGCGTCGTTGACGAAGACGTAGCGCCCCTCGTCGTCCTTGATCCATGCCAGGCCCGGCAGCCGCTGCATAAAACGCGAGAACCGCTCCTCGCTTTCCTGCAGGGCTTGCTGGCTGCGCGTGGCTTCGGTGACGTCGACCAACATGTTGACGGCGCCGATGACCTTTCCTTGGGCGTCGCGGATCGGCTCGGGATTGGCCAGCGCGTGGCGACGCGTGCCATCGGGCCGCTCGATGATGATTTCCACGCCGCGAACCGACCGGCCTTCCTTGATCGCCACGGACATGGGGCATTCGTCATGCGGCAGCGGCGAACCGTCAGGCCGATAGACGTTGTACGCCCCGCACCAGAGCGTCTTTCCGATCGCCGGCGATTGGCCCCACAATTCGACCGCGGCCTCGTTGTAGATCAGGATGCGGCCCTGGGCGTCGCAGGTGTAGATCGCAGCGGGCAGGCTCTGCACAAGCTGCCGGTAGCGTTGCTCGCTCTCGCGGAGGGCTTGGTCGACGCGCACGCGGTCGCGGATGTCACGCTGCGCGTCGGCGTACAGGCGGGCCTGGTCGACGGCCGTCGCCACGATGCCGAGGAACTCGCCGTCGTCGCCGATCAGTTGGCTCAAAGCAAAGTCGTGCGCGTCGTGGGAATCGTCGCCGTTGCGCCCGGCAGTCGACGCCAACGTGATTTGTGCCTGAGCTTCGGGCGAACGAGCGGCGGCTTCCGCTGCCGGGCCGACCGCATCCCAGCAGTCGCGCCACACCTGCGCGGCGGGCGCGCCAAGCGCAGCGGGATGCCGGGCGCCGAGGGCGGGAATCGCGGCGTCGTTGTAGATCGTGGCGAGCTGATCGCCCCACCACACGAGCATGGGCTGCGGGCACGCCAGCATGATGCGGACGGCCGTCTTGAGCGTCGATGGCCAGTCGGCCGGGGGTCCAAGCGACGAGTCGGCCCAAACGCGGCTTCGCAGGCGCTGGCCCATCTCGCCGCCGCCGAAGAGATACGCCGTCGCGTCGCGCGTGGAGGAGGCAGCTTCCGCCGACATTCGCTAGCTCCGGCGTGGTGACACAAACGGCTGCAAAGCGCCCCTCTCGCCGCGCCGCCGACGCGGGAGCCGCTCGCAACTTTTATTCTCGCCTGTGGAACGGATCGCGGCAATCGGCGAAGCGGCCGGGCCGAGAAAACTCGAAGTGTGGCGGGGCCTACGACGGCCGTTACGCATCGACTCGATCGGAATCGGCCGTCTCCGCGTTGATGTCGATGTGGTCGGCATGGACGGCGAGCACCTGTTGCCCGTCGGCCAGCGCGGCCGGCCCACCCGCGAGCACGACAAGTGTCTTTCCCTCGCGCAGCGCTCGCTCGTACTTGCGCACCAAATCGTCCTTGATGCCCCAGCCGCCCATGGCGCCGATGAGTCCGCCGACGAGTCCACCGGTAATGCCGCTGGCCATCGCGCCGCCGATGAACACCGGCCCGAGTCCGGGAAGGATAAACAGCGACGAACCGGCGAGAAGGCCGATCGCGGCGCCGGCGGCTCCTCCGATAACTGCCGATCGCTCCGTGCGATCATCGTGCTGGATGAAGCTGAGTCCGTGGAGATCCTCTTCGTTGCCGCGGGTGATGACTGAAATACTGTCGTCACCCCAGCCGCGGCGTCTAAACTCCTCGAGAGCGACGCCGACGCCGTCAGGCGAATCAAATGTGCCGATCACAAAGTCCTTGGTGTCCATTGTTCCCTCAACGTGGATACGGCGGCGTCCTGTCTCCGAAGCTTCCCCCCTGGGAACTGAAAGCACTTTTCATGCCGAGAGTTCGTCGCCGTGCGACAACCCGAACTAGGGGGAAAACTGCTGGGCGAGTTCCGGCGCCGCCTTCGATGGTCGACGACCGAGCATGGGGGTCGATAAACGGTCAGTGGGGGAACTCGCCGAACGACGCCCCAATGTCGTTGCCGCTGCGCCGTTCGAGCGCAAGCGGGTGTGTGGCGGTGCTGCGAATTATTAACGATTGTCGGCACACTCATTGCGGCCGGCGCTCGTTCATCTCGACGCCGCGAGGCGACGCGCGTTGCGAACGTGATTATGCATCGCAGCCATCGATGCATCGTGAAGGGAGGTGAGGGGTGTTTTGGGCAGCGTTGTCGAGAAGTCCGTTGTTCCCACGATTCCGTGCCAACTCACAACAATCTTGAGGAGGACTCAGTTATGTACAGATCCCTAATTCCCGCCGTGGTCGTGCTGGCAGCCGTGGCGTCCAACGCTCGTGGACAAGCCGTCGCGGACCCGCAGGCGCCGGTTCGCACGCTGCCGGCGCAAACCGGGCAAGCGAGCCAAGCTGGCGCGGCGGCTTCGCTGGACGAGGGCATTGCCACGTGCATTGCCTTGGGGAATCAAGAAGAAATCGCCCTGGCGCAGTTCGCCGAGGGCCGCGTGCAGAATGAGAGAGTGAAGGAGTTCGTGCAAATGATGATCAAGGATCATCGCGCGGCGCTCCAGAAGTTGCATCAGGTGGCGCCGCAATTGGCCTCGCAAAATCTCGAGCTGCAGGCCGGACAGGGCGCCGTGACGGCCGCCCGTGCAACGCCCGGCCAGACGGCAGGCGGAATGAACGCCCAGATGACGGCGCTGCAGCGGCGTGTGGCGCAGGAGTGCTTGACGCTGACGCAAAAGGAACTTGGCGAGCGTGAAGGCGCCGACTTCGATCGCTGCTACATCGGTCAGCAGATAGGGGCGCACATCGCCACGCTCGCCAAGCTGCGCGGCAGCAGGGAGTTTGCCTCCGGCCAATTGCAGCAGTTCATCCAGGAGGCGGAGCGGACCGTCGAAGGTCATCTCGCCAAGGCGAAGGAGATTGGCAAGGAACTTGAGGCGAGCGCGCGCGATGGTTCAGCCGAGCAGGCTCGTCGCGACGGCGTTCAACCACGGCGGCAGTAGTAGGTTTCACGAACAAGTGCGAGAGTCGACCCCTCTCGTAAGGGCGGCCCGGCACGGAGCGCAGCTTTGTGCCGGGCCTTTTTTTGTTCCCGCGGTTGCCTGTCGCGAGGGACCCGCTGGTCAGTCGCCCGACGGGCTTTCGACGCCGACCAGCTTTGGCTTCTTCACCGCTGGACGATGGATCGCCTGGTCCAGGCTGGGACGGGTCGTCTTGTGAATTGCCGGGATGTGAATCGGCCGTCGCTCGATGGCCGACTTGTAGATCGCCTCGATGATGCGGACGTCGGCCAGGCCTTCGACGCCGTTGGGCTCCGGGTCGCGGTCCTCGCGGATGCAGCGAGCGAACTCGATCAGCTCCGGTGCGAATTGGTCCCGCTGCGGGAACGCCGTTTCGGTCGTCTTGCCGTTGATGGTGAGAAAGTGCTTGAGCGCGTTGGCGTAGTCGTAGGCGGGCTCAACGCGCAGGTCGCCCTTCGTGCCGACGACTCGATAGGAAGCAACGCTTTCGACGCCAAAACTGCTGGTGAACGATGCGACGCGGTCGCCAGGAAAGCGGAGGATGGCCGCGGTCGCTTCGTCGACGCCCTCGAACCGCGGATCGCCGCCATTGAAGCTCGCGGTGACGACTTCGACGGGCTCGTCGCGGAACAAGTAGCGTGCGGCGTTGATGCAGTAAATTCCGATGTCGTAGAGCGTGCCGCCGCCCAGCTCGGGCCGGACGCGCACATTGCCGGGCTCGACCTGCATGGTGAACGTGGAGGTAAACACACGCGGCTCGCCGATGTAGCCCGATTCGAGGATGTCGATGGCCCGCAGATTGGCTTCTTCGAAGTGCAAGCGGTAGGCGATCATCAGCTTCACGCCGCCGCGCTGGGCGGCGGTGATCATCCGCTTGCACTCGTCCTCGGTCACCGCCATCGGCTTTTCGCAGAGGACGTGGACGCCGGCCGCCGCGGCCCGCTCAGCGAAGTCGCAGTGCAGGCTGTTGGGTAGGGCGATGTAGATCGCGTCAACCTCGCCGGCGGCGAGAAAAGCATCGTACTGGTCGTAGTCGACAATGTGCTCGACGGCGTACATCTCGCCGACTTCGCGAGCCTTTTCGGCATCGTCGCTCACCAGCGCCGTCAGCCGACAGTTTTCAGCGTGCTTGAACGCCGGCACTACGGCCGCTTGGGCGATGTGGCCCAGGCCGACGACTGCGAAGCGAACAGGTTTGTCTCGTTCTTTGCGTTTCATGCCGCATGCTCCTTGCTTGACCTGAAGGGGCTTGAATGGGAGAGATTTGCGTCCTCGGCGATTGTGAAAACGTCCGCGCAAAAAATGGCGTCCAGGCAGGCCGTCGCAAAACCCACCCGGACGCCGCGAGCGCCTCCTGAGGAGGCGTCAGGATTCCGGGCGACGCTACAGCTCGGTGCTGTTCTGGGCTTCGATGTTGACCGAAGTCAGCGCCAGCTCCGTAAGTCGTTGGTCCGTGTCCTTTTCCTCGTCGAGGGTTTGCTGCAGCAGCTCGGCCGCTTCGCTGTGGCCGAGCATCTCGGCGAACGTGCGGGCCGTGCCGTAGCCGGCGATCTCGTAGTGCTCCACGCGCTGGGCGGCGCCGATGAGCGCCGCGTCGCGAACCGCCTCGTCGGCGTCCTCCTTGAGCAACTCGGAGCCCTCCTCGATCAACCCTTCCATGGCTTTGCATTTGTAGCGGCCGGCGCTGAGCTCGAGGGTCTTGAAGATTTTATCAAGGCGATTGACGTGCCCTTGGGTCTGCTCGAAGTGTTCCTTGAAGGCGGACTTCAGTTCCTCGTTGGACGCGCCCTTGGCCATCTTGGGCAACGCGGCGACCAGTTGTTTTTCGGCGCTGTAGAGGTCTTGCAGCTCGTGGAGGAACAGCGCGTCGATGGAATCAAGTTTCATGGCAATGCCATCCTTTCCCTCGAGATCTATGCGTTGACGGAACGGCGCAAGAGCGATGCAAACCGCGCGCCTTCCGTTTCATGGGGGCGAGCACTGTTACGCCATCGAGAGATTTAGCCGCGGAGCTTGCTCCGCGCGTGGCCGCCGCGAGCGGCGGGGCTAAATGGGGAGGGCAGCGGTGGTGAGCACTCCGCCAGCGTGATTCGCTGGCGACCCGCGAAATGCGGAGATGGGCCGCTACCGCGCACTTAGTGCACCCCGGCATGCTCCGCGCAGTGGGAGCAGCAGAATATCTCGGCGCCCTTCTCGACGCCGTGGCCGACGACCCGACAACCGCAGTGGCTGCACAAGGGCGCAAGAGCGTGGATTGCACACTCAAACGAGTCGAAGGTGTGCCCCGCGCCGTCGAGCGTCACGGTAAACGCTTTTTCGTAGTCGTTGCCGCAAACTTCGCAGACTGCCATGGCTTTAGTCCCCGCTTGAATTTTGGGTCTCCGCCAGAGTCAACGCGACGTCTTGGACAGAGCATCAGCCGGATCGGCGCGGGCGATAGCCGCGCGCTGCTTGGCCTGCATACGCCATCTCGCGGACGTTGGTCAGTCCAAGCTGGGCAAGCAGTTGCTGGCAGCGCTTTTGCGCGGCGACGACGCGCTGCAAGCGCTCGCCGTAGGTCCAAGTCTTTCGCACAACCGCAGCTCTGTGTTGAATGGTTTCTTGACTCATCTTGGACTCCTTGTCGAATGGGCTCGAAGGCCCCGCTTGTGTTTCGAGGTCAGGGGCAAACTGCATGCCAAATGCGAGAACTCCGCTCCAACACTGCATCAAGCGGACGAAATTCGCTGGCGTTACAGCAGCCTCGCAGCCGTCGACCGCAAGGCGGCCACCGTGGCATGGCGCCGAGCAGCTCTGCTTGGGCCGCTTTCTTCGCCGCTGGCATATCCGTTGCATACGTTGTTAGCCGGGCGGCGGTTCGCCTCTGTCGGCTAGTCGCTTTGTTCATCCGCCCTTCCAGCATTCAAGAACTTGCACAAGGAGTCTTGTCATGCCGCGCGGCGACAAATCCAAGTACACGGACAAACAAAAACGGAAGGCCGAACACATCGCCGAAGGTTACGAGGACCGCGGCGTGAAGAAGAAGGAAGCGAAGCGGCGCGCCTGGGCTACGGTGAACAAGGACAGCGGCGGCGGCGAGAAGCCGGGCGGTTCGGGCTATGGGAAGCAGGCGAGCAACGCGGCGGCGAAAAAGGGCGGTCGAATCGGCGGCAAGAAGGCGGCCGCCGCGCGGAAAAAGAAGGCCAGCGCGCGGAGCAAGGCGGCGAAAAAGGCGGCCCGCACGCGAGCGATGAATAAGTCGTGACGTCGCGGCGGCGGGTGGCGGTCGGCGCGCGTCGGTGGTTCTGCTTACAATGATCGGCTCGTCGGACCGGCGGGGCGCGCCTAGCGCCGTGCGGGCCGCTGCTTGTCGGAGCATTGTTCGCCAGGAGCCGCCATGACGCTCGACTCCCACTTATCGCGTCGCACCTTCGTGAAACGCGCCGCGGCAGCGGGCGCCGCCCTCGGGGCGCCGGTGTTCGTCCCGGCCCGCGTATTGGGCCGCGAAGGCGCGCCAGGCGCCAATGAGGAAGTGCTCATCGGCTTCATCGGTTGCGGCAATCGCGCCCGGCAGCTCATGGACCAGGTCCCGCCGCCGGGCCGCATTGTCGCCCTGGCCGACTGCTACAAGGCCCGGGCCATCGACGCGGTGAAGATGAAAAACAACGCGCCCTGGACGATCTACCAGGACTACCGCGAGATGTTCGACCGCGAGGGGCTCGACGCGGTCGTGGTGGCCACCCCGGACCACGGCCGCACGCTGCCGTGCGTCCGTGCGGTGCAGGCGGGGCTTGATGTGTACGCCGAGAAGCCGCTCACCGCGTATGTCCGCGAGGGGCGGATTTTGGTGGATCAGGTCCGCAAGCACGAGCGCATCTTTCAGGTCGGCTCGCAACAGCGGACGATGGAAATCAATCGCTTCGCGTGCGAGTTCGTCCGCGACGGGAAGCTCGGCAAGCTGAAGAAGGCACTGGGCGTGAATTACCCCGGGCCACGGGCGCGGGTCGACTTGCCCGAGGAACCGATCCCTGAAGGGGACGACTGGGACACCTGGTGCGGGCCCACCGAATTGCGGCCGTTCAACCCGCAGCTTCAGTTCGGCTGGATGCAGTGGCGAGATTATTCCGGCGGCGAGATGACCAACTGGGGCGCGCACGGGGTCGATCAAATTCAATGGGCCCTGGGCAAGAGCCTCACCGGGCCGACGGAGCTATGGCCGGAGTCGCCCGGCCCCAATGGCAAGGTGGCGATGCGCTACGACGACGGCACGCTGGTGAGCTTCGAACTGGAAGGCGCGGGGCCGATGGGCGGCGGCATTTTCGTAGGCGCCGACTGCAAGATGGAGATCAACCGCAACAAATTCACGACGAACCCACCCGATTTTGTGCAGGACGCCCCGCCGCCTGAGGTGCAGGGCAAGTGGGAGGGCGACGGCTGGATCGCGCGGCCGCACATTCAGAACTGGCTCGACTGTATCAAGAGCCGCGAGTTGCCAAACGCCGACGTGGAGATCGGCCACCGCTCGATCAGCGTGTGCCACTTGCTCAACATCGCACGCGAGTTGGGGCGGAAGTTGCACTGGAATCCGGAGGTTGAGCAGTTTGTCGATGATGCGGAAGCGAATAAGCTGCTCGACCGCCCGCGCCGCTCGGGGTACGAACTCCCAGTCTAAATCGATCTGGAGGTGTCCGCAGATGGGCGCAGATGTTCCCAGCAGCAAGAAGTAAGAAATGACGTTGCGCGTGCCGAATGCCGAAGACGTGGGCGAAGAGCGCGACCCACAAACGTTTGCGATTATCGGCGCCTGTATGGCCGTGCATAACAAGCTCGGCCCAGGTTTTCTCGAGTCGGTCTATCAAGAAGCCCTGTCAATCGAACTCACGCGGCGCGCAATTCCCTTCCTTCGAGAGAAATTGCTTCCCATCGAATACGATGGCGTCCGCCTGATCACTCATTTTGCGGCTGACTTTCTGTGTTACGACGATATCATCCTTGAGCTCAAGGCGATTTCTGGACTAACATCGACGCACCAGGCCATTGTCATCAATTACCTCAAGGCAACCTCCTGCGAACGAGGGCTGCTCGTGAACTTCGGCACAGCACGCCTCGAATACAAACGCCTTATTCTCTCTTCTCATCTGTGAGCATCTGCGCCATCTGCGGACAATTCTGAAACAAACGACCATCAAGCTTTCCTCGTGTCTGCGTAGCTAAGAACTCTACGCGTATAGGTGCCATGAAATACGGCATGAATCTCCTGCTGTGGGACGATCACCTCCACGACGGCTTGCTGCCGGTGATCGATCGGCTCAAGACGATGGGCTATGACGGCGTCGAAGTCCCGATGTTCGTCCTCGATGAGGAGTTGTACGCCCAATGGGGCCAACGGCTCAAGGACGCGGGTCTCGAAAGCACGGCAGTGACGATCCGCTTGGAGCCGGACAATCCGATCTCGCCCGACGCGAAGGTGCGCGCCGTGGGCGTGGCGGCGTCGAAGCGCACCCTTGATTGCTGCCAGGCGCTGGGGGCCACGGTGCTCTGCGGGCCGTTTCACTCGGCGCTTGGGCAGTTCAGCGGCGGCGGGCCGACGGCGGATGAATGGAAATGGGGCGTCGACAGCATGCGGCAGGTCGCCGAGCACGCGGCCAAGACGGGCGTAACGCTCGCCGTCGAATTCCTCAACCGCTTTGAGACCTACTTCCTCACCTGCTCGGCCGACGCGGCACGGTTCGTCGCCGACGTCAATCATCCGAGCTGCCGGATGATGTACGACACGTTCCACGCCAACATCGAGGAAAAGAACGTCGGCGAGGCGATTCGTAAGTGCGCGCCCTTTACGTCTCACGTGCACATCTCGGAGAACGACCGCAGCACGCCCGGCCGTGGCGGCGTGCGGTGGGCGGAAACATTCGACGCGTTTCGGGCGACAGGGTACGACGGCTGGATGACCGTCGAGGCATTCGGCCTCTTGCTCCCGGCAATTGCCGCGGCGACGAAGATCTGGCGGCGCATGTACGACAGCGAGGAGCAGCTCGCCCGCGACGCGCTGGCGTTTATGCGCGGGGAAGTCCGCAAGCGCGCATCAGCATAGAGCGGGGTTCAATTCCCCCTCCCTTGCAGGGCGGTACTAGTGTTGCGTCACGCTTGTTTTTTCGGGTCAGGGTGGCACGCCCAAGTCTTCGCGGGGCGTGGTTGAAGCGGCCAACGTGTAGCTTCCGTTCCACGCCCTGCGGCGGACCTTGGGCGTGCCACCCGAGAATCCTGCCGTAACGCGAGACTAGCGCGGACTGCGATTCTCGGAGAGAATCGCCTACGTATCCGATTTTCTCCGAGAATCGGCGCTGCCCTCACGCCGGTCCCTCTCCCTTTGCGCCTTCGCGCCTTGGCGTGAGGCCCTTGCCCGCCCGAAAAAACGGCCCAAAAATTCTTGCTGAATTTGGCCGCGCCCTCTGCTAGGCTCCAACGGTGAGCTCTTTGACATTTCGACCCCGCCTGGTCGCCGTGCGGACGCCGTCGAGAACTGGCGAGCAAGCCCTGATGCGCCACCCACCCGAATGGGGGAATTATGTCGCCAAAAATACGCGTCGCGACAAAACCACGCCTTCAGCAAGCCCATCGTGCCGC